>JAFWJU010000053.1 GCA_017511465.1 Eggerthellaceae bacterium | reverse complement strand
TGTCCACCGAGGGCCTGTGCGCCCTCGACGCCGATCCCGCCTCGCCCGCCCGCGCGCGGGCGCTCGCGGCGGCGCAGGTGCTCTACGACGTGGCCATCGTGGCCCTGCTGCTCGCCAGCTGCGCCTCGGTCGTGTCCGGCTCGTTCAACCCGTTCATCTACTTCCAGTTCTAGGGCAATAAGGCATGAGAAGATTCGAGAACATAGCGTTAACCGTGGTGACAATCGCCATAGGGTTCTCGGTCATGGCTTACGGTGCAGCGGGATTGCTTGCCCCCACTGTCGTGCAGGTGTCCGAAGTCTCCAACATCGAAAACCGCTACTACGCCGAATTGCCCTCACTGACTGCCGAATCGGTTCTCGACAAGAGCTTTCAAGACGGATTCGACGCGTTTATAGCCGACCACATCCCCCTGCGCGATCATGCGGTGCTGCTCAACGCGGGCATGCAGCGCACATGCATCGCCGCTTCCGCCGCAATCCGCGGATACGTGGTGTATCCGACGTTCTTCGGGTCGCATTATTACGCCGTCCCAAGCGATGGCCTGATTGTCGACCAAGCCGAAGAGCTGCCGTCAGACGATGACCTGCGCGCGCTGGACGCTTGGATTGTCACGCTCAACGAAGCAGCGCAGAAGCACCCCGACATCCGATTCGTTTACGATTGCGTGGCGCGTCACGACCAAACCGAGGCGAACCCCACCTACCGCTATTTCAACAACCGACTGAACCCCGCATGGATGCAAGAGCATTTCATCGACCGCCTGGACCCGCGCATCGACGCGTTCATCGATTCCGTTGCATCGTACGACGAGATCGTCGACGAATGGTTTGCCACCGACCCGCATTGGACGCTCGAACGTGCGCTGAAATCGTACAACCAGGTTGCCGAACGGCTGGGGCTTCGGGTGTATCCCTACGACAACCCCGTCGAAGTGGTCGACAGCTGGCAAGGCACCTACGCCAATAGCAGCCTCGATTTGGATTACGCAATCAACCTCGAAGACCTGCCCATCGATTTCTCGCAGCTGTCGTTTTACAACCTGCAAGAAGACGGGGGCGGCGAAAAGTACATGGGCGCACGTGAAGCCGTGTTGTTCGAAGGCGTGCAGCTGGAAGCGGATGGCGCATCGAAATACTACGAGTATTTCGGCGGCGGAGCCGCAGAAGTGATCAACAACGGCGAGAACAACGGTCGCACGGTCCTGTTCGTCGGCGACTCGCTTTCGTATTGCCTCGAGCGGTTCATCGCGTCGAATTACAGCAAGTCGGTCATCCTGCTCCCCGGAAACGGACGCTACTCTCGCGACCTCGAGAGCTACATCGAGGAATACGACCCCGACGACGTGATCGTGTTGATGCACGCTTCGAAGTACGAGACGATCGCCGAGTATTCGCCTGCATTCATCGGCCTTTAAAAGTGCTGATGAACGTGGGAGCGAATGCTTCCACGACCAACTTGGAAGAGACGACCCCCAACCTCATCTCCCGCCATTGCATAGGGACTGGCACACGGCTACAATCAGGTTTGTATCTGTTTCAGGGCGGGGTGGAATTCCCCACTGGCGGTAATCGATGGCGCGAGCCGCCGAGAGTCCGCGACCCTGGCCGGGCGTTTTGCTAGCGCAGGCGCGTCCCGGTTCAGGTTGACGCCGGTGCGAGTCCGGGACCAACGGTTAAAGTCCGGATGGAAGAGACAGGAGGACTTGTCATGTCTAACTATGCGCAAAATCAGAACGTGCAGAACACGAACCGATGGAGTACGAAGCAGCTCGTGACCATGGCGCTCATGTGCGCTATCTCAATCCTGCTGAGCTTCATCGAGTTCCCCATCATGCCGGCGGCTTCGTTTCTGAAGCTCGACATCGCGCTCGTGCCATCGGCCGTCGTGGGTTTCGCATACGGTGCGGGACCGGGCGTGCTCGTGGGCATCGTCAGTGCCGTCGCGCACGGCGCCATCACGGGCAACTGGGTCGGCTGCCTGATGAACATCATCGTGACCATCGCGTTCATCGTGCCCGCAAGCGCCATTTACAAACGCAACCGCACGTTCAAGGGCGCCGTCATCGCCTTGGTCGTGGCAACGATCTGCCTGGTTGTTGGCGCCATCATCGCCAACCTCATCGTCGACCCGTTGTTCTACGGCATGCCCTTCGAAACCGTGGCCGGGCTCGTCGTCCCGGCAATCCTGCCGTTCAACGTCATCAAGGGCGTGGTGATAAGCATCTTGACCGCACTCGTGTACAAGAGCATATCGAACCTGATAACCCCCGCTAAGAACCGGGTGAGGGGCCGCTAGTCGCATGGCAATCATAGAGTTCGAAAACGTCCGTTTCACATACGACGGAAAACGAAATGCGCTCGAGAACGTGAACCTGCATATCGAGCAGGGATCGTTCACGTGCATACTCGGCGGCAATGGCAGCGGCAAGTCGACGCTTGCCAAGCATGTGAACGCCTTGCTCGTGCCCGACGATGGGCGCGTGAGCGTGCTCGATGCCGACACATCAGATGCCGATAGCGTGTTCTTCATCCGCAGCAACGCCGGCATGGTGTT
>JAFWJU010000052.1 GCA_017511465.1 Eggerthellaceae bacterium | reverse complement strand
CGAGTTCGTCTTTGACATCGGAGTTGAACGACATGGCGCTATGCGAGCACCTCCGAGAAAGCGTGCCTGAGCTTGGCCGGGTCATGCCAAGACGGGTTAGCCTCATCTGCGAGGTCACGCATCAGCACCTTCGTGCCAGCCGCCTCGATTGATGCCACGTCGCTTTGCGTGCACGGCAGGCGACGCACGTATTCTGCGCATTCGGGCGTATCGCATCGCGCATCGTGCAACAGCATGTAGTCGATGCCGCCGCGCATGCCATGGCTAACCACGGCCTCGTAATGGTCCAACACGCTCATGCCCCTCGTCTCGCCTTGCACGTCTGCGAGCGACCCTACGAGCACGACAACCGCATCCGATGCCTTCACGGCCTCGATGACGCCCGGCACGATGAGGCACGACACGATGGACGTGTACAACGACCCGGGACCCAGCACGATGAGGTCGGCGCCGCGTATGACGTCGATGGCCGGTTGATATGCCGTTATCGCACCCTGCGCGCGCAAGGCGACTTTCTTCAGGGGCGTACGCGAATGGTTTGCTATCGCCTGGCCTTCCAACGTGCGACCGTCACGCGTTTTCGCAACGAGCGTCACGCGGTCGAGCGTGGAAGGATACACATGTCCCCGCACGTGCAGCAGCTCCTCGCAAATCGCAATGGCTTGAGGGAACCCGCCGCTCGTCACCTCGAGTGCCGAGAGCATCAAGTTCCCGAGCGTGTGGTTTTCGGCGAAGCCGAAGCGCACCTTGAACGCCTGCGTAAGCGGGTCGTCCGCCTCGGCGGCCATCGCCGTCAGGCATTTGCGGATATCGCCGGGGGCCGTCGCACCCGCTTGGTCACGGAGGATGCCCGTTGATCCGCCGTCGTCGGCCATGACGACGACAGCTGAAGTCTCGATGCCCATCGACAGCAGCGTCCTGATGGAGACGGGCGCACCCGTGCCACCGCCTATCACAACTGCGCGCACCTTGTGGTCGGGCCGCTCGTCGGCCTTCGCTTCGGGCAGCGCTGCGAATGCCGCCGTCGCGGAAGGATCGTGACTGAACGGCTCGGCAGATAGCAGGCTCATTTGGCATCCTCCCCCGCATCAGCCAAGGGGTCGGCGTTCACCAGCTCCCCATCGGGCCGCACGGCCAATGCCAAGTCGCGATGTGCGACGCTGACGCGGTACCCGCATGTGCGCAGGTAGTCGCCCGTCACTTCGGCCAAGGCGACGCTTCGATGCTGTCCGCCCGTGCATCCAACCGCGATGGCGAGCTGCTGCTTGCCCTCGGCGACATAGCCGGGCATGACGCAGTCGAGCAACGCCTTCCAGTGTTTCAGGAACTGCTCGGTATCGCTGTTGTACAGCACGTAGTCGCGCACCTTGTCGTCAAGGCCGGTCATGGTGCGCATCTCGGGGTCGTAGAACGGATTCGGGAGGAATCGCACGTCCATGACCAAATCGGCGTCGACCGGGGCGCCGTGCTTGAAACCGAACGAGTACACCGACACCGAAAGCCCCTCGCGTTCTTCGCCGCTGGCGAACAGGCCCTTCAGCTTCGCGCGAAGCTCGGCGGGAAGCGTGTTGGTCGTGTCGATGACGAAATCGGCCTTCGACTTGATATCGCGCAAAAGAGAGCGCTCGCGTTCGATGCCGCTCGAAATCGAGGCGCCGTCGCCGCAGAGCGGATGCATGCGCCTGCTGGACTTGTACCGGGCGATGAGCTTCTCGTCATCGGCATCGAGGAACACGATCTTGTACGAGATGCCCTCGTCCTCGAGCTGGTTGAGCACTGCGTTCATGCTCGAGAAGAAGCCGCGCGCGCGGGCATCGCAGACGATGGCGATCTTGCGGGCGTCGCGGTCTGATTGCGCGAAATCGGGCAACGCTATCAACTCGCCAATCAACTTGGGAGGCAGGTTGTCTATGCAGAAATACCCGAGGTCCTCGAACACGTGCATGGCCTCGGTGCGGCCTGCGCCGCTCATGCCGCTTATGATGACTAGCTCGGGCATCGATTTAGATTCGTCCATGGCAACCTCCTATTCGTCACCCGCGGTCATTATACTGCTGCAACACCAGATAGACTTCTTCGGCCACCTCGTCGGGAACGGCGTGAGCGGCCTTTATGTCCTCAAGGGTTGCGGCACGCAGGTTGCGGAACGACTTGAAAGCCTTCAAAAGCGCCTTCTTGCGAACGGGACCGAGCCCCGCCACGCCATCGAGGATGCTCGCGGTCATGCCCTTGCCGCGCAATTCGCGGTGGAACGTGATGGCGAACCGATGCGCCTCGTCGCGCACCTGCTTCACCAGATACAGCGAGGCCGACCCGCTGGGCAACACGACCGGACCGCTATCCTGCCAGGGAACGAACAGCTCCTCGTCGCGTTTTGCGAGGCCGCATAACGCGATGTCAGTGCGGCCCATCTGCTCGAACATTTGCATGGCCGCCGTAAGCTGGGGCTTGCCGCCATCCAAGATGATGAGGTCGGGCTTGCTGCCGAACCGCTCGTCGGCCATGCGCTCGTCTGAATACCGCCTGCCCATAACTTCCTGCATGCTCAGGAAATCGTTCGCCTCGTCGAGGGGCGTCTTTATCTTGAAACGGCGGTATTGGTTCTTGTCGGGCTTGCCGTTCGTGAACACGACCATCGACGCCACCGTGTAGCTGCCATGGATGGTCGAAATGTCGAAGCACTCGATGCGATGCGGCGGATTGTCCAACGCCAAGGCGCTTTCCAGTTGCAAGAGGGCGTCGTTCACGCGCTTGTCCTCGTAGTTGGTGCGCACTTTGTAGCGCAACAGCGTGTGCTGGGCGTTGCGCTCGGCCATTTCCGCGAGCTCCATCTTCTCGCCCTTGCGCGGCACGCTGAACCGCACTTTCGCGCCATGGACGTTGGCCAGCTTCTCGGTCAGCCAATCCGCCATGACGTCGGCGTCTTCGGGTTGGTCGCGCACGATGACCTCGCGCGGAATCGACGTGGTCGCATCGTAATAGCGCAGCAGGAACGCGCGTAGGAGGTCGTCGTCGGGAACGTCGTTGCCGCGGTTCAAGATGAACTCGTTGCTGTTTATGATGCGCCCCTCGCGGATCATGAGCACATGCACGCCGGCTATCGTCTCCTCGCGGAACAGTCCGATGACGTCGGCATTGAGGTCACGCGATGAAACGGCGTGCTGACGGTCCGAAAGCGCCGCCACGGCATCGATGCGCTCCTTTATGCGGGCAGCGCGTTCGAAATCGAGTTCTTCCGCCGCCTCCATCATGTCGGCGGTCATCTCGTCGACGAACTCGTCATGATGGCCGTCCAGGAAGCGGGCGACACGGCGCACGTTCTCGGCGTATTCGCCAGGGTCGATGCTGCCGCAACATACGCCCGGCCCAAGGCCCACATGCGCGTCGAAACACGGGCGCAGCATGCCGTCGGCGGACAAGAGCGCGTCTGCATCGCCCTTGTCGAGCTTCCTTTTGAGCCTGCGCCATTCGGCGCACTTGGCTGAGCATATGGGCACGACGCGTCGCACCGCATCGGTCATCATGCGCGCAGCCCTGCTATCGGTGAACGGGCCGAAGTACCGCGTGTCGGCGCGGTGCTTTTCGCGCGTGTACTTGATGGCCGGGAACACATCGCCCATCGTCAAGGCGATGAACGGGTATGATTTGTCATCTTTGAAATCGGCGTTGAAAAACGGCGCATGTTGGTTGATGAGGTTCTTCTCGAGCACGAGGGACTCGTGCTCGTTCTCGACGACGATGTACTCGAACGAGTCGATGGCGTCGACGAGCAGCGGTATCTTGGCGCGATCGTCTTGGAAGTTGACGTATTGGCGCATGCGCGCACGCAGCTGCTTGGCCTTGCCCACGTATATGACCTGGCCAGAAGCGTCTTTCCACAGATACACGCCAGGAAGCGTCGGGACGCTCGAAAGCTCGCGTTTTATGCGGGCGATCTTCTCTTCCTGGGTTTCCACGGACAACCCTATCTCACGTCGACCATCTTCGAGGAAAGGAACCCGCTTGGCGCCATGATGACTGCGGCCACGTGGCCTTCGTAGGGCGAGCCGACCACGTACGTGTTGCCGATGTAGCGCCCCTCTGAACCCGCATCGTCGTAATCGAGGCAGAACGCCAGGTCGACCGACCCGAGGCCCCTTTCAACCGCCACCAAATCGTCGATGAGGCACACCACGAAATCGATGTCCTTGTTCGAAAGGGACTTGACCATGTTCTTCGCCGCAAGGTCGGGGCGCGGTCCATCAACCGAGAACACGGCGATGCGCCTTCCGTTGCGAGGAATGATGATGGGGTCGCTGTAATACGGGGGGTCGTCGCCGAGCAGCGTGACTACTTGAGAGCCCTTGTCGAGATAATTGCCAATGGCATCCTCGAGCGTCATGGGTTCACGCGTGGACGTCTCTTCGGTGTCGGCCACGCCGAAGTTCTCCTCTTCGAGCATGGGCTGCGAAAGGGACATCTCCTGCTGATCAGAAGCCGACGGGACCGCTCCTTCGCATAGGATGACCGTGTAACCGTCCATGCGGCCGATGCGGTCGTCGATGCTCGTGGCCGCTGCGTTCCAGTTGTGGCCGACCAGCATGTACCACGCCATGGCGCTGATCCCCCCAATGCCGAGCACGATGAGGAGGACGAGCGCGATTATTTCACGCGTGCGTTTTTGCATGCGACCATCTTACCGCACGGTCGGGTACAGTGCCTGGCATACAACCTATCGTCATCTTAGAATCGCGGTCTTGCCAGAGCCTTCATGCTTGCACGGAAATGCTTCAAACAAGCGTCCAGACATTACTCCAGTATCTTCGCGAGGAACTGGCCCGTGTAGCTTTCGGGCACCTTGGCGACTTCTTCGGGCGTACCGGTCGCGACGATCTGGCCACCGCGGTCGCCGCCATCGGGGCCAAGGTCGATGATGCGGTCGGCCGATTTCACCACATCGAGGTTGTGCTCGATGACGAGCACCGTGTTGCCGGCGTCGACGAGGCGCTGCAACACGACGAGCAGCTGGCGCACGTCCTCGAAATGCAAGCCCGTGGTCGGTTCGTCCAGGATGTAGAACGTTTTACCCGTTTGGCGCTTCTGCAGTTCGCTCGACAGTTTCACGCGCTGCGCCTCGCCGCCTGAAAGCGTCGTGGCCGGCTGGCCGAGCCGGATGTAGCCCAGCCCCACATCGTGCAACGTGTCGAGCTTGCGCTTGATGCCGGGAATGTTCTTGAAGAACTCGAGCGCTTCGTCGACCGTCATGTCGAGCACCTGCGCGATGTTCTTGCCGCGGTACGTGACCTGCAGCGTCTCGCGATTGTAACGGGCGCCGCCGCACACCTCGCATGGCACGTAGATGTCGGGGAGGAAGTGCATCTCGATCTTGATCTGTCCATCGCCCTTGCATGCCTCGCAGCGGCCGCCCTTCACATTGAACGAGAAGCGTCCGGGCGAGTAACCGCGCGCCTTTGACTCTTGGGTCGAGGCGAACAGTGCGCGGATGTCGTCCCACAGCCCGATGTAGGTGGCCGGGTTCGAGCGCGGCGTACGGCCGATGGGGCTCTGGTCGATGTTGATTGCCTTGTCGATGGCCTCGAGGCCCGTGATCTTGCGGAACGCGCCTGCGCGGCGGCGGGCATGGTTGACCCTGTTGGCAAGCAGGGGCGCCAACGTGTCGGTGACAAGCGAGGACTTCCCCGAGCCCGAAACGCCCGTGACGACCGTCAGCGTGCCGATTTCGATTTCGACGTCGAGCTGCTTCAGGTTGTTCTCCGAAGCGCCCATGAGCACGACCTTGCCCCTGTCGGGATTGCGGCGTTGCTCGGGAACGGGAATGGTTCGGCGGCCGCTGAGATAGTCGGCCGTGATGGAGTTCTTGGCCTTGACGATTTGCGCGGGCGTTCCGGCTGCCACGACGTAGCCGCCGTTCTCGCCGGCTCCGGGACCCATGTCGACGACGTAATCGGCCGAGCGGATGGTGTCTTCGTCGTGCTCGACCACGACCACCGTGTTGCCGAGGTCGCGCAGGTGCTTGAGCGTGGCGATGAGGCGTTCGTTGTCGCGCTGATGCAAGCCGATGGAAGGCTCGTCCAGGATGTACAACACGCCCATGAGACCAGCGCCTATTTGCGTGGCCAAACGGATGCGCTGCGCCTCGCCGCCCGAAAGCGTAGCCGTGGCGCGTTCGAGAGTTAGGTAGTCGAGCCCCACGTCTACGAGGAACTGCAAGCGCGCCAGGATTTCTTTCACGATGGGACCCGCGATTTGCAGGTCGGCGCCTTCGAGCTTCAGGCCCGAGAAGAACTCGAGCGACTCGACAGCCGAAAGCTCGCACACCTCGTGGATGTTCTTGCCGCCGACCGTGACGGCAAGTATCTCGGGTTTAAGGCGCTTGCCGCCGCACGCATTGCACGGCACGTTCGAGAAGAAGGCTTCCATGCGCTCGCGCTGTCGGTCGCTTCCCGCTTCACGCAACTTTTCCTCAACCGCTGAAATGACCCCGTGCCATTCGATGTACCAATACGTTTCGCGCCCATCAACGGTGACGTAGTCGACGCGCACGCGGCCCTTGCAGCCATTCATGATGGCGTCTTGCGCCTTCTTGGGAAGGTCTTCCCACGGCGTGTCGGCCGAAGCGCCCACATGCTTTAAAACCGCCTTCATGACCTGCGGGTAGTAATTGCCGGTCTTGAACGGCGCGATGGCTCCCTCTTCGAGCGAGAGCGTCGTATCGGGCACGATGAGCCGCGGGTCGACCTCGTCCTTGCTGCCGATGCCGAGGCACTCGGGGCACGCGCCGTAAGGGGCGTTGAACGAGAAATCGCGCGGTTGCAGCTCGTCGAGCGAGTGTCCGTGCTCGGGGCATGCCAGCGCGAGCGAGAACACGTGCTCGCCCGGGCGCAAACCGCCCTTGGCGCCCGACGAGACGGGCGTTTCCATCTGGGGAGCCTTGCCGTCCTTGTCGAGCAGCTGCACGAGCACGCGGCCATCCGCAAGCGCCGTTGCCGTCTCGACCGATTCGGCGATGCGCGCAGTGGCCGATTCCTTCAGGACGACGCGGTCGACCACGACGTCGATGAAGTGCTTGATGTTCTTGTTGAGGGTGATTTCCTCGCCCGTCAGGCGCACGATTTCGCCATCGATGCGCACGCGGGCGAAGCCCTCCTTTGCCAGATTGGCGAACAGCTTGGTGAACTCGCCTTTCCGGCCCGTGACGACTGGTGCCATGATGATGGCGCGCGTTGCCTCGTCGCCGAGTTTCATGATCTCGTCGGTGACCTGGTCGGTCGTCTGCTTCTTGATGACGCGCCCGCATTCCGGGCAATGGGGTACGCCCACGCGGGCGAACAGCAGGCGCAAATAGTCGTAAATCTCGGTTGTCGTGCCCACGGTCGACCGCGGGTTGCGGCTCGTCGTCTTCTGGTCAATCGAAACGGCGGGCGACAAACCGTCGATGCTGTCGAGGTCGGGCTTGCTCATTTGACCGAGGAACATACGGGCATAACTCGAAAGGCTCTCGACGTAACGTCGTTGCCCTTCTGCGTACATCGTGTCGAATGCGAGCGACGACTTGCCCGAACCCGACAACCCCGTGATAACGACGAGCTTGTCGCGAGGGATTTCGAGATCGATGTTCTTCAGGTTGTGCTGTCGTGCGCCCTTGATGACGATGGAATTCTGGCCCATTCGCTCCCCGCTTTCATACTGCGATGAACCATTCTACTAGAGGCGCGCTCATACATTTAATAAAAACATTTGTTCGCCATATTGAGACAACGTCGAAGTTGATGCAGATGGCTGAGAGCGTGAGAGGCTCTCTGAAGCTGCGAGGAAGTGAAGGCGAAGCGGGAGCGAGGACTGTTTGAGCGAGCGGAGCGAGCGAGTTCCGCAGCTGTTGAGCCGTAACGACGAGCGGTTAGCTTCAGCGTGCCTCGAACGCTTTCAGCCACCTGCATCTGCTCAAAACTATGCGCGTGGATGGGCCTGGTGATGGGCGTCTTTCAGGCGTGTTGTCGAGAGGTGGGTGTACACCTGGGTGGTCGACAAGCTCGCATGCCCGAGCATCTCCTGCACGGAGCGCAGATCGGCTTGGCCGTCGAGCAGGTCGGTGGCGAAGGTATGGCGCATGTCATGTGGGCTCAATCGGTCATCGAGACCGGCAGCGCGCACCGTTGCCTTGAACCGCTTGCGCATCGAATCGGCGCTCATGGGGTTCCCCTTGTTCGACACGAAGAAGCTGTCGGTCTGCTCCCCTTTTTTCAGCAACAGCGGACGGGCATCGCGCACGTAAGCGCGCATGGCATCGACGCACAGGTCGTGCAATGGCACGATGCGCTCCTTGCGGCCCTTGCCGAACAGCTTCACGAGGTGCGTTTGGAAATCGACGTCCTGCAGCTTAAGCCCTGCAGCCTCGGAAATGCGCGCGCCGCATGCGTAGAGGAATTCCAGCAGCGCCTGGTCGCGCATGTCCTCGGGCGTCTGCTCGCGCGGCTTCCCATCTGGGCCAACAGGTCCGTGAACGGCCAACAGCCGCTCCATCTCGCTCTGCTTCAGCACATGCGGCAGGTGCTTTCCGCGCTTCGGGCCCGAAAGCGCCTCTGCTGGATCCGAATCGGTTGCCCCGACGAGGTTCATCCAACGGTAGAAACCCCTCATGGAAGATAGGCGCCTGTTCACGGTTGTTCGCGCGTATTGCGCCGCATCCATTTCTCCAAGGTACGCGCGCAGCTCGCGATGGGTCGCTTTCAGGGGGTCGACGTTGCGACGGCCGCACCACATGAGAAACGCCTGAAGGTCGACCTGGTAGTTCCGTATCGTATGCTCGGAATATCCGTGCTCCACGCGCAGCGACTCGAGATAGCCGTCGACCAAACCGTCGATCCGACTTTGGCTCACCGCTTCGGCGCGCTGTTGTTGCGCCTCGGCCGGCTTCCGTTTCGATGCCCTCGTCTTCACCTGGCGTGCCATGTGCTACGCCTCCAGCAAGCCGACGTCGATCAGCGCCTGCTTGTACGCCGCGAGGGCTTCCGCGCCTCGTTTCGCATACGCCTCGTAGCGGGCTTTCTTGTTGCGCACGGGCTTCTCGAGCGGTGGCATGACGCCGAAGTTGACGTGCATGGGCTGGTAATCCTTCGTCGCGGCGTCGGTCGCATGGGCTATGAGAGCGCCGAACGCGGTCTCGCGCGGTAAAGCGGGCGCTTGCAAGCCGCGGCAATAAGCCGCAACGTTAATCGCGGCGTGCAGCCCCGACCTGATCGCCTCGCAGTACCCTTCGGTCCCCCCAAGCTGGCCCGCGACGAACACGGGCACGTCGATATCGGATTCGGGATTCACCTTCAGGCGAAGCGACGCGTCGAGCAGGCGGGGTGCGTCGATGAACGTGTTGCGGTGCATGACGCCGTAACGTGCGAACTCGGCATTCTCGAGCCCCGGCACCATGCTGAAAACGCGTTTCTGCTCGCCGAACTTGAGGTTGGTCTGGAAACCGACCAGGTTGTAGCTCGAGCCCTGGGCGTCTTCAGCGCGCAGCTGCAGCGCAGCCCAAGGGCGCCTGCCCGTGCGCGGGTCGGTGAGCCCCACGGGTTTCAGCGGGCCGAAACGCGGCGCATCCCTTCCCGAACGGGCTATCTCCTCGATGGGCTGGCATGCTTGGAACAAATCCTTCGATTCGAAGTCGCGCGCGATGACGCGTTCGGCCGCCAGAAGCTCGTCGATGAAACGCTCGTACTCTTCTTTGTCGAACGGCGCGTTCAGGTAATCGCCCTGCAGCTCGCCAGCCGGGCTTTCGGCATCCTCGTAACGGCTTTGGCGGAACAGGATGTCCATGTTCAGCGAGTCGGCCATGACAATGGGCGCGGCTGCATCGTAAAACGCCAGGTAGTCCCCCACGAGATGGGCAAGCGATTCAGCAAGGGCATCGCTTGTCAGCGGGCCCGTCGCCAGTATGACGGCCGCAGCGTCTTCCGCCAGATCCCCGATGCTGACGGCTTCGCGGCGCTCAAGGCTAATGAGCGGGTCGTCCTCGATCATGTCGGTCACTGATTTGGCGAACGCATCGCGATCGACCGCCAACGCACCGCCGGCAGGGACCGCGTTCTCGACCGCGCGCGCATACAACCTCGACCCCAAGGCGTCGAGTTCTGCTTTCATCATGCCCGCCGCGCTCGCGGGATTCGTGCTCTTCAGCGAATTCGAGCATACGAGCTCGGCGCAATATGCCGTCTTGTGCACATCGGTTTCGCGCACGGGGCGCATCTCGACCAACCGCACGCGTAATCCGCGCGCAGCCAACTGCAAGGCCGCTTCGCTTCCGGCAAGGCCCGCCCCTGCTATGACGATAGGTTTCTGCATGCCTGAAAGTGTATCAGGCACTGACGATGAACGGCAAACCGTTCTCTTTTACGCGCTACCCAGTCGGCATGACGGGACCCCATTTGCCATCAGGCTGGCGGGCGATGATATGGGAGGCTTCAGCCTCGGCGAGCGATTCCATGAGCTTTGTGCGCGCCGAGGCGGCGCCGTATTCGGCGATGGCGAGTTCGAGCAAGCTGTCGTTGTCCATGGGAGCAGCAAGCACTGCGCAGACAATCGGGTTGTCTGAATGCGGCATGGCAAACCCGGCGCTGGGGCGTTTCAACATGCCGCATGCGCGCAGCACGGCGTCCTCGAAACTGTCGTCATCGACGATGGGCGTCGCGCCCTGGAAGAGCAGCCTGTTCGATCCGCGCGAGCTCTCCGACGTGATGGCGCCGGGCACGACGAGCACTTCCTTCCCCGCCTCGAGCGCCTCGTCGGCAGTGGAGAACGTGCCCGAGGGCAATCCCGCCTCGACGATGAGCACAGCATCGGCAAGGCCCGCGATGAGGCGGTTGCGGGCGCGGAAGGTGTACGGCAGCGGCGCGAATCCCCAAGGATGCTCGCTTGCAACGGCGCCGCCGTTGTCCACAACCCGCTGGAACAGCCTTTCATGCTCGGCTGGGTATATGCAATCGCATCCACCGCCGAGGAACACGACCGTGCGGCCCTGTGCATCCAAAGCCGCCCTGTGCGCTTCGGAATCGCAACCGCGAGCCCCGCCCGAGATCACGACGACGCCCTTTTCCGCTGCGATTCTGGCAAACCTTCTGGCGCATGAGCGTCCGTAAGGGGTGGCCTTCCGCGCCCCGATGACCGCCAATCCCGGCACAAGCGCTTCCGGATAGCCCACCACATAAAGCTTCTCAGGTGGGTTGGCGATGTTGCGCAGCGGTTCGGGAAACGCCTCGCTTGTGCGTTCCAGCACATGGTACGCGCCTTGAAGCACGTGGTTTTCGCTCATGATCCCACTCCGTCCCGCAATCGAAAGCCAAGGGCCTCACACAAATCCGCCCTCTCGACATTCCGTCGCTGCTCCATATCGGCTATCGTGCGCGCCACGGACAGCGTGCGCACTATGGACCTGCCGCTCATGCTGTTGGCAGAAGCCACGCCCTCGAAGAACCGCGCATCGTCATCCGAAAGGCGACATGACGCCACGAGTTCCTTGGTCGTGCGCACGGCGTTGTCGTGCTCTGTGCGCCATGACGCGTACTCGCGTCCCTTGAGCACGCCCACCCGCAATTCCGCAGACGAAATGCCTCCTGAAGACGACATCACTTTCGACGGGGGCACGCGGCGGACGTCGATGTGCATGTCGATCCTGTCCATGAGGGGCCCGCCGATCCTGTTTTGGTAATCGCGCACCTGTTTCACGGTGCATGTGCATTCCCTATCGTCATCGCCGTAAAACCCGC
This sequence comes from Eggerthellaceae bacterium, assembly GCA_017511465.1. Lineage (GTDB taxonomy): Bacteria > Actinomycetota > Coriobacteriia > Coriobacteriales > Eggerthellaceae > UBA9715. Next base: position 9,584 of record JAFWJU010000052.1, on the reverse strand, counting down.
ATCTGCACGGATTGGCGGCTGCTATCAACATGAACTCCGAGGGGAACACGACGTTGCCTTCGGCGCGCGTGATGCAAACCCGCCCCGACTCGATGGGCTGGCGCATTTGCTGCAGGACGGAAGGCTTGAATTCGGGAAGCTCGTCGAGAAAGAGCACGCCCCTGTGCGCCAGCGAGATCTCGCCCGGACGCACAGGAGACCCGCCGCCGATGAGCCCGGCTGCAGATGCGGAATGATGCGGCGCGCGATAGGGGCGCTGCCCGCCGAGGATGCGCCCGATAGCCTCCCCGGCAACCGAGTGGATGAGCGCGGCCTCCAGCTTCTCGTCCTCGCTCAAAGGCGGCATGATCGACGGGAGCCGCGATGCGAGCATCGTCTTGCCCGAACCAGGCGGGCCCATCATCAGCAAGCCATGCCTCCCGGCAGCAGCGATCTGCAGCGCCCGTTTCGCCATGTCGTTCCCCGCCACGTCCCCGTAATCTCGATCGACTTCGCAAGCCGACGCGTACCTTCCCCCGAAATCGCAAAACGTGCCGTTCCGCAAATCGCCAATCGCCCGCAGCCCCCGCTGACGCAGCCCCTCGATTGCGACTAAGCCATCGGCCTCAGACGAGCAGACCAGTGCGAGCCCGTAGTCGCGAGCGCAGAGCGCATAGGCTAAAAGCCCGTTGACGGGGCGCACAGCCCCTTCAAGAGACAGCTCTCCCGCAAACAGGTTCTCGTGAGCTAGCTCGGGATCGACTTGGCCCGTTGCGACGAGTATGCCAACGGCTATGGGCAAGTCGAACCCCGAACCCGATTTCCTAATCGACGATGGGGCAAGGCTCACGAGCACACGCTCGCCCGGCATCGAGAACCCCGATGCCTTGATGGCCGTCTTGACGCGCTCGCGCGATTCCTGTACCGCCGCATCGACCATTCCCACCACGTTGAACGCGGGCATGCCCGTCGTGACGGCAACCTCGACGTCGACGGGAATCGCCTCGACCCCATGCAGCACCGCGCTGTTCACGCGGCATTGACCGTACCTGTTCACCATGCGCAGTTGAATGCGTCGCGGTAATGGCGCACGATGGCGCGGTCCGATGCGACGACGACAAGCGCGATTATGTCGAACCGCACGGGAATGTCGACGTAATCGCTATCGCGCAAGTACCAGCAGGCTATCTTCTCGTAGCGTGCCCTTTTCTCGGGCGTGACCGCTTCGGATGGAAAGCCCTTCTCGAAGCTCGAACGCGTCTTCACTTCCACGAATACGAGCGTGCAACCATCGAGCGCGACGATGTCCGCCTCGCCCGCCGGGCACGTCCAGTTGCGGTCGATCACCTCGTACCCGCGCATCTCGAGATAGCGCGCAGCGGCGCTTTCGCCCCGCCTCCCGAGATCCTTGTTGTGAAACCGCTTCGCATCGCTTTTCTTCTTGCCCATGCACCGCCTCCTTTTCCCGGTGAATGGAAGACGATGATAGGCGGCTCGCCTGTCAGGGAGACCCGACCTCGCACGCGGCGAAGTCTCCTCTCGTCAACAGAAGAACACCGCGACGTCCCGCGAAAGCCACGAGGATGGATACAGGCGCACCCTGCCCAAACGCTTTTCGGCGATGTTGGGAACGAAAATGCCCACGGCTGGGCCGCTGTAATGGGCCCTTCGGTTCTAGAACAGGCTCTCTTGCATGAACGACCTGCAGAAACTACGACGGTGAACAGGCGACAACCCGAGCTTCTTGATGGCCTCGATGTGCTGTGGAGAACCATAGCCCTTGTTCCCCTCGAAATCGTAGCCCGGATACATGCGGCCCAAATCGCACATGAGCGCATCGCGGATTACCTTGGCCACGATCGAGGCGGCTGCGATCGAGGCGCATTTGGCATCGCCCTTGACGACGTTCTTCTCACGTGGGTCCATGTATAACGGGTTGCCGTCCACGAGGACGAGGTCCGCGTGCACCCCTGCATCCTCGATTTGGGCGAGCGCACCGGAAAAGCCCTTCTTGAGAGCCGCCGACATGCCGTTAGCGTCGATGAAGCTCGGCTCGACTAACTCGACAGCCCATGCAATGGCCGAACTCGTGATTTCGGTGGCAATCGCCTCGCGCTGTTCGGGGCTCAATTGCTTGGAATCGTTCAGTCCCTGGATGATGGGCTCGTCTGGCAACACGACGGCTCCCACGGCAAGTGGACCCGCCACAGGACCGCGGCCAACTTCGTCGAGGCCGACGATGACACCCTGTCCTTCCCCGAGCAGGCTGCGTTCGTACGCGTACAACGCGGCAAGCCGCTCGCGTTCGGCTTTCTCGGCGTCGACGCGGCGACGCGCCACCTGCAAGGCCGCCGCAACGCCCTTCCTCGTATCAGCCGCGAGCGAGCGCTCGAGCGCCGCGAGCTCTTTTTCGTCGGCTTCGCGCAGCTTCTTGCGAATCTCCGGCACCGTCATCGCCATGGCGTTCCATCCGCAGTTTTCCCTTGCCCCGATTATCGCACGACAAACATGAAAAAGGCCCGCACGCGGCGGGCCTTCTGCGAACTCGTTGAACCTTAGCGGAACGACTTCTCCTTGATCTTGGCGGCTTTGCCGACCTTGTCGCGGAGGTAGTAGAGCTTGGCGCGACGGACATCGCCACGGCGGACGACCTCGATCTTGTCGATCTTGGGCGAATGAACCGGGAACGTACGCTCGACGCCAACCGAGAAGCTGACCTTGCGGACGGTGAAGGTCTCGCGGCTGGAGTGGCCATGGCGGCGGATGACGTCGCCCTGGAACACCTGGATGCGCTCGCGGTTGCCCTCGACGATGCGGTAGTGGACCTTGACGTTGTCGCCAACGTTGAACTCAGGGATGTCCTGCTTCTTCTGCTGCTCTTCGATAGCGCGAATGATATCCATTGTGACTTCCTTCTATACCCTCATGCCAAACCGTTTGAACGGTTATTTGTCTCTAGACGCGATTCGCTAGTATATCGCCACCTCAACACCGTTGCAAGGACAATTGTCCAGTACAAAAAAGCTTCACGGCAAACGGAAACGCCGATGAACCGCCACAACCCTAAATCATCACGAGCAGCGCATAGGCGGCCACGCCGGCGATGGCGCTGAGCAACAACGACTTCGACAAGCGAGCCACCACGACCACGATGAGCGCAGCGATAAGCGGTGCGCCTGCCGGCCAGAAACCCGCAGCGAACATGCCGGGCGTGAGCAGGTCGTTGGCGACAAGCGCCGCAAATGCCGCCGGCGGGATGAAGCCGAGGGCCTCGCTCACGCGCTCGGGGAGCTCGCGGCCCTTTAGCAAGAACAATGGCAGCACGCGGCACGCGAGCATCGTCAGCGCGCACGTGACGAACACGATCCAGAATCCTGTCCAGGTAATCGGCTCCATGCTCACCCCCTGGCCCTCACGCGCGAGAAGACGATGGCGCATGCCACGCCGAACAGCGCTCCCAGGAAGATGGCGGGGCCCGTGAGCCCGATGCACTTGCACGCGAACACGCCCACGATGGCGCACACGGCTGCCACGATGTTGTTCGCCGTGATTTCCTGCGTGACCAGCAGGCAGATGAAAATCGACGTCATCGCGAAGGCGGCAATGGCGAGCGGTATGCCGATGGCGTTGCCGATGAGGACGCCGACGACGCACGAGATGGTCCATGACGATTGCGAGAACAAATTGACGAACGTGGCGCGCTGCACCGTCCAACCGCCCTGTTCGAACTGTTGCGTATTGACGCCGAAGCTCTCGTCGGTGACCGTCGCGGCGAACCAGAACGCCAGCTTCTTCGACACGCCTTCGCACCAAGGCGCAAACGCGGCGGAATACAGCATCTGGCGGGTGTTGACAAACGACACGCTTAAGATGATCGACGCCATGGGAGCGCCCGCAATCCACATGTTCGGAATCATGAACTGGCCGGCACCCGAGTAGAACAGGGCGCACATCATGAACACCTGCAAGGCGTTCATTCCGATGGAAGCGGACAGGATACCGCACGGAATGCCGATGGCGATGTAGCCCAGCACAATGGGAAGCGCGGCTTTGAATGCCGCTTGTATGTTGTCGAGCGTGAACACAAGACGCGATTATAGCTGCGACGCGAGCTCCTCAGGCGAGAAAGCGCCTTTTTCCGTAACAATCTTGGTAATGAGGCGCGCCGGGGTCACGTCGAAAGCGGGGTTCCACACATCGACGCCCTCGATTGGGAGCGGCAGGACCTCGCACGCGTCACGCTGCTCGATGACGATGCCCGAGCCGTCGGCAAGCGCGGCGTCGACCGTCGAGAACGGAGCGGCCACGTAGAACGGGATTCCATGCTCGCGCGCCAGTATGGCGACGCCGTAGGTGCCAATCTTGTTCGCGGCATCGCCGTTGCGGGCGATGCGGTCGGCGCCAACGATGACCGCGTCCACCTTGCCCTTCGCCATGAGGCTTGCCGCCATGTCGTCGCATATGAGGGTGACCGGCACGCCCGCGCGCGAAAGCTCCCACACCGTCAGGCGGGCGCCCTGTCCCACGGGACGCGTCTCGTCGGCATATACGCGCTCGATGTTCCCCTGTTCGGCGGCGCTGTACACGATGCCAAGCGCCGTGCCGTAGTAACCCGTGGCCAAGCTTCCGGCATTGCAGTGCGTCAGCACGCGCGTTCCCGGGCCCAACAATGCGGCGCCGTTTGCCCCGATGGCGCGATTGGCGGCCTCGTCTTCTGCTTCCATGCGCTTGACGAGGTCGAACAGCGTTGCCGCAATTTCCGATTCGGGCACACCCTCGATTTCGGACAAGGCGCGGTCCACGGCCCATTGCAAGTTGACGGCGGTCGGACGCGCCGTCGCTATTTCCGAAGCGACGACTTCCACATCATCGAAACGATCCGCTTGCGCCGCCCACAACGCCAACGCAGCGGCTCCGGCCAATCCGATTGCAGGTGCGCCGCGCACCGCGAGAACTTTGATAGCGTCGACAACGTCATGCCATTCAGACGTTTCGACCACGTTCAAATCGTCGGGAAGCAGCCGTTGGTCGATATAGCGAAACGCCGTCACTCCCGACGAGCGCGTCAACTCGACCGAACGCGGCACGTTTTCCAAATGCAATTCCATGTGATCCGTTCTTCCCCGGCAAAGCCTCGCCTGCGGCATTCGCGTCACCGACTGTTTTCGGAGCTGGCGTTTTTACCCATACACATTATCCCAGAATCGTACAATGCTCTTTAAGGATTTACTGTTGACTTATTCCTAGTTATCCTCTAGGTTTTATTTGAAACATGTCGCTACGAAAGGAAGTTGAAGCATGTCCATCCATAAAAGCGCTATCGAGCTCATCGGAAACACCCCGCTCGTCGAGCTGACGCATTACGAGCAAAACCACGGCCTCAAAGCCACCATTGCCGGCAAGGTCGAGTTCTTCAACCCCGCCGGCTCGGTCAAAGACCGCATCGCCAAGGCCATGCTCGACGAAGCCGAGGCGCAGGGCCTCCTTGACGCAGAGACGACCCTCATCGAGCCGACGTCGGGGAACACGGGCATCGGCTTGGCTGCCATCGCCGCCGCCCGCGGGTTGCGCCTGATCTTGACAATGCCCGAGACCATGTCGATCGAGCGCCGCAACCTCGCCAAGGCGTATGGCGCCGAAATCGTGTTGACCGAAGGCTCCAAGGGCATGAAGGGCGCCATTGCCAAAGCGCAGGAACTCGCTGAAGAAATCGAGAACTCGTTCATTCCCAGCCAGTTCACGAACCCCGCAAACCCCGCCATCCACGAGGCGACCACCGGTCCGGAAATCTGGCGCGACACCGAGGGCAAGATCGATTTCCTCGTCGCGGGCGTCGGCACGGGTGGCACGCTCACCGGCACGGGCCGCTACCTGAAGGCCCAGAACCCCGACGTGAAAGTCATTGCGGTCGAACCCGCAGGCTCTCCTGTCCTCACCGCGGGAACACCCGGAAGCCATAAGATTCAGGGCATCGGCGCGGGTTTCGTCCCCGACACGCTCGACACGTCCATCTACGACGAGGTCATCACGATCGAAGACGAAGAGGCATTCGAAGCGGGCCGCGAGCTCGCCGCCAAAGACGGCTTGCTCGTGGGCATCTCGGCTGGCGCTGCCACGGCAGCTGCCCGCAAGCTGGCCGAGCGCCCCGAAAACGAGGGCAAGCTCATCGTGGCCATTCTGCCCGACACGGGCGAGCGCTACCTGTCCACGGCGTTGTTCAATTACTAGGCATACACGGCGAGCCGACTGCCGGGGTTTCCTTTCACCCTCTCTCGACCCCGGCAGGTCGGCCTATCGCACAGGCACGAACGGCAAGGGCATCATGCGCCTTGTCGTTTGCGTTAAGATAGGCGCATGACTGACACAACGGGTAACAATCGGGTTCTCATGGCCATGAGCGGAGGCGTCGACAGTTCGGTGTCGGCGCTCTTGCTGCGCGATGCGGGCTTCGACGTCGAAGGCGTGACGCTTAAGCTGTTCGACAACGAAGACGCGTGCATCGTCGACGAGAAATCGTGTTGCTCGCTGAAAGATGCCGAGGACGCCCGGCAGGTGTGCCTCGAGCTTGGCATCCCCCATTTCGTGTACAACTTCACGCGGACCTTCAACGAAGACGTAATCGACCGGTTTTGCAACGGCTACCTGTCGTGCGCGACGCCCAATCCGTGCATCGACTGCAACCGCTTCGTCAAGTTCGCGGCTCTCCAACAGCGCCGCCGCGAGCTCGCATTCGATTTCATGGCGACGGGCCATTACGCACGGAGGTGCTTCAACGAGGAAACGGGGCGTTTCGAGCTGAAACGCGGCCTCGATGCCGGCAAGGACCAGAGCTACGTGCTGTTCCACCTCGACCAAGACACGCTCGCGCACATGCTGTTCCCACTCGGAGAGCTTACGAAGCCGCAAGTCAGGGAACTTGCCGAAACCCACGGGTTCATCAATGCCCACAAAGCGGAAAGCCAGGACATCTGCTTCGTGCCCGATGGCGATTACGCGAACTTCATCGCCAAGCGAACAGGCGCCACATTCGAGCCCGGTCCCATCGTGAACAGGGACGGCAAAATGCTCGGCGAGCACACGGGGCTCATCCATTACACCATCGGCCAGCGCAAGGGCATCGGCGTCGCCGCGCCCGAGCCGCTGTACGTCTACGCCAAATACCCCGTGCGAAACGAGCTTGTCGTCGACACCGACGCCAATACGCTGTGCACCTGCGTCGAGGTCAACGATGTGAACTTCATCGCACGCGCATCGCTTCCCCACCCCGATCGCTTCGCCGTCAAAACGCACTACCGCCAAACCGCGCGCCCCGCGACAGTTGAGCAAACGGGCGAATCGGAAGTGCGCATCACGCTTGAAACCCCGCAGCGCGCTTGCGCCCCCGGGCAAGCCGCCGTCATCTACGACGGAGACTCCGTCGTCTGCGGCGGCACCATCGTTCGAAGCGTGTAATAACGAGACATATCCGACCGCCCTCTCAGCTCCAGCGCGCGCTAACCGCTCGTCGTTCAGGCGGAGCAGCTGTGGAACTCGCCTGCTTCGCAGGCTCAAACAGTCCTCGCTCCCGCTCCGCCTTCACTTCCTCGCAGCCCGCGAGTCGCTGATAGGGCGATCGGATGCGTCTTTGCATTCCCGTTCGAAACAAAAGAAGGGCCCGCATATGCGGGCCCTTCCAATGCGCTGTTGAAAGCGGGTTTACTTGTCGCTTTCCTGTTTGTCGAGCGCTGCATGGGCGGCAGCCAGACGGGCGACCGGCACGCGGTAAGGCGAGCAGGACACGTAGGTCAGGCCGACCTTCTGGAACTTGTGGATGGAGTCCGGATCGCCGCCGTGCTCGCCGCACACGCCCGTGACCAGATTCGGGTTGGTGGCACGGCCGCCCTTGACGGCGATGTCGATCAACTTCACGACACCATCGTCGACGGTGGCGAACGGGTTGACCTTCATGATGCCCAGTTCCTCGTAATCCTTGAAGAACTTGCCCTCGACGTCGTCGCGGCTGAAGCCGAACGTCGTCTGCGTGAGGTCGTTGGTGCCGAACGAGAAGAAGTCGGCCTTCTCGGCGATCTCGTCAGCCGTGACAGCCGCACGCGGCAGCTCGATCATGGTGCCGATTTCGATGAAGGACAAATCGACGCCGTCGCGCTCCTCGACTTCCTTGATGGCCTTCTCGGCCTCGCCACGAGCGTAGATGAGCTCGTTTTCCATGGAGACGAGCGGAATCATGACCTCGGGCTTCGGGTCGAAGCCTTCCTTCAGCAACTCGGCAGTGGCAGTGGCGATGGCGCGCACCTGCATCTGCGTGAGGCCCGGCATCACGATGCCCAGACGGCAGCCGCGCAGACCGAGCATCGGGTTCATCTCGGCCATGTTCTCGGCAGCAGCGAGGAGCCTCTTCGCAACGGGGTCATGCTCGCCCTTGACGGCATCGACGGCCACCTTGATGGCCAGTTCTTGCGCGGAGGGCAGGAACTCGTGCAGCGGCGGGTCGAGCAGGCGGATGATGACGGGCAGGCCGTCCATGGCCTTCAGCATCTCGTAGTAGTCGCCCTTCTGGGCCTCGTACAGCTTGTCGAGAGCGGCCATGTACTCGTCGCTGCCCTTTTCGGCGAGGATCATGTCAGCGACGATTTGCTTGCGGTCGCCCAAGAACATGTGCTCGGTGCGGCACAGGCCGATGCCCTGTGCGCCGAAGTCGCGGGACAGCTGCGCGTCAGCCGGGTTATCGGCGTTGGCGCGGACACCCAGGGTGCGGAACTCGTCGGCCCACTCGAGGATGGTGTCGAGGTCGCCGGTCAGCTCGGGCTGGACCAGGTCGACAGCGCCCAGCACCACGATGCCCGTGGTACCGTCGAGGGAGATCATATCGCCTTCCTTGATGACGATGTCGGTGCCCGCGACGGCAGCCTGCTTGGCAGCAGCGTCGATCTTCAGGGCCTCGACGCCGCAGACGCACGGGGCGCCCATGCCGCGGGCGATGACAGCCGCGTGCGACGTCTTGCCGCCATGCGAAGTGAGGATACCCTCGGCGGCGATCATGCCGGCGAGGTCGTCAGGCGTGGTCTCCCAACGTACGAGCACCGTCTTCTTGCCTTGTTCGGCAGCGGCGACGGCAGCTTCGGCGGAGAACACAGCAGCGCCGACGGCGGCACCGGGTGATGCGTTGAGGCCGCGTGCGATGACGTCGTACTTGGCGTTCTTGTCGAACTGCGGGTGCAGCAGCTGGTCGAGCTGCTCGGGCTGGACACGGCAGACAGCCTCCTCCTTCGAGATGAGGCCCTCCTTCTCCATGTCGATGGCGATCTTCAGCGCGGCGGCGGCGGTGCGCTTGCCGACGCGGGTCTGCAGCATGAACAGGGTGCCCTGCTCGATGGTGAACTCGATGTCCATCATGTCGCGGAAGTGGTTCTCCAGCAGCACGAAGATGTCCTCGAGTTCCTGGCCGGCTTCCTCGAGACCGGGGACGGTCTTGAGCTCGGAAATCGGCGACGTGTTGCGGATGCCTGCGACGACGTCTTCGCCCTGTGCGTTGACCAGATAGTCGCCGTAGTATTCCTTGGTGCCGTCGGCGGCGTTACGCGTGAAGGCGACGCCGGTTGCCGAGG
>JAFWJU010000051.1 GCA_017511465.1 Eggerthellaceae bacterium | reverse complement strand
GGGGCAGTCAACATGAGCGTAGTGACGCTTGTCGGTTTCGTACTCGATGTGAGCAATCGAAATCGTGATGCCGCGTTCGCGCTCTTCGGGAGCCTTGTCGATGTCTTCGAAGGCGGTGAAGTCGGCATGGGCGGTGCCGTGAGAACCATCGTTCTCGGAGAGCACCTTGGAGATGGCCGCGGTCAGCGTGGTTTTGCCATGGTCGACGTGACCAATGGTACCGATGTTAACATGCGGCTTGGAGCGATCAAACTTTTCCTTGGACATGGAAAATCACCCTTCCTCGTGTTTTATCGCGTACGCGATTTATTACCACTATATATAAAGTGGCATCCCCGAGAGGATGCCGATGAGCCCGGTTGGCAAAACCAACCGAACAAAGAGAATGCTGGTAGCGGCGACTGGATTTGAACCAGTGACGCCACGGGTATGAACCGTGTGCTCTGACCAACTGAGCTACGCCGCCAAATAAAAACCCTGGTGAGGGAAGGTACTCGTGGAGCCCGCGACCGGACTTGAACCGGTGACCTCATCGTTACCAACGATGTGCTCTACCGACTGAGCTACACGGGCAAGAAATGGTGGGCGCGCTAGGATTCGAACCTAGGTAGGCAGAGCCAACGGGTTTACAGCCCGTCCCCTTTAACCACTCGGGCACACGCCCATTTCTGGTCGCTGAAATATCATGTGAACTTTTCAAGCTGCCTGCTCAGCACGCGCTTCCGCGCATGTGAGCAGAAGAATAATACGCTACCCATCCGTGGCTGTCAACAGCAGACACGCCCCCGGGCGTGTCTTCACCAATCCTACGTTTTCGCTGGTGAAAGGCTTTTCGATTTCCCTCATAGAATGTTTATGCGTATCTGTGGAATTCACGGGTTTAGCATGCTTTACTGTTAGGATGTCCCTAGCTATTTCGCTACGGCTTTGCCGATAAACGAGCGGTGCACACGCACCCAAACGACGCACAAACGAGGATTTATGACGGCGGCCTTCCCCATCAAGGCAACGCAACGAACCCTGGTCATGCTCATGGCATGCATGGCTAGTGCCTTCATATGCGCTTGCGCAATTGCACCGAATGCCGCCCACGCGGTGACTGCGGCCGAAAAGCAGGCCGAAGCCGACGCCGTGTACGCGCAAATCGACTCGCTGCAAACAAGCCTGAACGAGGCCATAGAAAGATACGACAACGCGCAAGCCGCCTATGACGAGGCCATTGCCCTTCGCGATGAAGCGGCAGCCCAAATCGAAGAAGAGACGCAGCGCCTCGAAACACTGCAAGAAGGGATGTCGGAATTCGCCGTCAGCATGTACAAGCAAAACGGCGGCAGTTCGTTCCTCGACGTCATCCTGCAGGCAGCATCGTTTGACGAGTTCCTCACATATTGGGATCTCATGAACTCCGTTTCGCAGCGCGGCGGCGAGCTGATCGTCGAGACGAAGCAAGCGCGAGAAAAACTCGAGAAAGCCAAGGCGACATACGAAGAACAAGGCAAGCGAGCCGAAGCCGAGATAGCATCTGCCGACGAGAAGCTGCAGCAAATAGAAGCCACGAAAGCCGCATTGGCCGAAGAAGCCGCAAAACTCGACGCCGAGGCAGCCGAACTGGCAGTGCAGGAGGAACTCGCCGCCGAAGCCGCCCGCCAGGCTGCAATTGCCGCCGAACAACGCGAGGAGATGATCGCGAGTGGCACAGCTGGCGCAAGCGTGATAAGCGGTAGCGGATACTTCAGCCATCCCTGCCCCGGCGCGTCCATCTCAAGCGGCTTCGGATACCGCGATTTCGATGCCTCGTTCCACCAAGGCCTCGATCTTGCCGCAAGCGAAGGCACGCCCTATTACGCCGCCGATAGCGGCACGGTCATGTACGCCACCTACGACGGCGGCTGGAACGGCGGCGCGGGCAACTGGGTCGTCATCTCGCACGGCAACGGCATCGTCACGAAATACATGCACTCATCAGCCGTGTTCGTGTCGCCTGGCCAATACGTCGAACGCGGCCAGAACATCGGATTGGTGGGCAATACCGGTAACTCGTTCGGTGCGCACTTGCATTTCCAGGTGGAAGTCGATGGCGTTGCCGTCAATCCCCTGAACTACATCTAATAAAACGGGCGTAGCACAGGGACGCTCGGAGGATCCCTGTTAACTCCGGCGGGCTGACCGCTCCTCGTTCCAGCGCGGCAGCTCAGGAATTGTCCGGGGGAAAGCTAAAGCTTTCCCGACCTCGCTGAAAATGAGCCACTGGCTCATTTTCCGGGCGCTCGGTCCAGAACTCGCCCGCTGTGCGGGCTCAAACAGTCCTCGCTCCCGCCGCGCTTACGCTCGTCGCAGCCCGCAAGTCGTTAACAGGGGTCCTCCGAGCGTCCCCACTTGATTATTAAGGTCGCGGAGAACCGCAGTTGCCGCAGAAATTGCCGTAGTTGACAGTACCGCACTTCACGCACGCCCAGGCATCGGAGGCCTGCGCGTACGGCTGGTCAGCAGGAGCCTGGAACTGGACAGGAGCTGCCGGTTGCGTTGCCCCAATCGGCGTATCGGCCTTGGAAACGCGGTGCACCAGGATCATGGCGAATATGATGAACGCCAGTTCCACGGCGAGCGCGAGCATTACCCAAAGATCGCTTTCAGTCGATAGCGCGCAATCGTAGAAGCCATGCTCGATAACCGGCAACAGGAATGCCAACAGGTAATAGGACCTTGCCCCGGCTTTGTTGCCGCGCGCTTCGCGCTGTTTGGCCAAGCCGAAGAAGCATCCCATGACCACGCCGTCGGCGCAGTGGCCGGGCACCGAGAAAATGGCGCGCTGAACCGCCACACCCAAACCGCCGTCGAACACGTACAGCACGTTTTCCAACGCGGCGAATCCAAGAGCTGCAGCCACGGCGTACACGATGCCGTCGAAGACGTAATTGAATGCCGGGTTGTTCTTCACCGTTGCCAGAGCAAGGTACTTCAACGCTTCTTCCACCGCGGCGACGCCCACGAAGTAATCGAGTATCAATAGCACCAAGCCTGTGGGCAGCACGCTTTCGAACACGCCCATGAGGATTGTTTCGATGATGGCTGCAACGGGACCGGCTATGACGCCAAACAGGAACACGCGCACGATAAGGCGCACAGGTTCTTTTTCGACCGTGTCCTTATGGTAAACGTACACGAGCAGAATGGCTGCTGGGAGCAAGGCCGCAACAAGCAACACTGGCGTCATGGCACTGCCTTTCAAACGGTAACGAGCACGATCATCGCCAACAGTTGCAGGCAGCTTCCCCACCCCGCTGGCATGTACCGATTATAGTAGCCGTCTTGCGTTTTGCAGACGGCGAACAGTGGCATTGCGACATTTGAGGTACTATTTAATGCAAGTCCCGACCAAGAAAGCAGCTGCATGAAAGCCATCCTGAAAGCAACGCTTCTCGCCTTTGCCTCTGGTTTGCTGGCATTCGCGCTCGTTGCATGCGGAAACACCGGACAAGCAAGCACCGCTGCTTCGGGAGGCGCGTCGGGCGCTGAAGGACAAGGGGGTTCGCGCGAAGACGTCGAAGCCATCTTGAACCAAGCTGCAAACCAGCCTTTTTCCACTGTAACGTTTAAGATCACGACCTCGACAAGCACCACGATTCCCGATGATGAAGGCGTCATGCAAACGCAATCCGCCGATACGGCCACCACGGGCGAGCTCGATCAATCAGGCGACAAACCCGCAATGCACATGAGCTATAGGGCAACGTCGACCGTGGAACTCGGCCGCACCGAATACGAGTTGTTCGTCAACTCGGAAAGGCTCATCGCCAAAGAGGGCGACCAGCTGTATGTCGAGGAGATGGATGACGAGGCCCTCTATTCGTATTCGCAATCGGTCACAAGCGCCATCTCGCGAGAGGAAATAGAAGCCATGCTGGACGTGGCGGCAAGCTTCGAGATATCTGAATCCGATGGCGAGACGACGGTCACGATTACTGCCGACCCGGCCAAGCTAGCCGATTCGCAAGAGCAAATTGGCGAGTCGGACCTGCCCGAGAACAGCACCATTGCGACGATGGTCATCAGCTACACCATCGGCACAGATGGGCATTTCAAAACAGTGCGCACCATCAGCAGCTTGGACAGCGAACCCATTTACCACATGAACCAGACATGCCAGTACTCGAACTACGACGCGACGTCGTTGCCCGAATGGCCCGACCTTCAGGCGTATATCTTGGAGCAGTCGGGCATCGAAACCGATGAAAATGGCAATATGTACTTCGTTGACGAAGACGGCCAAACGCACTACATAACCGAAATCGGCGAAGACGGAACCATCTATTTCATGCAGTAATGAGGAACAACCCCGAAGGTTGTGCCATCTTCGGAAGGAGAGATCATGGCGTTCGCAGACCTGAACAAAGACGAGCTTGCCGAGGTCAAAGCGCAATTGGAAGAAGCATATGCGCAATCCAAGGCGAAGAGCCTCGCCCTTAACATGGCGCGCGGCAAACCCGGAGCCAACCAGCTTGACCTGTCGATGCCGATGCTGTCGGTCCTGACATCGGCCGAGGACTGCTTTGCCGAAGACGGCACCGACTGCCGTAACTACGGCGTGTTGGAAGGGCTCCCCGAAGCAAGGCGGCTTATGGCTGCTATGCTCGACGACGAGCCCGAAAACGTCATCGTCGGCGGCAACTCGTCGCTGACCATGATGTTCGATACCGTGTCGTGGTTCTGGTCGTTCGGCTCGCTCGGATCCAAGCCTTGGCGCGAATACGATGCCGTCAAGTGGATTTGCCTCGTGCCCGGCTACGACAGGCACTTCGCCATCACCCAGCATTTCGGCTTCGAGATGATCCCCGTCGCACTGGGCGCCGACGGCCCCGACATGGACGAGGTCGAGCGCATCGTCGCCGAAGACGCCAGCGTCAAGGGCATCTGGTGTGTGCCCAAGTATTCCAACCCCAGCGGCACGACATATTCCGATGAGGTCGTCCGCAGGCTGGCAGCCATGCCTTGTGCAGCCGACGACTTCCGCATCATCTGGGACAACGCCTACACGGTGCATCACCTGTTCGATGACGTTGCCGACCAAGACCAGCTGCTCGACATCGGTGTCGCCTGCCGCGAAGCCGGTAACCCCAACCGCTATGTCAAGTTCGGCTCGACGAGCAAGGTGACGCTGCCAGGTGCCGGCATCGCCGCAATGGCTGCAAGCCCCGACAACATCGCCGACCTGAAATCGCATCTGACCATCTGCTCGATCAGCGCCGACAAGCTGAACCAGCTACGCCATGTGAAGTTCCTGCGCGACGCCAACGGCATCGCGGAGCACATGAAGAAGCACGCTGTCATCCTGCGCCCAAAGTTCGAGCTCGTTCAACGCAAGCTCGAGGAAGGGCTGGCTGATGTCGGCGGCTGCTCGTGGTCGAAACCGCGTGGCGGATACTTCGTGTCGTTCGACGCGCCCGAGGGCACGGCCAAACGCATCGTGTCGCTTGCGAAGGAAGCAGGCGTCACCATGACGGGTGCCGGTGCCACGTGGCCGCACAAGGACGACCCGTATGACAGCAACATCCGCATCGCCCCTACCCTGCCCCCGCTCGAAGAACTTGATGCCGCGCTCGATATCTTCGTTTGCTGCGTCAAGCTCGCCTACGCCGAGAAACTAACAGGCAAGTAGCCTAAGCCTGTTCGTCTGGTTGCCTCGTTTGTCATTCTGGCACAAGGAAAAACGCCCCCTGTTTCGGGGGCGTTTGCATTTTGCTTTTCGGAGTATTCCTAGAGGGGCGTTTCGCCTTCCAGGACGACTTCGAGGTTACGCTCGGTCGTATCGTCGTCCATGTAGTGATCGAACTCGTCGAGCACGGATTGGTCAGGCGCCTTGGTCAAAAGCGACACGACGACGATGGCCAGGCAGCTGCACAGGAACGCGGGCAGAAGCTCGTAGATGCCGAACACGCCACCCATCGGCTTGATCAGGTTGTGCCAAACGAGAACCATAACGGCGCCCGCCACCATGCCGGCAATGGCGCCCGCCTTGTTCGTACGACGCCAATACAGGCTGAACAGGGTCAGCGGACCGAACGAAGCGCCGAGGCCGGCCCATGCGTACGACACGACGTTGAAGATGATGGAATTCTCGTCCCAAGCAACGAAGATGCCGAACAGCAACACGCATGCCAACGTGATGCGGCTGACGATGAGAACCTGGTTGTCGGTTGCGTCCTTCTTGAAAATGCCGCGGAAGATGTTCTCGGCAACGGACGAGCCTGTAATCAACAGGTATGAAGAAGCCGACGACATCGAAGCGGCGAGAATGCCCGACACAACAAGGCCGCAGAAGAACGACGGGAGCATGATCTGGGAAAGCACGATGAAGATACTCTCGGCGGCAGACTGCGTCAGCAGCTGGGCGGGCATGATGGCACGGCCGATGATGCCGATCATGACGGCGCTGAACATCGAGATGATGACCCACACGATGGCGATACGGCGGGATGTCTTGACCTCTTCCTCATTGCGGATGCCCATGAAGCGCACAAGCACCTGCGGCATGCCGAAGTAGCCAAGGCCCCAGCTCATGGTGGAAACGATGGTCAGCAGACCGTAAGCAGAAGGCTCGGCCTCGAACAGGGGCTGACCGTTCTGAACCATTTGCACGCCATCTGCGTCAGCAACCGGCACGGCCATGGTGGTCATCGAGAGGAATCCCGGGATGTCAGAAAGGAACGCGACCGTGTTGTCGATGCCGCCGGCCATCGTGATAGAGCCGAGGACGACTACGACAAGCGCGCAGAACATCAAGCAGCCCTGCACGAAGTCGGTCGCGACAACCGAAAGGTAACCGCCGACCATGGTGTACAGGAACACGATGAGGGCGCCGAACACCATCATGGCGGTGTAATTCCAGCCAAACAGGCTGTTGAACAACTTGCCGCATGTGACGAAGCAGCTACCGCAGTACACGCAGAAGAAGATCAGGATGATAATGGCCGCGATGGTGCCGACGATGTTCTTCGTGTCGTGGAAGCGGTTGGAATAAAAGCCCGGCAGCGTGATGGAGTCGTTGGCTTTGACCGAATACTTGCGCAGGCGCTTGGCTACGAACAGCCAGTTCAGGTACGTGCCGATGGCAAGGCCGATGGCCGTCCAGCCTACGTCTGACGCACCGCAGAAATATGCGAGGCCAGGCATGCCCATGAGCAGGTAACCCGACATGTCGGATGCCTCGGCCGAAAGGGCAGTGAACCACGGGCCGACCTTGCGGCCACCGAGGAAGTACTGCGATGCCGAGGAATTCGACCGCTTCGCATACATGAAGCCGATGGTGAGAACCACGATGAAGTAAATCAGAATTGCCAGGATGACGAGCGCGTCACCGGAACCAAGTTCAAACATATTCATCCCCTTCTATAGACACGGTCAAAGATTATAGCTTTAGCGTGCTGGAGTGGAAAAGAGATATTCGTAAATGGCTGAAAAACGTGACCCGCGTTGCTGTAAATGGGGACTTACGCCGTAAAAGAGCGCAAATCACGCCACCGTGCATCCGAGGAAATCGAGTCCTGCGACGCTGATGGGCCTAAACCCCTTGACGGCATCAGGTTGCCATCCCGTAGCCAGTTTTCGATGGAACAAACCGTAAAGCGGCACTTCGTCGGCGATGATGTCAAAGCATTGGTTCCAAAGCTCTTGCCTCTCGTCGCCCGAAGCCGCCCGAGCTGCCTGCAAGAGCCCTTGCAACGTGTCGAACGATCCGCGGGGGTCGCGTGCCCAACAGCTACGACCACGCGTCCAAACGTTATCGCCATACCACCAGCTTAGGAGCAGATCGGGGTCTCTGCCGAAACGCGATGGGTCACCCGATGCCAATATGACATCGTAGGGCAGCACCCTGCCCGTATCGGCAAATTCGTTCCATCTAATCGCGCGCTCGGCAATGGTGCACGTGATGCCGCATGCCGCCAGATCGGCGGCAATCGATGGCGCAAGATCGGCTACCCAATTGTTGTTGACAGCCAACTCGAACTCGAGGCGCTTGATGCCGGCAGCGGCCAATAACGCCTGCGCCTTCTCGGTGTCGTGCTCGTACACGGTTGACGCGCGATGGTAATTGGCATGACTTTCGGGAAGGAAACTGGTCAACTGCGTGGCATGGCCGTCCATGTGCTCCTCGATCAACTTCTTCACGTCGATGGCGTAAAACAGCGCCTGTCGCACGCGCTTATCGGAAAACGGCTTCTTCAACGTGTTGAACATCAAAAACGGCTGACTGAAACCTTGGATGAATTCAACCATGGCTCCCGAACGTTCAAGCGCCACGACATTGGCAGACGGAACGGCTTCGATGGCTTGCACGGTGCCATCACGAAGCGCATCCACACGCATGTCATCGTTTGAGTTCATGACCATCCAGGTCATGCCGCCAGCTTCAGCTGGAAACTGGCCGTTGTAATTCGAGTTTGGAACGAAGGATATCTGGCTTTCGCCATCGAGGCCGTCAGGGACGTATGCCCACGGCCCCGACCCTATCGGCAACGTGTCAAGTTCGGCTTCCCTGCCAGCGGGAAACACTTTCACGAGCGAAAGGCGCGCAGGCAGCAAATCGCCCATCGGGTATTTCAGGTTGATGGATACCGTGCGATCGTCTTTCGGCGTAACCGAATCTATGCAGTCGAGCAAAAACCCCGTCGTCGCGTTGGACATGTTCTTGGAAAACGCGTTGACCACATCGTCCGCAGTCACTGCGGTGCCATCGGAAAACAGGGCGCCTTCGCGTAGCGTCACCTCGCACGAGGTATCGGAAAGCATGACGGGCTGGCCTTCCGCCAGCGCTTCGTACGCCTTGTGCGTGCGCATGTCCAAATCGTACAGCCCCTCGAACACATGGCGCGTCGCCGCCATGCCAAGGGATTCCCCGCCGTTGAAGCCAATGGGATTGAAATTCTTGCCCGCAGAAGCGCAGGCGCCTGAAAGCATCAGCTCTTCGGTTACTTCGTCCGATGCAGAGACGGAACCGGACGCGACTTCAGACGAGGAGGCAGATGCGCACCCCGCGCTGACCGAGCCTGCCGACAAAGCCGCACTCGCTGCCAATGCCGCACCGCCGGCCAAAAACGCTCGGCGGGTTACCAAAGGCTGTCGAGCCATGATCGCCACTCCACTTCCAACGGACAAACGTGATTGCACCATAGTATCAAAACGAATCGGCACGGGCGCAGCGAGTCATCTATAATCACGCTCATGGAAAGCAACGAGAACACGAATGCCAAGGTCACAGCCCCACCCGCTTCGAGCGAAGCCGTGCGCAAATCGATGCAGGGCAACAAGCGGCGCGACACCAAGCCCGAGCTCGTCGTGCGCAAGATGCTGCGCGACATGGGGTATCCGGGCTATCGGCTTGATTGGAAAAAGGTTCCCGGCCATCCCGACATCGCCTATCCCGGGCGCAAGACATGCGTGTTCGTCATGGGATGCTTTTGGCATGACCACGAGGGCTGCAAGTACGCGAGCAAACCGCGCACCCATTCCGATTACTGGGAAGAGAAGTTCCGCCGCAACAAGGAACGCGATGCCCGCGTACGCGCCGAGCTTGAGGAACTTGGCTGGACCGTCATCGACATCTGGGAATGCGAGCTGAAAAAGGACCGCATCGACGAGACGCGCGAGCGCCTGCAGCGCGACATCGAATACGCCTTCGTGAAGCTGTAATCATGCAGCTCCGCACATGAAGAAGGCCCCGAGCACGAAGGCTCGGGGCCTTTCGATTGTCGGTGCTGCGCGCCGATTACGCGTCGGCGTACAGGTCCTTCAACTTCACCAGGTGGTTGTAGCGCTCGATGGCAGCAGCCTCGTTCTTGGCGAACAGCTCCTTCGCGCGCTCGGGGAACTCGCGGGTCAGGCGGTTGTAACGCGCCTCGTTCATCAGGAATTCCTGGTAACCGCCCTTCGGCTCCTTGCTATCCAGCGTGAACTTCTTGCCAGCCTCGGCAGCCGGGTTGAAGCGGTACAGGTTCCAGTAGCCGCAGTCGACGGCCTTCTTCATCTCGGCCTGGGCATTGACCATGCCGCCCTTGATGGCGTGCATCTCGCAGGGGCTGTAGCCGATGATGAGCGACGGGCCGTTGTAAGCCTCGGCCTCGGTGATGGCCTTGATCGTCTGGTTGGGGTTGGCGCCCATGGCGACCTGCGCGACGTACACGTAGCCGTACGCCATCGCGATTTCGGCAAGCGACTTTTTCTTGATTTCCTTGCCTGCAGCTGCAAACTGCGCAACCTGGCCGATGTTGGAAGCCTTGGAAGCCTGGCCGCCCGTGTTGGAATACACCTCGGTGTCGAACACGAACACGTTGACGTCCTCGCCCGATGCAAGCACGTGGTCCAGTCCGCCGTAGCCGATGTCGTACGCCCAACCGTCGCCGCCGAAGATCCAGACGGACTTCTTGGTCAGGTAGTTCTTGTTTTGCAGGATCGAAGCGGCAAACTCGTTGTCGGCAACCTTCTCGAGTTCGGCAATGTAAGCATCGGCGGCCTCGACGGACGCTTCGCCATCGTTGCGGTTCTTGATCCAGTTGACAGCAGCAGCCGTGACTTCGGGGCTTGCTTCCGCTGCAATGAGCTCGAGCGTGTCGGAAAGCACCTTGTTGCGCACGGCCTCGTGGCCAAGCAGCAGGCCCAGGCCATGCTCGGCGTTGTCCTCGAACAGCGAGTTGTTCCATGCCGGGCCACGGCCGTCCTTGCCATAGGTATAAGGCGACGTGGCGGCCGGGTTGCCCCAGATCGAAGAGCAGCCCGTGGCGTTGGAAACGTACATGCGCTCGCCGAACAGCTGTGTAACCAGGCGCGCATATGACGTCTCGGCACAGCCGGCGCACGATCCCGAGAACTCCAGCAACGGCTTGCGGAACTGGCTGTCCTTGACCGTATTGCCCTCGAGTTCGGGCTTGCGGGCCACCTTGTCGACGCAGTAATCGAATGCTGCCTGCTGGGCCAATTCGCCTTCGGCGGGCACCATGGTCAGCGCGCCCTTCGGGCACTGGCCGATGCACACGCCGCAGCCCATGCAGTCGAGCGGAGAGATGGCCATTGTGTACTTCATGCCGGCGAGCTTCTGCTTGCCGTCGATGAGCTTGATGCAATCGGGTGCGGCTTCGGCCTCTTCGGCGGTCAGTGCGAACGGACGCAGCGTCGCATGCGGGCAGACGAATGCGCACTGGTTGCACTGGATGCACTCGTCGCCGTTCCACGTGGGAACGTTGACGGCGACGCCGCGCTTCTCGAATGCGGAGGCGCCGGATTGCCACTGGCCGTCGACGTAGTCGGTGAAGGCGGACACGGGCAGGCGGTCGCCGTCCATGCGGCCAACCGGCTCCATGACGTTTATGACCTGCTTCACAAGCGCCTCGGGGCCTTGATGCGTGGACTCGGCGGGCTCGTCAACTGCATCAGCCCAGCTTGCAGGCACCTCGACCTTCGTGAACGCCGTGGCGCCGGCGTCGATGGCCTTGTGGTTGGCGTCGACGATATCCTGGCCCTTCTTCATGTAGGACTTCGTAGCCGCATCCTTCATGTATTGGATGGCCTCTTCCTGCGGCACCACGCCCGAAAGCGTGAAGAACGCGGACTGCAGGATGGTGTTGGTGCGCTTGCCCATGCCAACCTGAACGGCCAGGTCGATGGCGTTGATGAGGTACAGCTTGATGTCGTTAGCCGCGATGTAGCGCTTGGCCTCGGCGTTCAGGTGATGCTCGAGTTCGTCGAGATCCCATTGGCAGTTAATGAGGAACGCGCCGCCAGGCTTGACGTCCTGCACGATGCGGAAGCCCTTGGTGATGTAAGACGGGTTGTGGCATGCCACGAAGTCTGCCTTGTTCACATAGTAGGGGCTGCGGATGGGACTGTCGCCGAAACGCAAATGCGACACCGTAACGCCGCCGGTCTTCTTCGAGTCGTACTGGAAGTAGGCCTGCACGTACTTGTCGGTGTGGTCGCCGATGATCTTGATGGAATTCTTGTTCGCACCGACCGTGCCGTCGCCGCCCAAGCCCCAGAACTTGCACTCGATGGTGCCTTCGGCTGCCGTGTTCGGGCAGTTGGGGTCTTCGGGCAGGGACAGGTTGGTGACGTCGTCGACGATGCCGACCGTGAATTCGCGTCGCGGCTCGTCCTTCGCGAGTTCTTCGTAGATGGCGAAGGCGCTGGCCGGCGGCGTGTCCTTGCTGCCCAGGCCATAACGACCGCCGATGACGGCGTCGAGGCTGGCCATGCGGCCTTCCTTCACAAGCGCGTTCACCACGTCGAGGAACAGCGGCTCGCCTTCGGCACCCGGCTCCTTCGTGCGGTCCATGACGGCGATCTTCTTGCACGTCGCAGGCAAAGCCGCCACGAACTTGTCGGACACGAACGGACGGTACAGGCGCACCTTCACAAGGCCGACCTTCTGGCCGTTGGCGTTGAGGTAGTCAACGACTTCCTCGATGACGTCGCAGAAGCTGCCCATGGCGACGATGACGCGATCGGCGTCGGGAGCTCCGTAGTAGTTGAACAGCTCGTAGTTGGTGCCGATCTTGGCGTTGACGGCGTGCATGCACTCCTCCACGACAGCCGGCAGCGCATCGTAGTGCGAATTGCAGGCCTCGCGATGCTGGAAGAAGATGTCGCCGTTCTCGTGGCTGCCGCGCATCGCCGGATGCTCGGGGTTCAGCGCATGCTCGCGGAACGCGCGCACGGCATCCATGTCGCACAGCTCAGCCAGATCGTCGTAATCCCAGACGGCGATCTTCTGAATCTCGTGCGAAGTGCGGAAGCCGTCGAAGAAGTTCAGGAACGGCACGCGACCCTTGATGGCGGCCAGGTGCGCGACGGCCGACAGGTCCATGACCTCTTGCACGTTGCCCTCGGCCAGCATGGCGAAACCGGTCTGGCGGCAAGCCATGACATCGGAATGATCGCCGAAGATGTTCAGCGCATGTGTGGCCACCGTACGTGCCGACACGTGGAAAACGCTCGGCAGCTGCTCGGCAGCGATCTTGTACATGTTGGGAATCATGAGCAGCAGGCCCTGGCTAGCCGTGTAGGTGCTGGTCAATGCACCAGCGCCGAGCGAGCCGTGCACCGTGCCCGCGGCACCTGCCTCGGATTCCATCTCGACGACCTTGACGGTCGTGCCGAAGATGTTCTTCTTGCCCTGTGCAGCCCATTGATCGACATAGTCGGCCATCGGGGACGACGGGGTGATGGGATAAATGCCCGCCACCTCGGTAAATGCATACGATACATACGCCGCAGCGTTGTTGCCGTCCATAGACTTAAACGATCTCGTCATAGAACCCTCCTCTGGGATAATCGGAGCCTCTCATAACATGACATGGTATCAGGGCGTTGCGACGCACACCCTGCCGAACAGGGCGAGCGGAATTCCTCGGCGGGCGAGTTGGGAAACGGCTGAAATGCGGCGGCGGGCGGTTGTTTTAAACTCTGTCGACTACATCCCGAATTCAGATTTGAAGGCAACCAGATTGGGTTGGCCCTTCTTCGTGTCGGCCACAGCGAAGGCGACGGTCGTGAACAAATTGGCGAACGTCGCGCCTGCCAGCGGGGTGTCGAGAGCCTCATGGAACGCGCGGGCAACCATCGCTGGATCGTTACCGTTGCTGTCACAGCCCCAAGCGCCAAGCACCAGGTGCCTATAACCATTTTGCGCCGCAACGGCCAAGATGCCTTGGATGCGCGTTTTCAGAACATCGAACAGCTCTTCTTCGGTGACGCCCTTCATTGTGACGGCATATGGCGCAGGCGACGAGATGACCGACACCACGACAGGCGTTTCCATCGTCAGATAACCGGGCTCGCGGAACACCTCGACATGGGGTGACACGAGGACGCCGTTCGTGTACAGGCTGCCACCCAAGTCGTTGTTAGCATCGTAGAAAGGATGCGCCTCCTCAACCGAGATGGAAGCGAACAGGGTGGAACGGCGGCACAGCTCGCCTTCCTGCGCGTGCTTGCCGATTGCCTCGTTGCCACCAGCCATGAACGCGCATGCGAAGTTGAGCACCAGCACGGGCTTCGCGTCGTCATCGGTGCGTGCTGCTTGAATGTCCAACGCGGTTACGAGCGTATCGTCGTCGCTTACCGAAATGACTGCAGCGTCGCCAAGCTTGTCGGCAAACTGCTCGACATTATCGATCAGCTCTTCCACCTCTTCGGCGGAATAGTAGTCGACGTCTTCCTGCACGGCACGATCCGCCAAAAACTTGCGCCGGCCTTCTGGCCTGGAATACTCGTTGCGCACGATGGCGCCTTGCGTCTCGTTGAACACCTTGGTTTCCAAGCTCATCGCCTGTGGCATAGCGGTTACCTCCCGATTTTCTCGTCGTGCGCGCCCCTCGCGCGCGTTATGTGCGCTGCACATTGTAGCAGCCGAATGAGTCCTCGGCGGCTGCTTGCAAGCTTGATTGCACGTCCCGCAAAGACTATTTGTCAAGCATCATGAACGGGCTTTCGCTCGTTCTGGCAGAACCTCCGAGACGACGATGGCGATGAACACCAATGCGAAGCCGATGACCACGCGAAGCGTCAGGTCCTCTGCGCCGAACGCGACGCTGAACGCCACGCCGAACACGGCTTCGAGCGAAAGGAGCAGTGCGGCAGACGCGGGCGGCAGGTGCGCCTGGCCGATGTTTTGGAACAGCAGCGCCAGAGTCGTGCACGCCACGATCAAATAGGCAAGCGAGCCCCATGTCTCGAAGGAAAGCGAAGCCCAATCGGGCATGGGCTCGAACAGGCTGCCGACGACAAATGAGCAAACGGTCACACCGACGAACTGCCACATCGTCAGCACGTAGATGTTGCGCCCCGCGGCGAACTTCGACACGAGCACGATGTGAAGGGCGTAAAACAGGGCGCCGACCAGCGTCATCGCATCGCCGAAGCGCATGGTCAGGGTGCCGTCGAGGCTGATGAAGCCGATGCCAGCAATGCACAGCAGGGCTGCGATGATGTTGTAGTGGTTGGGCTTGCGCCCCGCTAGGAACCACGCCAAAAACGGCACGATGATGCAATACGTCCCAGTCAGGAATGCATTCTTGCCTGGTGTCGTATCGGTAAGCCCCACGGTTTGCGCGTAGTAGGCGCAAAACATGGCAAGCCCGAACAGCAAACCGTAACCCACATGCGACCGCTCGATGTACAGCTTGCGGTACTTGAGCAGCGCCACCGCCATGATCACGCTCGCTGCCGAGAAGCGCACCGCCAAAATCCAAGCAGGGGGCATCACGCCCGTCACGTCTTTCATGATGACGAACGAGGAACCCCAAATGATAGTCGCGGCAATGATGAGCAAGCGATAGCGCATGGTTTTTCCTACTGCGGGAGCACACGTCGACGTTTCCCAAGCGGGCAGGTGCTACAATACCATGCATCTAGTTAGTCAACGAAAGGAACCCGATTATGAACATCGTACTTCTGGGTGGACCGGGCGCTGGCAAGGGCACGCAAGCTGCCAAGCTAGTCGAGGAATTCAAGACGCCGCACATCTCCACGGGCGACATGCTTCGCGCCGCCGTCAAGGCTGGTACCCCGCTTGGCAAGAAGGCCAAGTCGTACATGGATGCCGGCGAGCTCGTTCCCGACGACGTCATCATCGGCCTTGTCATCGACCGCCTGCAGGAGCCCGATACCGACGCTGGCTTCATCCTGGACGGTTTCCCGCGCACGTCGGCTCAGGCCGTCGCCCTCGACGCCGAACTCGGCAAGCTCGAGCGTCCGCTCGACGCAGCCCTGCTGATCGACGTCGACCCCGAGGTCATCGTCAAGCGCCTGTGCTCGCGTCGCATGTGCCGCGATTGCGGTTTCATCGGCAGCGAAGCCGACAAGACCTGCCCGAAGTGCGGTGGCGAGATGTACCAGCGCGACGACGACAACGAGACCACGGTGCGCAACCGCCTCGATGTGTACGAGAAGTCCACGTCGCCGCTCATCGACTACTACCGCGGCAGCGAGCTGCTCGTCTCGATTGACGGCGACCGCAATCCCGAAATCGTCTACGCCGACGTCAAGGAAGCCCTGTCGCTGTAAGGGCAACCACATTTGCATTCAAAAGCGCCCTCGTTTCGAGGGCGCTTTTATGTTTGACAGTGTTTTCGTTCAACCCGCCATGCACTTCCGCCATTTCCGTCCATTTTGAAAATTTCGATGACAGATACTCTTGAAGTGCTTGGAAATCTTGCCCTTACACCCCGCACTTCAGCCATTTCCATCCCAAAACGGCTCGAAAACCCCGCACTTCCGCATTTTCTGTCATCGAAAAAATGGAAATGGACGGAAATGCCAGATGTGCATGATTGGAAGGACAGAATCACTTGAAGTGCGCGATTCAAGCGGGCCCTTTATGCGAAATGGTCCTTGAACAGAGAGCCCTCGAAAGAGCCGGATTATACGAGTCCAGCAAACCCCCGTTGGCGCAGTGCTTCGTACGCCGCGATGGCGACGGCATTCGAAAGGTTCAACGAGCGCAAGCCCTCGCGCATGGGAATGCGCACGCACTGGTCGGCAAAGCGGTCCAGGATGACGGGGTCGATGCCGGCGCTCTCGCGGCCGAACAGCAAGAAGGCGTCCTCGCCGTAAACCACTTCGGTATATGAGCGGGTAGCTCGTCCTGTGAAAAGGTGCAGCTCGTCAGAGGCATGCGCCTCGAGGAACTCATCGGCACATGACCAGCGCACGATGTCGACCTCATCCCAGTAATCGCAGCCGGCACGCGCCAAGTTGCGCTGCGTCAAGCGGAACCCCATAGGCTCGACCAAGTGCAGCGTGGCACCCACGCATGCACACGTGCGGGCGATGTTGCCCGTATTCTGCGGAATCTCCGGCTCAATAAGAACGATGTTCACATCCAACCCCTTCGCCCTGCGAGATAAATGCTCGAAGCCGATGGCTGTCAGGCCGCCGGCGGGTAGGAGGTTGCGCCGCTTGCGCAGGCGAAACCCAAAGCACCAATCAAGTCCCACAACCACCCTTTCGCCCCGCGAGGTAAGAGCTCGAAGCAAATTAACCTCCAAGCTGCAGGCGATTGCGCGGATGGGCGGCGGAGCGCATGTGAGCGATTCTGCAGGCACTGACTTCGACTTATACATAAGCTTAGCCGAAGCCAAGCGAACATGCGCTCCGCTACCCATCCTTCACCTACCCGCCGGCAGCCTGCCGTGCCATCTCGGCTTCGAGCTCTTCATTGAGCTCCAACCATTCGAGCTCGGCCTTCTCGATACGCTGCTTGAGCATGGCGTGCTCGGCGATGATGTCGGTCGTGCCGTCTTCCTTCGCGTAGAAGTCCGGATCGGCAAGCAGGGCCAGCACCTCCTGCATGCGCGCGTTGTCGCGCTCGAGCTGCTTGTCGAGCTCGGCGATGCGCGCTCGATGGTGCTTCAGTGCGGCATAAGCGCGGTTGCGGGCCTCGGCTTCGCGGCGCTTCTGCTCCTTCGACTTGGGAGCGGATCCCTTCGCCGCCGTCAGAGGGACCGGCGCGGCGACGGGCTGCTTCTCTCCCCTATGGCGGCGCACCGTGACGGTCGTGCCCGATGGCTCGCTTTGCGCTTTGGCGTTTGTCACGCTCGAAGTCGCAGAAGAGTTCTTAGCCAGCGTGCCCGACTTGCCACCGCCTGCTGCGCGCGACTCGTCCACAACGCTGCGGTCTTCGTCGGCTTGGTCGGTCTTGAACAAGTAGTAATCGTAGTCGCCGGCGTAATCGGTCAGCTTGCCCGGCATCACCTCGACGATGCGGTTCGCCACGCTGCGAATCAGGTGCCGGTCGTGCGTGATCAGCAGTATCGTGCCCTCGAAATGCTGCAACGCCTGCTCCAGCACATCGGCGCTCGTGATGTCCAGGTGGTTTGTCGGCTCGTCGAGGCACAGCAGCGGCGTGGGCGCCACAAGCATCTTCGCAAGAGCAAGGCGGCTCTTCTCGCCACCCGAGAGCACACTCACCTTCTTGTCGACATCGTCGCCTTGGAACAAGAACGCACCGAGCAGCGTGCGCACCTGCGAGATGGTCCAGCCAGGCGCCACATGGTCGAGCTCCTCGAACACCGTGTTGCCCGAGTTGAGCTCTTCAAGCTGGTGCTGGGCGTAGTACGTCTTGGTCACGCGCATGCCGTATTCGATCGTGCCCGCGTCGGGAGGCAGCACGCCTGCAATCATCTTCAAAAGCGTCGACTTGCCGGCGCCGTTGGGGCCCACAAGCGCCACCTTATCGCCACGGTACAGCTTGAAATCAACACCGTCGTACACGACGTTGTCGCCATATTTCTTGACCAAGCCGCTCGCCCGCACAACCTCATCGCCCGTGCGCGGAGGCTGCGTAAAGTTGAAGCGAACGGTCTTACGCTCTTCGGGGATGGCTACCAGGTTCTCGCGCAAACGCTCGAGCTTCTTCTCGCGGTCTTGTGCCTGGCGGGCTTTCGTGGCTTTGTAGCGGAACCGCTCGACGAATGCCTCCAGGCGCGCTATCTCCTGCAGTTGCTGGGCGTACTCGGCCTTCAATTGCTCGATGCGCTGCTCGCGAGCGCTCTCATATGCGGAATAGTTGCCCTTGTACAGCGTGATTTGGCCGTTTGAGATCTCGGCGACGCGGTCGACCATGTTGTCCATGAACGCACGGTCATGGCTGACGACGATAACCGCGCCGGCGTATCCGCGCAGGAAGCTTTCGAGCCAGCGCACGCTCTCGAGATCGAGATGATTGGTGGGCTCGTCTAACAGCAGCACTTCGGGATTGCGCACGAGCAGCTTGGCCAATGCCAGGCGCATCTGCCAACCGCCCGAAAACTCGGTGGTCAGGCGCTGCATATCGGATTCCTTGAAACCCAAGCCGAACAGCACGCTGCGCACTTTCGACTCGATGGTGTAACCGCCAAGCAGCTCGTAATTGTCCCGCGCACGGCCGGCAGCCGCCAGCTGCGCTTCAGTGGGGTTGGCGCCCAACTCGGATTCGAGCTTCTTCAGCCGCCGCTCGGCCTCGAGGATCTCGGCCTGCGAGGAGAGCACCTCTTCGAACACCGGGTTCTCGCCCATTTCGATGGCCTCTTGCTCGAGGTAGCCGATTGCCGCGTCCTTCGCCAGCACGACGCGGCCCTCGTCGGCGTACTCCTCGCCCGTGATGATGCGCAACAGCGTGGTCTTGCCCGCGCCATTGGGACCGACAAGCGCCAGATGGTCGTATTCGGCAAGGCGCAGATTGACGCCTTCGAACAAAACGCGCCCGCCAAATGACTTGGAAATCTGTTCCAGTTGCAAAATCATGACGCCCATAGTACCACGCTGCTTAGGGTGTAGCGGTTTTGCGAAGTCCTGTTGCGCTCACGATGCGTTGACGTTAGAATACGTAGCTGCACATGGACGCTTGGCTCAGCGGGAGAGCATCGCCTTCACACGGCGGGGGTCACTGGTTCAAATCCAGTAGCGTCCACCACGAATTCGGGGGCTCCCGGGAAAACCCGGGAGCTCTTTTTATGAAAGGAAGCCTGATGGCCGAATACTCCGATACGTTCCTGGCAAGCAAGAAGCGCTCCGACGATATCCGCGCCGATTTGCCGCTGCATCCCGAAAAGTACACGATGCTGACGGGCGACCGTCCCACGGGGCGCCTGCACCTGGGCCATTACTTCGGCAGCATCCAGCATCGCGTGGAATACCAGAACCTGGGCATCCAGTGTTACGTGCTGATCGCCGACTACCAGGTGATCACCGACCGCGACACGACCGCCAACATCCAGGACAACGTGTACAACATGGTGATGGACTACCTGGCCGCGGGTATCGACCCCGAAAAGACGCCCATCTTCACGCATTCCGCCATCCCGGCGCTCAACCAGCTGATGCTTCCGTTCCTGTCGCTTGTCAGCGAGTCCGAACTGCAGCGCAACCCCACGGTTAAAGCCGAGCAGGAAGCATCGGGCCATGCACTGACCGGCCTGCTTCTGACCTACCCCGTTCACCAGGCGTGCGACATCCTGTTCTGCAAGGGCAACATCGTGCCCGTCGGCAAGGACCAGCTGCCGCACATCGAGCAGACGCGCCAGATCGCGCGCCGCTTCAACGACCGTTACGCGCCGGTGTTCCCCGAACCTGACGGCATCCTTTCCGACGCCATCGAGATTCCCGGGCTCGACGGCCGCAAGATGTCCAAGAGCTACGGCAATTCCATCATGCTCGGCGCGACAGCCGAGGAAACGGCGAAGCTGATCAAGAAATCGAAGAGCGACAGCGACCGCAACATCTACTACGACAAGGAAAACCGCCCCGAGGTGTCGGCGCTGCTGACCACGGCTGCATTGTGCTCTGGCCGCACCGAGGTCGACATCGCTGAGGAAATCGGCGACGGCGGCGCGGGCATGCTGAAGCGCATCGTCACCGAAAGCGTGAACGAGTACCTGGCGCCGCACCGCGAGCGCCGCGCCCAGTACGAGAACGATCTCGACTACGTGAAGGACGTTTTGCACGAGGGCAACCGCCGCATGAACGAGATTGCCAACGCCACGCTCGACGAAGTCCGCCAAGCCATGAGCATGGTGTATTAGCGGGAAGCGCGACTGAGCAACAGATCCTGAGAAACGAAAAGGAGGCAGGTTTACTGCCTCCTTTCTCATATGCGGCTATGCTATGCGCGGCTATGCGCGGCTATACCAATTGCCCGTGACGTAGTCGTAGCAGGTGTCGTTATCGGTGAATACGATGTCGATCTTCGGAGCCGTGCCCAATGGCGTGCGCAGGTGCTTCTCGTCGGTGATGACCAAGTTGAACTCGCCGTCGCCGTCTTCGCCGGATGCCGAAACCCTCACGAACGCGAGACCGGCTTCGTTATCGGCCTTCTCGAACCGGATGCCCTCAGCCGAAGCGTCGCCGTCAAGGCGCCAGATGTCAGGCGCGCCGGGATCGATGGCAGCTGGGTCGACGCTGGCCGCCGGTTGGGATGCATCAGCCGACGGTACCGACGAGGCAGCTTGCGAGACAGCAGCACTGGCAGCACTTGAAGCACTCGCACTAGCCGCGCTGCTCGAAGCGCTCCCCGAACCACAGCCTGCAAGCCCCACGCACAAAGCGCATGCACACGCAACGGCAAACATGCAGGTGATGAAACGTTTCATTACTCCCCCTTCCAAAGGATGCACGTAAGAGGGTAACGCATAGTGGCATACAAGACGGCTTCGAAGTAAAATCTGGTCATGATTTCGCGGGGAGGGGGAACTGTGAAAGTGCTCAAGCGCGTATTCCAGGTCATCGGCATCCTAGTGCTCATCTGCATCCTCGTGGTCGCGGGCTACATCGTGTACCTCGAGACAACGTATTACCGAATCGACGATTCCGTGGCTGTCGAAGTCGACAACAATCCACAAGCCGCACTGCAAGCGGGCACGCAGTACAAGGCCGCGACCTACAACATCGGCTTTGGCGCTTACACGCCCGACTACACGTTCTTCATGGACGAGGGCATCATGAATGACGGCACGCCAACAGTTGGCACGCACTCGACCGCCGTCAGCCGCGAAAGCGTCGAAGCCTGCACAAATGGCGCCATCAGCGTGCTTAAAGGCCTCGACGCCGACTTCATGCTGCTGCAAGAGGTCGATGTCGATTCGACACGCAGCTACAACGTCGACCAGAAAGCCGCCCTCGAGGAAGCCTTCCCGACGTTCAGCTCGACGTTCGCGTCGAATTTCCACAGCGGTTATCTGGCATACCCGATTGGCGACCCACATGGCACCGTTAACGCGGGCTTGCTCGTGTTGGGCGACGCGCATGTCGATTCCGCCATGCGCCGCAGTTATCCCATCGACGAGGCCTTCCCCACCAAGTTCTTCGACCTCGACCGCTGCTTTTTGGTCGAGCGCCTACCCGTTGCCAACGGCAAGGAGCTCGTGTTGATCAACAGCCATATGTCAGCGTATGACGAGGGAGGGCTCATCCGCCAGCAGCAGCTCGACCTGATTTGCGGCATCATGCAAGAAGAGGCAGCCTCCGGCAACTACGTCATCGTGGGTGGCGACTGGAACCATGCGCTCGGCGGCAGCGAAACCATGTACGAATCGGGCTTCCAGGTACCGCCTTGGGTCTCGACGTTCGACGACTCGCTTCTTCCCGCAGGCTATTCGGTCGTGATCGCGGACAACATCCGCAGCGTGCCTACGTGCCGCAACAACGATGTGCCCTACGAGAAGGGCTACACCTACACGGTCACAGTCGACGGCTTCGTTGTCTCCGACAACGTGAAGGCCACAGCGCAGAACATCGATGCGGGCTTCGAGTACAGCGACCACAATCCCGTGCTGCTGACGTTCGAATTGCAATAGCGCAATCGTGACACGATAGCCGCACCGGCTTCATGAACAAAGCGCCCTCCCGAAAGCCATCGGGAGGGCGCTTTCGTTATCGGCTAGAGCGTTTTACCGTACCAGCAAAAGCGGCAGGTCGGTTTCGTGCGCGACACGCTGCGAAACGCTGCCGAGCATGGCGCGGACGGCACCCAAACCACGGCGGCCCATGATGATGATGTCGGAACCGTTCTCTTTCGCGTATTCGGCGATAACCGTGGCAGCATCGCCCGACTTCACGACGCAGTTAATCGTGATGTCCTCATCGGACGTTGCCCTGGCCTCTTTCGCCACGCGCTCGAGCGATTCGTCGATGTCCTCCCAATACTGCGCGGCTTCCTTCTGAGCTTCGTTTTCGTCGCGGATAGTGCCCGCCATGCGCTTGGCAACCACAGCAGTGGGGTCGTCGTCTAATGGCTCGTCGGCAACTTGCAAAAGCGTGATGACAGAATTGTCGTCGGCAATGTACACGGCCGCCTCGAGTGCGCGGATGGCAGCTTCGGACCCGTCGAACGGAACCAGGATGCTATCGTAGGCAGGCATGAGCTCTCCTTTCACCGGGCAGCCACATCGGCGCCGCACAATTACATGCTCACGGCACATGATAACGCAACGGCGAGCCTGCCTTTCAGGCGATTCATGCGCGATAATGGGTTCAAGTTGGAAATCGGTCCGAAAGGTGGCGCTCATGGCAAAGGAACAGAGCTTCGACGTCGTGTCGAGCGTAAACATGCAAGAAGTCGACAACGCGTTTCAACAGTCCAAGAAGGAGCTCACGCAGCGCTACGACCTGAAGGGCTCGGGCGCGAAGCTCGACTTGGATAAGGCGGCGGGCAAGTTCACCGTCACCGCCCCAAGCGATTTCGTCGC
The DNA here is from genome assembly GCA_017511465.1 of Eggerthellaceae bacterium. GTDB lineage: Bacteria > Actinomycetota > Coriobacteriia > Coriobacteriales > Eggerthellaceae > UBA9715. The sequence goes on along the minus strand of JAFWJU010000051.1, from coordinate 7,020 downwards.
GGGACAAGTCATCGACATCGTAGGGTCGAAGCTCATCAAGCGCGGCGTCGACCTGGGCTCGGTCCAATGGGGCAATGCGCAAGACGCCGCCGGCGGCAACGTCGTGCGAGTCGGCACCATCGTGCAGGGAATCGACCGCGACACCGCCGGCAAGATCAACAAGGACATCAAGGCCCAAAAGCTGAAGGTGAAAGTGCAGATCGAAGGCGACCAGCTGCGCGTCAGCTCGGCATCGCGCGACACGCTGCAAGAGGTTATCGCCTTCTTGAAGTCGCAAGACTACGGCCAGCCATTGCAATACGTGAACTACCGGTAAAAAACGAGCCGGGTGCCTGACACCCGGCTCGCCTTAAACGCTTCGCCAGCGCGTAACAAAGCAACTAGGAAACCCTAGGGCTTCATCAACACGACCCGCTCGCCATATGGAACGATTTCCTCGGCTATGCGGTCGAAGCACTCCAAGATGGGAATGTTCTGCGGGCAGGCTTCCTCGCAGGCGCCGCATTGGATGCATTCGCTCGGCATGGCCTTGCCCATGTTGAAGCGCACCACGAAGCCCAATTGGTAGCACGCCTTTTTCGCATCGCCGAAGTTGATGTAGTAGTTCAGCGCCGTCATCGCTCCCGAAATGCCGATGCCCTGCGGGCACACCTTCGCGCAGTAATCGCAGCCGGTGCACGGCACGGTGCCGCTCTCGGACATGATCTTTTGCGCTTGCACGATTGCCGCACGCTCGTCGTCGCTCAACGGCTTGAAGTCCGCAAATGCACGACAATTGTCTTTCACCATTTCGATGGTGTTCATACCCGATAGCGCGCACATGACACCGGGTGCACTCGCCGCGAACCGCAGTGCCGCTGTGGCATACGAGTCGTTCGGGAACGCCGCATCCAACACATCACGCACCGCTTGCGAGGGATCGGCCAGAATACCGCCCTTCACGGGCTCCATGGCAATGATGGGGAATCCGGCTTCATGTGCGATCTCGACGCATTCACGTTCGCGGAACGACGGGTTGTCCCAGTCGAGGTAGTTGATCTGCAGCTGGATGACCTCGGCGTCGGGATAATCGGCGATGAACTGTTTTAGCTCTTCGGGCGTGCAGTGTGCCGAAAAGCCGATATGCTTCGCCAACCCGCGCTCCTTCACGGATTTCATGAACTCCCAAGCGTTGTATTTCTCGAATGCAGCCGTGCGCCTGCCGCCCAGATTGTGCATCAGGTACATGTCGAGGTAGTCCACGCCCAGGTTCTCAAGCGTTTCTTGCAATTGCTTTTCGAGGTCTTCGGTGCACGTGCAGTGGTTCCACGCCACGCATTTTGACGTGATGTAGTACGAATCACGCGGATGGCGGGCGCAGAGCGCCTTGCCAAGGGCTGCCTCGCTGTTGGGATATGCCCACGCAGTGTCGAAGTAATTGCCGCCCGACTCGAGGTAGTAATCGACCATTTCGGAAAGCTTGTCGATGTCGATTGCGTCATCTTCGCGGCCGATGAAGCGCATGCAGCCGAACCCGAGCTTGCTGATCTTGGATGTGTCAATTGCCATGTCGATTCCCTCCCTTTCCTGGCACTGGTGCCATGGTAGCACGCTGGTATGGCGTTATACCCAAAACATGACTTTTGTTTACTCCTTTCGCAGCACGACGGCAATGGTGTTCAGGTAATCGAGCGCGCCTGCTTCGACAGCTGCACGGTCGCCCCGCGCGTAGTCGTTGTCGCATTCAATCCAGTCGGCCCAAGCTTCACGCGTGCAAGCCATCTCGCGAATGCTGATAATCTCAACGCCCGATGTGCGCGAAATCACGTCACGCCACCAAGCCATGTCGTGGATGTACTCCAATTGTTCAGACGTCCACGACACGCGAAGGCATGCGGGCGGGTCGTCATGGCAATCGCGCACCATGCCGGCGATGGCCAGGTACAGCATGCCGCCGGTCTTGACGAAAGGCAGCAACCGATTGCCCAGGTATTCTGGGTCGCGCCCGTAGTAATTGTACGAATCGACGCACACCACCGCATCGAAGAACCCATGCGCAAACGGCAGCTCGTTGGCATCGGCTTTCACAGGCACGACCTCACGGTTCGTCAACCCCAGGCCCTCGAAGAAGCGCATGTTGTCGGAAGGATCGCTCCACAGGTCTGCCGCATATGTCACCAACCCGTATTCGCGCGCGAGCATCGCCGAGCTGATGCCGCTGCCACTGCCCAAATCGAGCACGACCGAGCCACGCGGTATGCGAGGCCCGACGCCATCGAGCAGTTCCTCGGTGAGTTTGCACGTGTTCGGCCCCATGATCTTGGAATGCACGGTATCGATATCGAAATGATTGGCCTTGGGGAACTTCATGTCTTTAACCCTTTCTGTAGCGTATGGAAGATAAGGCGCGACAACCTAGGCGCATGGCACCGTGGTCGCTTGCCTATTCGGTTGGCGAAACGTTACAGGACAAGGTCCAAAAAGACATCCCCTTGGAGTCTTATGCGGGGAACCATTTCCCCAGCTGACATCATCATATCACGCATTATGAACAGCCTGGCCGTATAATGGTGCCGTCATTGCGCGCGAAATTGCTGATGAACGCGAAAACGAAACTATGGTCGGCACAATCTTGTTAAGGCGGTGCTCGGAATGAAGTGGTTGAGTCGCGGACTCTTAATACTGGTGCTCATAGTGGCGGCAACCGTTGTCCTCGTGCCGAGTTTCCAGTCCAATTCGGCAAGTTCGACAGCCGGCGTTTCGGCTGGGCAAGGCTCTCAATCCGCCACGAGCGCATCGAGTAGAAGCGCGAGGAATTCCGCAACAGCGGACGAGCTCACCGAAACAAGCTTTTCGAGTACGCGGGACGATTCCACGTCGAGTTATGTGATCGAATTCCACGACAATCAGGTGTGCTACCTCACGCAAGCCGAAAACGGGAACATCGCGGGAGTGAGCAAAGGGACCTACGCTATCAAGGACGGCGCGCTCGTCATCCAAGACATCCCGGTAATCAAAAGCGCCAAGTATGACGGCGAAGACACGATGACCATCGACATGGCTTCCGGCACATGGACATTCAACCGCGTCAGCGCGCTGAACGAAGAGAGGTTGCTCGACTCGATGGCCGAAAAGCTCGGCCCCGCCTCGTAGCCGCACGCGGTCGACGATCGCGTCGCAGCAATCCCCTTTTAATCCACCCCCGCCCAACCTGGCTACTGGACCAGGGCAGCGCCCTTCTCGTAAGCGGCGCGGCGCTCCTGGGGGAACACTTCGTCGTGACGGCGCCGCTTGGCTTCGGGATCGAAAAGGGACCATTCCCAATCAAGCTTCGAGTAATCCCGCACTTGCAGCGTATCGCCCGAAACGAACACGTCTGCCGGGCCGACGAATCGGCTGAGCGTCTGACGGTAACCCTCGAGTAGATGCGTGTAAGCCGTGTCCGGCGCGTTGCTGGTCATGATGAGCAGCACGGGCAAGGGATGATAGTTGCAGCACGGCGTCTGCACGTTGTAGGTAAGGTTTTGGAACACGAGCCGCTCGTACAGGGCGCGGAAGGAAGCAGTCAGCTCGCTGAGGTAGTTTGGGGAGCCTATGATGAGGCCGTCTGCTTCGCGTATGGCGTCAAGCACGGGTGTCAGGCCGTCCTTGCAGATGCAATGCCCCTTGAAGCGTTCTTTCTTGCAGCCGAAACACGAGATGCAGCCGTTGTAGCGCTCGAGCTTGAACAAATCGAACCTCTCGATTTCCGCACCGGCATCAGCCGCGCCTTGGGCTGCTTCGGTAATCAGCGTATCGGTGTTCCAGCCCTTACGCGGACCGGCATTGACGACTACTATCTTTTTCGCCATTGGATTCTTCCCCTCATGCCCGCACGTCTACTTGAAAGCGCCGCCGACGCCCCATTCCCACGTACCCGAAACCCCGCAGGCATTGGCAACGACTTCGAAATGATATTTGGCTATGCCCAGATCAGTATATTCCATGCCCGTCTTCACGCGGATGAGCTCGGCGCGTACAGGGCCGTCCACGTCGTCTTGGACGAACACGACCGGCTGCTCGTTGATGGCCGAGGGGCCCTTCCACACGGCATCGACGCACGCTTGGATCCAATCGGGGGCGTTCCCCAGCGGCACGGGTCCGCGGTATAGGTCCTCGAGCGCCTTCGAACGGCGGCGGATACCCGCGCGGATCGTGCGCTGCTTGAACGGGATCTTCTCGGGGGCGTAACCGATGGGAATCACATCGTGCAGCACCTCGCCTTCGGCAAGGTCGACCCGCACTGTTTCATGGTCGTACGTGCTCGCAACCCAACAAGTCGATAGCCCCATCGCCTCGGCGCACAGAACGAGCTTCTCGCCGTAATAGCCCAGCTTTTCTTCCACGATAGGGTCTTTTTGCGCCACGAGCGCCGCGTAGCATGGCGGGTTGCTTGCAAACATCTGCTCGCTCATGTCGATGGCGGTTCCGTCTTCGCGCGGACCGTACACCTGGAAATGCAACCCGGTCTCCTCGTTGATGCGCGCGGCCTCTTCCAAAAGCGCATCCATTTTTTCCTGCTCGATCGGCTTATTTGTGAAGGCGCGGCACGATATGCGTTTCTCTATAGCCTGGATGATATCCATCGTTTCTCCCATCGTTGGCCCTTTTTGTAATGGTTAAACGACATGATAGCCCTAACTAACAAAATGCGCTCTTATAGTAAGATGAGATAACAGATGGAACGCAGCATTAGGAGCGCTCATGAATACCGTCACGCTTGGCTCAACTGGGATTACCACCGTACAGAACGCGTTCGGCGCCCTGCCGATACAGCGCGTCTCGCAAGACGAGGCCGTGTACCTGCTGCACAAGGCATATGACGGGGGCATGCGGTTTTTCGACACGGCGCGTGCGTACAGCGACAGCGAGCAAAAGCTGGGCGAGGCGTTTTCGCACATGCGGGACAAGGTGTTCATCGCCAGCAAAACCATGGCCACCACACCCGATGCGTTCTGGCGCGATCTTGAAACATCGCTCGCCAACCTCCGCACCGACTATATCGACGTGTACCAACTGCACAACATCCAGCAGTGCTACCAACCAGACGATGGCACCGGACTTTACGAATGCATGCTGAAAGCGAAAGAGCAAGGCAAGATTCGCCACATCAGCGCAAGCGCGCATAAGATTCACATCGCCGAGCAGGCAGTGGAATCGGGCTTGTACGAGACGATGCAGTTCCCGTTCAGCTACCTGTCCTCGCCGCGCGAGTTCGCACTCGTCCAGTCATGCGCCGATCACAACGTGGGCTTCATCGTGATGAAGGGGCTCGCAGGCGGCCTGCTCTCGAACAGCCGCGTGTGCATGGCGTTCGTAAACGAGCATCCCACAGTGCTTCCCATATGGGGTATTCAGCGCGAAAGCGAGCTTGACGAGTGGTTGTCCTACATGGATGACACGCCCACGATGGACGATGAAGTGCGTTCTCTCATCGAAGCCGACCGCGCCGAGCTCAGCGGCAGCTTCTGCCGCAACTGCGGGTATTGCATGCCCTGCCCCGTTGGCATCTCCATCAAGGATTGCGCGCGCATGTCGCTGATGCTGCGCCGAGCGCCGTCTGCCAACTGGCTGACCGAACACTGGCAAGCCGAGATGGCCAAAATCGACGACTGCATCAACTGCCGTCAATGCGCCGAGCGCTGCCCTTACGAGCTTCCCACGCCCGAGCTGTTGCGCGAGAACTGGGAAGACTACAAGAACGTGCTCGCGGGCAAGGTGCACGTGTAGCTACGAGCCAGTGATTAATCGCCGCGATGCCCCGCGGTTTTTACGAGGCGAACCGTCCTTGCAGCCATTCGACGATGTCGCCGCTTTCATACAACGGTGAGCCATCGATGAACAGGCAGGGAACCTGCCGCTTTCCGCCGACGGCGATAAGCGTCTGCAGGGCGTCATCGTCGGCATGTATGTTCCTAAGCTCGACGGCATCCGATGCACCCAACGCATCGAGGGCGCGCAACACCTTTTGACAGTAGGGGCACTCGGGATAGTAGTAAAGTTCGAGCGATCCGTTCATACGCAGCTCCTTGTTCTTCGGAAAGTCGCAGTGGCGTCCTGCGCCTTACGACATTCTTCCTGTCCGGCGCACAAGGCCGTTCTCGCGGTATATCTGGCGGATTTGCGCATCAAGCTGATCGGCGGGGAAACGGCCGATGCCCGCCTCGAGCTCGGCTGCCAGGAAATCGCGGTCCTCTGGCAAATTGCCGTTCACGCGCACGGGATTCAACTCGTGCATGCCGAAGAAGAACGTGTCTTCAAGTCCGGTGGCGCGTAAGAACGCGACTTCCTCCTCGATGATTTCGCGCAGCGTCGGCGGCGTGAACTCGCCGGCTTCGACGTAGTCGTACAGCTTGGAACCTGGCCACACGTTGAGCGCGGTCACGATGAGCAGCTGCGGCTGCGCCTCGTTGACGATAGCCGCATTGGCAAGCGCGTTCTCGGTGCCGCGGCCCGTGCCAGCCAGGCCCATGACCAAATTCAGCGTGAAGGGAATACCCGCTTCGTTCAAGCGCGCAAACGCCTCACGGGCCTCGTCGGCGGTATTGCCTTTGTCCATGAACGCCAACACATCATCGAGCCCCGTTTCGAACCCGATGTTGAGCCCCGCATAACCCAGCTGCGCCAATTGGGCAAGCTGTTCGGGCGTCTTGGCCAGGATGTTGCGCACCGACGCATAGCATCCGATTGTCTCGACACGCGGCATCTGCTCGCCGATGAGCTCGCCGATGCGCTGCAAACGGTTGAAAGGCAGGCAGAACGGGTCGCCGCCCACAAGGAACACGCGCTTGAACAGCGTGCGGTTGCGCCCGATGAAGCGGATGTCGCTTTCGATGTCCTCCATCGGCGAGGGCGAAAACGGGGTGTCATGGTACAACGAGCAGAACGCGCACTTATCGCGGCTGCAGCCGACCGTGGCTTCTATCAGGAGCGATTTCTCCTCGAACGGCGGCCTGAACACCTTTCCCCGATAGTGCATCATGGCGATCCTCCCTCCCCCCG
>JAFWJU010000050.1 GCA_017511465.1 Eggerthellaceae bacterium | reverse complement strand
GGCATCCTGAAACCGGGCGGCACCATCATCGAGCCCACGAGCGGCAACACGGGCATCGCCCTTGCGGCATACGGCGCGGCACTCGGCTACAAGGTCATCATCGTGCTGCCCGAGAACCTGTCCATCGAGCGTCGTGCGCTCATTCGCCAATACGGCGCCAAGCTCGTGCTCACGCCCAAATCCGATGGCATCAAGGGATCCATCGCCAAGGCCGAGGAGATTCATGCGGCCACACCGAACTCCTTCATCCCACAGCAGTTCGAGAACCCGGCCAATCCCGCTATCCACGCGGCCACGACGGCAGAGGAGATTTGGCGCGACACCGCCGGCACGGTCGACATCGTCGTCGGCGGCATAGGCACCGGCGGCACGATAAACGGCGTGGGCAATGCGCTGAAACCGCGTAAGGCCGACTTGAAGATCGTCGCCGTGCAACCCACCGAGTCTCCCATCCTCGACGGCGGCCAACCTGGACCGCACGGCATCCAGGGCATCATCCCGGGTTTCGTGGCCAAGAACTACGATGCCGATATCGTCGACGAGGTCATTTCCATCCCGACGGCCGACGCCATCGCCACCTCCCAAGAGCTTGCGCGCACCGAAGGCGTGAACACGGGCATCTCGTCGGGTGCCGCGCTTGCCGCGGCACGTGAGCTCGCCGCACGTCCCGAAAACGCCGGCAAGAACATCGTTGCCATCCTGCCCGATACCGGCGAGCGTTACCTGTCGACCGCCCTGTTCCCGAAAGTGGACGAATAAGCATACGAGCGCACATTCAATCGGGTTTCGCACATCCTTTCTCTCTCTTGAAGCAGGAGGCCCCAGCGGCCTCCTGCTTCAGGATGCGCTCCTTTAACTGACGCCATACTGAATTGAATTGCACGCTTCCACGATGGCCCGGTTCGTGGGGAAATGCTTTGCCAAAAGGGCGATATACGGCGATGCGGCACGGGGCATTTGCGCGTTCGCGAGGTCTAAAGCCGCCTTCGCCAAAAGCATTTGGCGCATGCGCTCGGTTATCAGGGGGATGCCGATCGCGCGCACGATTTGGGCTGCTTCCTGCAAGTTGGCGCGGATGAAGTCATGCACGTTCGCCCCGTCTGCCAGCTGTTTCACGAATTCGGTCGACTTGCCCGCATAGATGCCCGTCATCGCGGAAGTGTATATGTGCACCGCGCTGGCATCGCGGCTGCGGCCCATGCGCCAGAACAGCTGGGCCAGGTCATGCAGCAACAAGGCCTGGTCGTTTTCCGAGACGGCGGTTTGCAAGCCGCCCATCAGCACGTTGGCAGCTTCCTTGAAGCGACCCTGGCCTGCGAGCGCGTCGGCTTTCATGGCATATCCGGCGGACGTGGTGGGAGCCAAGGCGATGCAGCGGTCGGCTTGGGCTTCGGCGCCATGCACGTCCCCGAGCTTGCGGTACAGGTCGGCGAGCCCCACGTGGGCATGGAACAGCGCGTTGGGCGCGCGGTAGTAATACACGTCGGGAAGCGTGGCGGGCGCATCGTCCAATCCGGGGTTCAAGAACGCCTCGGCTTGGCTCGAAACGCTCAGCTCGTCGTCGAGCAATGCGACCGCCGCACG
>JAFWJU010000049.1 GCA_017511465.1 Eggerthellaceae bacterium | reverse complement strand
GGTTCTTTCCAGTTGGCAAACCGGGCAATGCAGCATTGCGAAATACCGCATCTGCCTAGCGTTGACAATGCTGCCGCTTGTCATATGCAAGGTTGCGGCAGTATTCGATTCGAACATCCTCGGCTTTTTGGGGATCTCATATCTGACGTTCAGATCGCTTCAGGTGCTCATTGAAATCAGGGACAACCTTATCAAGGACATGGGCGTTCTCGATTTTCTATATTTCGTAACATTCTTCGCCACGTTCACATCGGGTCCCATTGACAGGTCGAGACGCTTCGAAAACGACGTGAATAGGGTGATGAGCCGCCATGAATATGCCGATATGCTATCGAAAGGATTGTTCTTCATCCTGTTCGGCGCAGTCTACTACTTCGTGATTGCAGCTGTCATCCAACCGCATTTCACGCCGGGCCCATTCGATCCTTCGCTTTCCCTCGCCCATAACTTAGCTGCTGCGGTGAAGGATGCGTATTGTTACGGCGGCTATCTCTTCTTCAACTTCGCGGGGTATTCATTGATGGCAATGGGCGTGAGCTATTGCTTTGGTATAGCAACGCCGGCTAATTTCAAAGCTCCGTTTGCCGCTCTGGATATGAAAGACTTCTGGAATCGCTGGCACATCACGCTGTCGTTTTGGCTCCGCGATTTCGTTTTCATGAGGTTCACGCGCTTTGCCATGAAGAAGCGCTTGTTTTCGTCAAGGCTTCAGACAGCTTGTTGCGCATATATGGTCAACATGATCATCATGGGGGCCTGGCACGGGTTGACCATCGATTATCTCGCTTATGGCGTGTACCAGGGATTGGCTTTGGCGCTCACCGATGTATTCCAAAAGAAATCGAGACTGTACAAGAACAACAAGAACAAGACCTGGTTCAAGGTGGTTTCTTGGTTTGTAACGCTTAATATCATTATGCTTGGCTTTGCGCTGTTTTCAGGTCAGGTTCATACGATAGTGGGAGGAATGATCCATGGATAGAGAAGAATTGCTTGCGCGAATCCTCGACTTGCTCGAATACATTTGCGGTGACGAAGCGGTCAGGGAAGAACAGGATGCCGACCTGTTCGATACGGGCCTGCTCGATTCCCTTGCCGCAATGGAACTGCTTGTTGAAATCGAAAACGAGTTCGGGGTGGTTATCGCACCAACCGAGGTAGACCGGGAAGAAATGAACACGGTGAGCAAAATCGTCGATCGTGTTTCAGAAAGGATCTAAGTAGTGCGGCGCCTCATTGCTGCATTGTGCGTAATTGGCATATTTGCCATCGGCTTCGTTGTCTGGGCGTTTCAATTGCCCTCGGAACAAGATGCGCTCGATGTGTTGGAAGATCGCCCGTTTCAGTTGCACATGAGTCCAGAACAGACTAAGGATCTGGATTTCGTCCTGGCCGCACTTCATGCGCGTCAAGCTGCAGGCGATAATACCAAGCTGATCATGGGCTCGTCTGAGTTCAGTTATTTCGAAGGGTGCTCTGCCTATCCCAGCGTTTTCTTTGGCGAGAGCAATTACGGTATGGATACCATGATGGTGGGAAACCCGTGGTTTCAGTCGCTTTGGCACGCCATCGAAGTTGGGGCGCTCGATGAGGCTATTCCCGACAATAAAGTGGCGATTTTCGTGAGCGTGCAATGGTTTCTCGATTATCAGGACGTAGCCGAAGATTATCGATACGCCTACTCAAGAGAATCGCTCGAGGCGTTTTTAGCCAACGAAGCCATTTCCGACGAGCTCAAGGATACGGTTGTGAAAAGAGCGAGCGAGTACGGGGTTGATGTCGCTTGGGCAACCGGCCCAAGCTTTTCCTCCGTTCCCGATGCCATTAACGGTTTTGCCGAAGAGCTTTTATCGAGAACAGAACATGTACGGCAATTGGCAAACGGAGAAGGGGAAGGTTCCCAAAGCGCGAACCAGGCGATACCTCCCGGACGGTTTTCTGCCGCCTCGTCTCCCGACTGGGATGCGCTCATGAGCGTCTCTGCGAAAGAGGGGGAAGCCGCGACTCGCTCGAATTCGTTCGGCATGCTCGATTCGTACTATGAGAATGCGTATGAAGCTTGGCTTGAGAGCACACGCGCAAATAAGGCCGTTAGCGAGGTGGGTGGCGTTGTAAATCCCAACGAACCAGTCGATTTCCAACTGCTCCTTGACGTATGCAAAGCATGCGAGGTGGAGCCGTTGATCATCATCATGCCCGTGAAAGGTTCGGCTTACGACGAAACTCAATACACGAGCGAAGTAAGGGAGCTGGCTTACAGCACTATCAGGGGCTTGTGCGAAGAGAACGAAGTGTCGTACTACGACACGACTTCCCATGAATACGATTTGTACTACATTCGCGACGTGATGCATTTGGGCTGGACAGGATGGGCGGACATCGATAGGGTGCTATACGACTTTTACCTCCCCAATAGGCAGGGGGCTGCATAGCATGGTTTCGGCGTTGATTGAGATTATTCGAAAAGTGTTCTACGAAGACAGTGCGCGGAATGCCGTGATTCTATTCTTCGTCGCCATCATGCTATCTATTCTGCTCGTTTGGTTTCTGGTGTTTTCCGGCTACGCCGTGGAAGCTGCACCGATTTACGAAGGATTCTGATCGCTTCAGGCTATCGGGCAGATAAGCTCGTGAAATTCGGTATTCACGACATTGTCAGCGCCAATTGCAGTAAGGGTAATTACAGTGCGATTTTCCCTGATGGCCTTGTTAGTATGCGAATAGTGATATGCTATAGCGTTGATAGTCTGGCTGTTTTTCAGCATGGGTTATCAAAGCGTCATCGCAGCAAAAACGGAACAAAAGCGCTTCAGTAAACATGCGTAACGGCAAGAACATGTCCAGACCGCGTTCAAAGAATATGCCTGTCGCTTTGCTACTGGCAGCTGTTCTCGTATTTGCATTCGCGCTTCCTATCGCGGGTATTGCCGAAGAAGGCTCAAACAAGCCAGCTGATTTTGAATCGGTAGAGGACCAGCCTATAACCGCACAAGACGACCGATCAAATTCCAGTCAATCAGATAACGCTCATGCGGCTTCCGAGTTCGCCGATGAATCCGATGTGGCGGACACTCCAGACAACGACAATCCTGACGACGGCGATGCTTTTGCCGAGGACGATCCTGATGATGCTGCCATGCCTGCGCAGACCTTTAAGGAAGTCTTGCGTGACGAGCACGACAACATCATCATGACCGTTTTGGTGGAGGCTCCCGAAGGCGCTTTTCCGGTTGGCACCACAATGGTGGTCAAGGAAATCGCTGCCGACGATGTCGAAAAGATCGCCGAAAAGGTTGAAGGGGCCATTCAGGACGATCCTGGCATCGAGGGCGCCGTTAAAAGCATGACCGCTGTCGACATATGCTTCCTCGATGCTGACGGCAACGAAATCGAACCGGCTAAAACGTCGAAGTGCGCATAAAGACCGATGCGGTATGCAGCATCGAGGATCCTGTGCTCGTGCATGTCATAGATCAGACAAAGGACAGCGCAAAAGGCAAAGACGTTGAAGCCGAGGTTGTGAAGAAGGTCGAGATCGTCGACGAAGACAAAGACGAGACCGACGACACCTTGAAGTTCGAATCCAGGGAATTCAGCCCCTATGTCATCGTAGAGCTTGAAACCATCACTGCGCACGTGATCACCGCCAGTGGCGAAACGTACGAGATAACGGTGAGCTATGGCCCTGATGCGGGTATTCCGGACGCAGCCGAGCTGGCCGTCACCGAAATCCTGCCAAGCGACGACGCGTTTGACGGGTACGTCGAAAAGGTAAACGGCGAGCTGGGTGACAGCGCGGGCTACATTCGCCTATTTGACATTTCAATCATGCGCGATGGCCAAAAGGTGCATCCAGCAGATACCGTGGACGTGGAAATCGCGCTTGCCGATGCCGACATGTTGACCGATGACGTGCAGGCTGTCCATTTCGCTTCTGATGACGAACTGGAGGTGCTCGAAGCTACCCTTCAAGGTGAAACGGTCAGCTTCAGCGCAGATAGTTTCTCGGTGTATGCGATTGTGGATGCGCCGGAGCCGGTGCCTTCAAGCGGTTGGAAAAAAGCCGCCACCATACAGCAAGTAGCCAAATTGGGTTCTGCCGGCTTTTATGTGCGCCATCCCAACGGATACTATTTCACGAGTGAGCAAGTCGACATCAGCAGCTCGCGAACGGGCATCAAGAAGACTGTTGCCGCGTCATCGCCCGACGATGCGGCAGGTGCCGTTCTCTATTATTTTGAACAGGTTGGCAATGTGTCAGACACGTCTGGCCAGTTCAAGGTTTACTGCAAGAGCGAAGGCGGTCAGAAGCAGTATGTGAAGCAATCTAGCAGTAGCTTGTCTTTCACGACGGAAGATGATGCGACCGTTTTCACCATTGACCCCTTCCCCGATGCGGCGAACACGTTCCGCGTTGTGGGATCGGGCGGCTACTACTGGAACATGCGGGGCGGCAACGGCGGCGGCGAATTCGCGGCTTGGAATAATGCAACGGATACCAATGCCCGCATGCAGTTCGAGTTTTATGAAAGCCCTGAAGACGATCCCTATAAATTGGACGGTAAACCGTTTGGCATCGCCTATCACGACAACTCAGTTACGTCAGCTGCACTGACGGCAGAGGGCAAGACCGTCAGCAGCCAGCAACGCCTTGTCGGACTGGATATGGTCATGAAACCAGATGTGACCGACAACGACGGCATCCTCCTCGTCGCCCAGGATAGCGACATCCAGATGTGGACGTTCGAGTCGCTTGGCGGGGACAAGTATCACCTCACGACGACGGTCGACGGCCAGAAGAAATACCTGACCATCTCAGGTGCGAACGTTATCTTGCAAGACGAGCCTGATGCAACGAACTCAGTCGTCAAGGCCACACCCGGTACTGATTCCAATGCGGGGAAGTGGCACTTCACCGTGGGAACGCGCTCGCTGAACTTCACGGGTTCAGCCGCGAATGGCTTCAACGGCGCAACGGGCAACGGTGCAACTACATGGATGAACTTGGTTGAGAAGTCCGTGCTCGACGATGATGACTTCACGACGTACACAGCGCATAAGGTGAGCGTTTCGGATACCGAGAACGTGCCTGACGGTGCGAGAATCATCATCTACACGCGTGTGTGGAATGACACTACCAAGCGCTATGAGTTTTATGCAGTTGACCACAATGGGTCGCTCATCCGCTGTTACGACACGGGCGATGGCATTGAGTGGGTTGGCAGCAAGGTCAACACAGCGTTGTGGGACTTCACGGAGTATCACAATAGCGACGGTTCGCCAAACTATTACTACGAATTGCAAAATGACCAATACGATAACTACATCGCCCCACAGATGACTGATGAGCAGGTGATGTCGGAGAACACGATAGGCATCAACCTGAACGGCCGTCGACTTGGCCAAAGCTACACGACCATCATCGCTTGGGATGATCCCAATTACACGTATGCGGGTCTGAAGGTGGAAAACGGGCGTCTGGTGGCACGCTCGCTGTCCGAATCGGACTATTTCTACTTTGCGATTATGAAAGACAATGAAGGATCTGGCGCGTTGTCGGAAGTTGCAACCATCGACAGCGATGCATATGGCATCGAAATGAAGATGATCGACTACAACAACGAGAAGATTGGCACGGTAGACAGCCCACGCGACACCGCCCAGGTTGCATATTTCGGCGGCGACAACGACAACCCGGGATTGCTGTCCACGAACTTGGGTGAAGACGGTTATCCAGTATCCACTGGCATCACCCCCGAAGAAGGCGTTTCCCTATCGGAGCTGTACAACGGCGCAATACCCGTGAACAACCTGTTCCTCCAAAGCATTTACACCGAAAGCGGTTATTTCGAATACGACAGCACGTCGAACTTCGCACATCTTAACGTCAATGGCGGAACGGGATCGTTCACGGTGTACGACCAGCTCGGCGCTATCGGAAACTACAACGCGCTCACCAATTATCACGGTCAGTTCATGCCCTACGACACCTTGTACGAGGTCGACGAAGCTGGAAATCCCATCCTCGACGACGAGGGGAATCCGGTGCCGCGCCCATATTGCAGCTTCACGAACCAGACGAGCGTAACGGGAGCCGAACTTCCAGATACCGATGCGCGCAAGGGCGAGAACCTGTACAACATTGGCAAGAGGTCCGAAGTCGATTACCACTTCGGCATGGAGATAAGTGCAAGCTTCACCCAGACTGCCGACGGTAAAGATGCATGGGGGCATGACATAGTCTTCGAGTTTTCAGGCGATGATGACTTCTGGCTGTACGTTGATGGCGAGCTTGTGCTCGACTTGGGTGGCGTGCATTCTGCCATGGTCGGCTCCGTCAACTTCCGTACGGGCGAGGTGACGAGCAAACGCAATGGCGAGGGCATGTCCACCCTGTACGATATCTTCAAGAGCCATTATGTAGATCGCGGAATGCCCGAGGCGGAAATCAACGCGAAGCTTGACGAATTGTTCGAACAGAAAACCGTCGATGGTAATAGCGTCTATGTTTTCAAGGACTACAGCAAGCACGACATGAAGATCTTTTACATGGAGCGTGGCGCGGGTGCTTCGAATTTGCATATGCGCTTCAACCTTGCAGCCGTGCAACCGGGAACGTTCATTTTGAGCAAGAAGCTTTCGGGCACCGATAACGCGAGTAACGACCTCATTGAGTTTCCGTATCAAGTCTGGTATTTGAGCGGGGAAGACCACGAATGGCACAGGCTGGGCAAGGAATACGCCGACGAGGGTTACGTCACGTATAAGGACACGATAACGAGCGTGCCGTTCAAGGAGCGCTTTACTCCCGCAGGTGGAACGGATTCATACGACGATGTGTTCATGCTCAAGCCTGGTCAATCTGCTCAGGTGAAGTTGCCCGAAGATGCCCTTGAATACTATGTCGTGGAATGCGGCGTGAATCCCGACGTCTATGACCAGGTTACGATAAACGGCGAGGTGACCAGTGGCGATCCCACAAACAACAAGGTTGGGGAAACCCCGCGCGAGGATTACCGGTCATCGGAAGCCTCGCTCGAAGAACGCTCCGAAGTTGATTTCGACAACCACGTTGCACCTGGCGCGATGCGCACCCTGACCATGACCAAGCGGCTCTATGATGTCGACGGTGAAACCCTTCTGAGCTACCCAGATGAAGACGACACGCTTTTCAGCCTCAGGTTGTACCTGGGCAACGAGAGCGCCGATCCGGATAACCTGCCTGGCGCCAATCTGTATTCGTATTACGTGAAAGGCCCAGACGGTTGCTACTGCAAGTGGAGTGCCGACGATCAGAGATTCGTCTCGTTGAACATAGCGGACTACGCCACATTGAGCGCCTACCTGGATGGGTTAAGCGGAGCCGAACGCGACGCCATAATCTTTGCGACTTCGCCGAACGGCTCCATATCAAAGATTCCGGCTGGATATAGCGTCGAGATACGCGACCTTATCGTTGGCACGCAGTACAAGGTCGAGGAGCGAGACTACGAGATCCCGAAGGGCTACACGCTGCGGCAGACTGATGGATACACGCGTGTCGACGTCGATCCCGAAGACCGGAAATCCACGCCTTATTACGACACCATCAAGACCGAAGCCGAAGAAACTGCTCCCGAAATCGAAGTCCGCAATCAAAAAGGCTGGGGGCTGACGGTGCAAAAGGTCTGGACCGATAAGGACTTCATGGAGCTCCATGACCCGATTTACTTCGCGATTTACATACGTCAGGGCGAAGGCGAAAGCGCGACCGAGACGTTGCTTGAAAGCGAAAACGGCATTCGCCAGCTTAAAACCGACGAGGACGAGGCGTATTTCTTCTTTGACGACTTGCAGAGCGGCACGCCGTTTGCAAACTACGTCGTACGCGAGGTTACGATTGATGGCGACTTCACAGTTAAGGAAGATGGACGGGTCATACTTGGCGACGGAGCGTCTGTGACGCCGATTCTGGAAGGCGATACACTTGAAATCGGCGGTCAACCCGTACATGGCGAGTACAGCGGAAACGGGTTCGTGTACACCGTTGCGTACGAAGTCGGCAGGGACACTGGGCACAACCACAACGTGCGCACCGACACGGTCACCAACTCGCGGCCGGGCATCAAGTTGTTCAAGACGGATTGGGCAGGCGAAGCGCTGGCCGATGCAGTGTTCACGCTGAAAGATTCCTATGGCAATAACGTGGCTGCGGAAACGTATACCTCGCGAAGCTCTGATGGCCTTATCACGATCGTTTACGTTTCGCCAGGCACCTACAAGCTCGAGGAGATTGCAACACCACGGGGTTATGTGGTGCTTGACAGCCCAATGTCGATAACCGTGAGGGATGATGGGCAGGTCGAGGTTGCAGGCGTTGGCGAAGCCTTCTATACACTTGCACAGGCAAGCGACGACGAGATGGCGTCCATAACGATTAAGGACCGCACGTCCGAGCTGGTGGTGAAAAAGACGGATGGATCAGCGGATGCCACACCTCTTGAAGGGGTGCATTTTGCCTTGTACCAGCAGGTAATCGACGTCGACGGCAAGCCGCGCAAGGACTACTTCCCCATAGAGGGATACGAAGACCTTGTGACTGGCAAAGATGGCGTGTTGCCGCAAGTGACGCTGGAGAACCTCAAGGCAGGCACGTACTACCTTACCGAGACGAGTACCTTAGACGGCTATGTGCTTCTTGCCGACGACCTGTGCTTTACGATTGGCGCAGATGGCCGGATTTCCATCGAGAGCGGCGGCGAAGCGGGATGGCTGGTCCAAAGCGACAACGGACAAGGGCATGTCACCTACGTGTTGTCGATTCCGAATCATTTTGGCAGCGTGCTTCCCATCGTTGGCGGCCCTGGCACCTTCCTGCTTTACCTCGCGGGCTCCATCATGATTGTCGGAGCCGTTGCATTCATCGGGCGCAGATGGCTTGCCAAATTCATGCGGGATGCGCGCGAAAGCTGAGAACAAGCTTCCAAGAGACAACCCCCCTTTGACTTCGAATATTGCTGATATAGGTGTTACAATCACCTAGTCAAAGCGTGTTAAAAAGGGGTTTTGTAATGGGAAAATCCATCATTCGCATCTCGATGGTTTCGCTGCTGTTCTTGTTGTTGGCGGCTGTTCCGTTCACGGCTTATGCCGAAGACGGCTCCAATGCCGGGAATCAGCAAGGTGATGGGCCGCAAGAGATGATTCTCGGGCAGGACAACAACCAGAACTCCACTGGAGGCGTCGATGACGCCATAAGCGAAGGTGGCGTAAACGGCGTAGGCGAAACTGGTGGAAACACCGATGTGTCCAGCGCGGGCAATTCCGAAAATGGCGCCGAGAACAACCCCGCAATTGAAGAAGATGCCAATACACAGAACTCCACCACCGAAACGGGTGCTCAGGGGACTGTAGGAACACTGCAAGCTACTGGCAATGCCGATGTAACTGGCAATACGGCTGGCGCTTCGGCGGGCACGACTTCGCAGACGACTAAAACAAGCAGTGGCACAACCCAGGCGAAAGCCACGTCGACGAGCAAATATGCCACGCCTCTTCCTGCGGGCACATACATGATCGTGACCGCTAAATCGAACACGCGCGTTCTTGACGTCGAGGGCGGCAGCAAAGCCAATGGGGCCAATGTCTTGCTATGGGATTGGCATAACGCTGCGTGGCAGAAATGGAAGATCACCTACGACGCGAATGGCTATTACACGATCAAGAACGTCCATTCGGGCAAGGTTCTCGATGTGGCAGGCGCTTCAACGAAAAAGGGCGCCAACGTCTTATGTTGGCAGGGTAAGGCGTCGAACAATCTGAATCAGCGATGGGTGCTCGAGAAATCAGGCACGGGCTATATCCTGAAGTCAGCGCTCAACCCAAAACTGGTGCTTGACTGTACGGGCAATAGTTCTGCCAACGGGACGAACATCGGAATCTGGAGCGCGAATGGCCAG
>JAFWJU010000009.1 GCA_017511465.1 Eggerthellaceae bacterium | reverse complement strand
GCGGGCGAGGACGTGTCATTCGACCGGAGCCTCGAGGACTTGCGCGCCATCGCCAAGCGCGTCGGCGTCGAAGTCGAGGAACCGTGGGGCAAGGGAAAGCTGATTTCCGAGATCTTCGAGGAAACATGCGAGAGCAAGTTGGTGCAGCCCATTTTCGTGACCGATCATCCGCTCGAGATATCGCCGCTGGCCAAGAAGAAGCCCGAGGACCCGAACCTGACCGACCGCTTCGAGCTGTACATTTGCGGCCACGAGTACGCCAACGCCTTCAACGAGCTGAACGACCCCATCGATCAAGCCGAGCGTTTCCATGCGCAGGTCGCCGCCAAGGACTATGACGACGAGGCCATGGGTTACGACGCCGACTACATCCGCGCACTCGAGTACGGCATGCCGCCCGCCGGCGGCATCGGCATCGGCATCGACCGCTTGGTCATGCTGCTGACCGACAGCGACTCGATCCGCGATGTGCTGCTGTTCCCCTTGATGAGGGACGAAGCGTAGGCGTTCTGTTACAGGAAAGTATCGGATTAGCACTCCCAGATTGGGAGTGCTAATATTTTCGGGAATACGTTAACGCAGAGATAGGATACATATGTCATTTGAGAAGTTCACCGACAAGGCGCGCAAGGTGCTCGTCTTGGCACAAGATGAGGCGCGGGGGCTGCACCAGCCCTACGTGGGAACCGAGCATCTGCTGCTCGGACTCATCAAGGAGCGCGAGGGGCTAGCCGCCCAAGCTCTCGAGCGCCTCGAGATCACCTACGACGATGTCGTGGGCGCCATCCGCCAAATCGTGGTCATCGACGAGGATACCGACGTGTCGGGCCATCTTTCGTTCACGCCGCGCGTCAAGCGCGTGCTCGAGAACGCCCTGCGCGAGGCCATGCAGATGGGCCAAAGCTACATATCGACCGAGCATCTGCTGCTGGGCATCGTGCGCGAGGGAGAGGGCACGGCGCTCGACGTCCTGGCCCGTTTGGGCAAGTCGGGCGACGACGTGCGCAGCTCGCTCAACGACCTCGTGGGCCAATCGCCGGTGTACGCCGGCCGCACTCCCCAGATCGGCGGGCAGCCGGGCGCTTCCGACTCGATGCTGAAGGAATTCGGCACCGACCTGACCAAGAAGGCCCGCGAGGGCAAGCTCGACCCGGTCATCGGCCGCGCGGGTGAAATCGAGCGCATCATGCAGGTTCTCAGCCGCCGCCAGAAGAACAACCCCATGCTTATCGGCGAGCCGGGCGTTGGCAAAACCGCTGTTGTCGAGGGCCTTGCTCAGCTTATCGTCAGCAACCAGGTGCCCGACATCCTGCACGGCATGCGCATCGTCACGCTTGACGTCAGCGCGCTTGTCGCCGGGTCCAAGTACCGTGGCGAGTTCGAGGAGCGCCTGAAAAAGGTCATCAAGGAAGTCATGGACGCAGGCGACATCATCCTGTTCATCGACGAGATCCACACCATCATCGGCGCGGGTTCGGCCGAGGGCTCCATCGACGCCGCCGCCATCCTGAAGCCGCCGCTGTCGCGTGGCGACATCCAGGTCATTGGCGCCACGACCACCGAGGAATTCCGCAAGCACCTCGAAAAGGACAGCGCGCTCGAGCGCCGCTTCCAGCCCATCGTCATCGGCGAGCCCAACGAGGAGCAAGCCGTGCGTATCATGGAGGGTCTGCGCGACCGCTACGAAGAGCATCATCACGTACATTTCACCGACGAGGCCCTTCAGGCAGCCGTCCAGCTTTCGAACCGCTACATCCAAGACCGCTTCCTGCCCGATAAGGCCGTCGACGTGCTCGACGAGGCCGGCGCGCGCATGCGCATCCGCAACATGACGCTGCCGCCTTCGGTGCGCGAGATCGACGACGATTTGCGCCGGGCGCGAAGCGAAAAGGAAGAAGCCATCGCCAGCCAGGACTTCGAGCGCGCCGCCAAGCTGGGCGACGAGGAAAACGAGCTGAAGGAACGCCGCGAAGCCGCCGTCAAGGAATGGGAAGAGCAATCTGCCAAGACCGTTCAGGAAATCACGCTGCAAGACATCGCCGATGTCGTATCGATGACCACCGGCGTGCCTGTCAGCAACCTGACCGAAGCCGAGACCGAGAAGCTGCTCCGCATGGAAAGCGTGCTGCACGAGCGCATCGTCGGCCAAGACGAGGCCGTCACGGCCCTTTCGAAGGCCATCCGCCGCTCGCGTTCGGGGTTGAAGGATCCCAAGCGCCCCGCCGGCTCGTTCATCTTCCTGGGCCCGTCGGGCGTGGGCAAGACCGAGCTTTCCAAGGCGCTTGCCGAGTTCCTGTTCAATTCCGAAGACGCGCTCATCAGCTTCGACATGTCCGAGTACATGGAAAAGCACACCGTGTCGCGCTTGGTCGGCTCGCCTCCGGGTTACGTCGGCTTCGACGAGGGCGGCCAGCTGACCAAGGCCGTGCGCCAGCGTCCGTATTCCGTCGTGCTGTTCGACGAAATCGAGAAGGCGCACCCAGATGTGTTTAACATCCTGCTGCAGATCCTGGAAGAAGGCCGCCTGACCGATGGCCAGGGCCGCACGGTCGACTTCCGCAACACGGTTATCATCATGACGAGCAACGTCGGCGCACGCGACATCGCGCAAACGCAGACCCTCGGCTTCTCGTCGGAACCCAACAGGGGCCTTTCCGACAAGGAGATCCAAAGCCGCGTCATGGCCGAGTTGAAGAAGATGTTCCGCCCCGAGTTCCTGAACCGCATCGACGAGATCATCGTGTTCAAGAGCCTGACCGAAGAGCAGATCATCCAAATCGTGCGCTTGATGGTCGGCGATTTGCGCGAGCGCATGATTGCCCAGAACATGTCCATCAACCTGACGGACGAGGCGTGCAAGCTCATTGCCAAGGAAGGCACCGACATCACGTTCGGCGCACGTCCGTTGCGCCGCGCCATCCAGCGCCTGCTCGAGGACCCGCTTTCCGAGCAGATCCTGGAGGGCAGGTGGACGAGCGGCATGATCGTCGACGTCGACGCTGTAGATGGCGAGCTCGTGTTCAGCGAGGGATCGGGCGAGATTCCCGAACCGCGCAAGCGCGACACCATCGCGCAAGAAGCCGAGCTGCTGTTGCGCGACTTCGACCTGGGGCATGCCAGCAGCGGACCTGGCGGCACGGCATCTGGCGGAGCAGCCGATTAAACGTGAACGCGCCACTTTCGGGTGGCGCGTTTTTTTTGCGCGAAGCAACGGGCGCGCCTTTTGTTTCAAATCAAAATGAGTTTTGGTGCCTGCCTCCATTGCTCATTTCGTCTCATGCAAATTGGCGTATCATGTCACAAGGAGAAACGGGCAACCTTATGAGGTGGGATTATGGGAACAGCCGACTCCAAGGCACGTGAAGGCGCATATGCGTCCGAAAGCGTTGACACGGTCGCAAAAGCGCCGGCGTTTGCAGAGGGCAAGATCGATTTCGATGCGCTGAGCGCTTCATTGGCGGGTCTCAAGGGCACGCTCGACAAGAACGCCAAGACGGCTGCCATCATCTTGGCAGGCGGTTCGGGTGAGCGCTTCGGCCGCGAGGGTGGCAAGCAGCTTGTCGAAATAGCCGGCAAGCCCGTGCTCACGTGGTCGGCCGAGTCGTTCGACGCGGTCGGAGACGTGGGACTCATCGTCGTGGTCTGTCCCGAAGACCGCCACGAGGAATACCTCAAGAAGGCCATCGACCCGTTCCCCTTCGTCACGCCCATCGTCGTCGCGCCATCTGGCCCTACGCGGCAGGAATCGTCGTTCTCGGGGCTCGAGTACGTACCCGAGGAATACGAGTTCGTCGTCGTGCACGACGGCGCCCGTCCGCTCATCAGGCCCGAGCTCATCGCGCATGCCATAGCCTCGGTCAAGGGCAACACCGATTGCGACGGCGCCATTGTCGCCACGCCCGCAGTCGATACCCTGAAAGTCGTCGAGCACGGAGTCGTGGCGGGCACGCCCGACCGCAACGTGTTCTGGCTGGCGCAGACGCCGCAGGTGTTCAGGAGCGGCATCATCCGCCGCGCCCATGCGGCCGCCTTATCCGACGGTTTCGTGGGAACTGATGACTCGTCGCTTATCGAGCGCCTCGGGGGACGCGTGCTCGTGGTCGAGGGCTCGCGCGACAACTTCAAGCTGACCGTACCCGAAGATTTGCCGATGCTCGAGGCGTCGGTGCTCAAGCTGTACGGGCTTCAGTGAGCAACGCAATGGGCAACGGCGTCTGGTTCCATTGCCCATTTTGAAAGGACACACGTGACTGGATTCGACATACACGGGTTGCGTATCGGCCAGGGCATGGACGTGCATGCCTTCGCACCCGATCGCAAGCTCATCATCGGCGGCGTCGACATCCCGCATCATCAGGGACTCGACGGCCATTCCGATGCCGACGTGCTGACGCATGCCATCATGGACGCCTTGCTGGGTGCTGCCCGCGCGGGCGACATCGGCAAGCTGTTTCCGCCGGATGACCCCGCTTACGAGGGAGCCGATTCCATCGAGTTGTTGCAGCACGTAGCTGACTACGTGCGCAGCCTGGGTTTCGAGATCGTCGATGTCGACTCCGTCATTGCCGCCCAGGCGCCCAAGCTGTCGCCGCATCGCGATCAGATGTGCCAGAACCTGGCGGCGGCTATGGGTATTTCCATCGAAAACGTCGGCGTCAAGGCCACGACAACCGAGCATCTCGGCTTCGAGGGCCGCGAGGAGGGCATTTCCGCCACTGCCACGTGCCTGCTCGCGCGATGTAGCAACGACCGATAGCATTCCTGTGGGATAATGTTGCGTCTGGCAGGGTTTGGCTTGCAAACCTTGTCCAAATAACCATTTGAAAGGACTCATGTTCATGATTCGCATTTACGACACGAAGATGCACAAGAAGGTCGACCTCGAGACCCTGCAGCACGGCATGGTGAAGATGTACGTGTGCGGTCCGACGGTGTACAACTACATCCACATCGGCAACGCGCGCACGTTCATCAGCTTCGACATGATCCGCCGCTACCTCGAATGGCGCGGCTACGAAGTCGTGTTCGTGCAGAACGTCACCGACGTCGACGACAAGATCATCAACAAGGCCAACGAGGAGGGCAGGAGCGCCTCCGAAGTGGCAATCGAGTACACCAACGCGTTCATCGAGGACATGCACGCCGTCAACGTGAAGGACCCCACGGTGCGCCCGAAGGCGACCGAGGAAATCGACACGATGATTGCGCTCGTGCAGGAGCTCATCGACACGGGCCATGCCTATGCCACCGACGATGGCGACGTGTATTTCAGCGTCCGCTCGTTCCCGTCGTACGGCTCGCTTTCGGGCCGCAATATCGACGAGATGGAAGCTGGTCACCGCGAGCTGCGCACCGAGGGCATCGAGGACCGCAAGCGCGACCCGCTGGATTTCGCGGTATGGAAGGCAGCCAAGCCCGGTGAGCCGTCGTGGCCTTCGCCTTGGGGCGACGGCCGCCCCGGTTGGCATATCGAATGCTCGTGCATGTCCAAGAAGTACTTGGGCTTGCCGTTCGACATTCACGGTGGCGGCGCCGATTTGGTGTTCCCGCATCACGAAAACGAGCGCGCGCAATCCGAGGCAGCAAGTGGAACGCAGTTCGCGCGCCATTGGATGCACGGCGGCATGTTGCAAATAAACGGCGAGAAGATGTCCAAGTCGCTGAACAACTTCTTCCTGCTGCGCGACATCCTGGAAACCGTCGATCCCAACGTGTTGCGCTTCCTCATGCTGCAGACGCATTACCGCAGTCCGCTCGACTTCTCAGATGAGCGCGTGGATGAAGCCGCCGTGGCTCTCGAGCGCATCAAGAACGCCGTGAAGGCGCTGGATTGGGCGCTTGACAACGCCACTGGCGAAACCGACGCGATCGACGCCGATGCCGCAGCCACCTTGGTGCGACAGACGCGCCTGAAGTTCATCGAGGCCATGGACGACGACTTCAACAGCTCGAAGGCGTTGGGCGACGTGTTCGACTTCGTCGGCGCGGCAAACACGCTCGTGGCGGGCAAAACGCTTTCTGCGGCCGATGTCGAAGCCGTGCGTCCCGTTCGCGGTCTTATCGTCGAGCTCATGGGCGTTTTCGGCGTTGACATCGAAGCCGTGCTGGCCGCCGATTCGGGCGACGAGTATCCGGTCGAGGTCATCGCCTTGGCCTCAGAGCTTGCCGGCTTTGAAGGCGACAGCACAGCCGACGCCGTGGATGCGCTGCTCGATGCCCGCGCGGAGGCCCGCGCTGCCAAGAATTGGGCTGTAGCCGATGCCGTTCGCGATGGCTTGGCTGGCTTGGGCTTCACCATCAAGGACACTCCCCAGGGTGCCCAAGTTGAATACAACGCCTAGGAAAACGCCGGAACTGCTCGCTCCGGCCGGCGGGTGGTCGCAGCTGAAGGCGGCCGTGCGCTTCGGCGCCGATGCCGTGTATTTGGCATGCGACCGTTTCGGCATGCGCGCGCGTGCCGACAACTTCGCACTCGACGACATGCCGACCGTCATCGCATATGCCCATGAGCGGAGCGTGAAGGTGCACGTGACGTTGAACACGCTCATGGACGCCCGCGACATACGCGAGCTGCCCGTTTACTTCGAGGCGCTGGACGATGCGGGTGCCGACGCGTTCATCATCGGCGATCTGGGCGCGTTCTCGCTGGCAAAGCGCCATGCCCCGCGGGTCGATATCCACGTAAGCACGCAGGCGAGCGTCATGAACGCCGAGTCTGCGCGCATGTGGCACGACTTAGGTGCCGCACGCGTGGTGTGCGCCCGCGAGATGAGCGTGGCCGACATAGCCGACATGCGCGCCAATACTCCCGCCGACCTCGAGATAGAGGCGTTCGTGCACGGCGCCATGTGCGTGGCGTATTCGGGACGGTGCCTGCTGAGCTCCGTCATGACAGGTCGCACGGCCAATAAGGGCGCGTGCGCGCAGTCGTGCCGATGGAGTTATGCGCTTGTGGAAGAGCAGCGACCAGGCGAGTATTTCGAGATAGAAGAAGACACCCGTGGCACGTTCATCCTGAACGCGCAAGATTTGAACATGGTGTCGCACTTGGATGACCTCATAAGCGCCGGCGTCGACTCGTTCAAGATAGAGGGGCGCAACAAGCAGGCGTTCTACGTGGCGACGGTCGTCGGCGCGTACCGCAACGTGCTGGATGGGGGAGACCCGGCCATTGCCGAGCGTGAGCTTCTGACCATTTCGCATAGGCCGTACAGCACGGGGTTTTACTACGGTCGCGCCGAGCAAACGCCCGAGCGCGATGGCTACGTCAAGGAGTTCTTGCATGTGGCGACAGTGGAGGAATGCAAGCCCATAAGCGAGGACACGTGGCGCATCACGGCGTTATGCCACAACCGTTTTGCCCGCGGCGACGAGGTCGAAGTGGTAAGGCCGCATAAGGACCCTGCGGCTTTCACAATGGGTTCGCTCGTCAGGCTTGCGCCCGCCGATGGCGGCAAGCCTTTCGTCGAACGCGGGGACATGCCCCTCTCGCAGGTGCGCGAAATCTCGTTCGAACAGCCAGAGGAAGTAGCCAACCGCTCGAAGGAACACTATGAGTTCACGGCTCCCATTCCCATGGAGCCGGGCGATTACCTACGTAGGCGTGCGTGCTAGAGCAGTAGTGCGGGCTCGGCTCTAGGCCGCCATCTCGACTTCTTCAGCAGCCGGTTCTTTAGCGTTCTCCTCGTTGCCGCTGGCGTTGTTGTTGTATGTCAACAGCTCGCTTACGGTCACGCACTTGTAGCCGCGGTCGATAAGCTCGGGCAGGGCGGTGCGCAGCGCTGCAACTGTTTGCTCGCGATCGCCGCCGCCGTCATGCATGAGGATGACGTCACCGGGTTCGGCGCTCAGGATGGCCGCTGCAATGGCGTCGCTGCCTGGCAGCGACCAGTCCTTGGTGTCGACGTTCCAGCCGATTTCAGCATCGACGTAGGACCACAGCGTGTTGATGATCTCGTCGTGGAAGTTGCCGCCCGGCGCGCGGATGAGATGCGGGGGCTCCTTGCCCAAGACGTTCGCTATGGCAGCGTAGCCCTGCGTGATTTCCCAAATCTGCTCATCGGCGCTCATGAGCGTCAGGTCGACGCCGTCGCCAGACCCGCTGGCGTGATCCCACGAGTGCGTGCAGACCTCGCAGCCCATGTCGGCAGCGCGCTTGACGGATGCCGAATACGGTTCGACCTGTTCTCCGATGGTGAAGAACGTGGCCTTGGCGCCGTTAGCCTCGAGGATGTCCAAGATTTCGTCGGTGGTTTCAGGCCACGGACCGTCGTCGAACGTCAGCGCAATGACCTTCTCGTCGGTTTGCACGGTGTAGTTGTGGTAACCGCCTGCCACGGCGGGCACGGTGTCCTCGGATACGGTCTTGCCGGACACGTTGCCAGTTTTCACGGTGCGCAGGCCATCGACGCCGTCTTTCATCTCGTGGATCGAGCCGAACCAATATGCCTCGAAGCTCGTATCGTCGTTGACCGTTTCGAAGGGGATTACCTCTTCGCTCGACGTGTACTCTTCGGTGATGTCACCGCCGTTGCCGATTTCGACGACCATGTCCTTGCCGAGTTTCGTATCGCCTGGTGCGGCGTCGCCGTTGATGGTTGCCGAGAACGGCTCGCCTTCGCCCGCAGAGATAATCGAGCCGTCAACTGCCACGAAGTTGCCGGGCGTGGGCTTCGCATAGCCTTCCTCGACGAGGGTGGCTACGGTCGAGCCGGGGTTCATTGTGACCTCTTTGCCGTTGACGGTGACCTCGAACGGCTTGGGGATGATGAAGAACCACACGAGTGCGGCGATTATCGCCAGCAAGACGACGATGATGACGATCTTCGGCGCATTGCTCTGCTTTTTGGCGACCATTCCTTGCTGTGGGGTGTACAGACTGTTGTAGCTGCCGGCAGAAGCGCTGTAGCGAGACGGGTCGTTGTAGCGCGATACGTCTTGGTAGCCTTGATTGGCGTTGTAGTCCTGGATTTCAGCGTATTGGGTGGTGCTGGCGTGACGCGCGCGCCCCGAGCTCTGAGAGGCCGATGAGCTGCGCGACTGGCTGGCTTGCCGGCGCTGCGGGTTCGAGCTGCTGCGCGATTGCGTCGCTTGC
>JAFWJU010000048.1 GCA_017511465.1 Eggerthellaceae bacterium | reverse complement strand
GGGCTATATCGCGACAATCAGCGTTTGACGCATAACCGCATTTCAAATGAGAAATTTGATGCATTTGTAAACCTTGTCTACCAAGGGTGGAATCCTTTCGCGTAAAGCGCTAGACTGGCAGCTTCGCATAGGAGGCTTTTTAATGATCATAGGCATACCCAAGGAGGCCTGCGGGCAGGCCCTGGTATCAGCTGCGCCCGAAGGCGTGGGCAAATTCGCGAAGCTCGGCTACGACGTATGCGTCGAATCGGGTGCCGGGCTGTCCGCAAGCTATAACGACGAGGCGTTCGAGCAAGCTGGCGCCAAAATCGTCGACAACAAGACCGCATGGGGCTGTGACATCGTCTTGCATCTGGACCTTCCGTCCGACGACGAGCTCGGCCTCATGAAAGAAGGCGCAACGCTCATCTGTCGCATGAACCCGTACGGCAATCCCGAAATCGCAGACAAGCTCGCTGCACGAAAGATTACCGGTTTGGCCATGGACGCAATTCCGCGCTTATCGCGCGCGCAGTCGATGGACGTGCGGTCGTCCATGATGAACATCGGCGGTTACCGTGCGGTCATCGAGGCGGCGAGCGCGTTTGGCCGCACGTTCGGCGGTCAAGTCACCGCTGCCGGCAAATCGCGTCCCGCGCGTGTTTACGTCATCGGCGTCGGGGTGGCGGGCCTTGCCGCCATCGGACAAGCGGGTTCGATGGGGGCCGAGGTGTTCGCAACCGACGTGCGTGCCGAAGTCGCCGATCAGGTTGAATCGCTTGGTGCCACGTTCGTCGAGATTCCCGTCAAGCAGCAGAGCGCTGACGGTTACGCAAGGCCCCTGACCGAAGAAGAACAACAGCAGGTGTTGCAGGTATATGCCGACCAAGCTGCCTTAAGTGACATCGTCATCACCACGGCTGCCGTGCCGGGTCGCAAGGCCCCGCTGCTGTTGACCGAAGAAGCGGTGGCAGGCATGAAGCCCGGCTCGGTCATCGTCGACATGGGTGCTTCAGCGCTCGGTGGCAACTGCGCGTTGTCCAAGGTGGGGGAGATCGTCCGCACCGATGGCGGCGTGACCATCATCGGCTATGACGACTTGCCGTCGCGCTTGCCCTCGTACGCGTCGCAGCTGTATGGGCAGAACATCGTCAATTTCCTGAAGCTGGCCACGCCCGAGAAGGACGGCCAACTGCAGCTGAACATGGAAGACGAAGTGCAGCGCGGGGTAACCGTGTCGCTCGGCGGCGAGAACATGTGGCCGCCCCCTGCGGTCAAAGTGTCCGCGGCTCCCAAGAAAGAGGAGAAGCCGGCCGAACCCGAAAAGAAACCCGCATCCGACATCATTACCGGCACGAGCAAGGACGAAAGCGCCATTCGCCGTCTGTGGTGGAAGGCGATGCTCGGCCTTATCGCCATCGCGCTTGTCGTGGCGGCGCCTGCTGAAATGACACAGCACTTCTTCGTGTTCGTGCTCGCATGCGTCATCGGCTTCTACGTCATCACCGACGTCTCGCATTCGCTGCACACGCCGCTCATGTCGGTGACCAATGCCATCTCGGGCATCATCATCGTGGGCGCGATAGTGCAGGTGGCGGCTACGGGCGACGTCATCGTACTGGCACTGGCCACTATCGCCATCGCGATTGCGGCGATCAACATTTTCGGCGGCTACCTCGTGACCCACCGAATGCTCAAGATGTTCGAAAGGAGCTCGGAATGACGGCAGTAAGCTTCCAGTCCGTCGCCTATTTGCTGGCCGCGCTCCTGTTCATTTTGGCATTGGCGGGGCTATCCAAGCAAAAGACGGCGAAACGCGGCAACTACCTGGGCATCTTGGGCATGGCCATCGCGCTTGTGGCCACGATCGGCCTGGCGCTGTTGCATGCGGAAAACATTCTTCTGGCAGCCGGCCTCATGGCCGTTGCCATAGCGTTCGGCGCCGTATGCGGCGTGCATAAGGCACGGCATGTCGAAATGACCGCAATGCCCCAACTGGTGGCATTGCTGCACTGCTTCGTCGGCGCGGCGGCCGTTCTCGTGGGCTTCAACTCGTTCCTCATGGAGCCCGGCGGGTACTTCGCCGGCCAGATGAACGTGTACCATCTGGGCGAGATCGGTTTGGCCATCTTCATCGGCGGCGTCACGTTCACCGGCTCCATCATCGCGAACCTGAAACTGTCGGGCAAAATCCCCGGCAAACCGCTCACGCTGCCGGGGCGCAATATCATCAACCTGGCGATGCTCATAGCCTATGTCGCGCTCATCGTGCCGTTCGGCCTGAGCCGGGGCGTCGAGGCGGGCTTGCCGTTCCTCATCGTCATTCTGATCGTGTCGCTCGTGCTCGGCATACACCTGGTCATGTCCATCGGCGGCGGCGACATGCCCGTCGTCGTGTCGATGCTCAACTCGTTTTCGGGCTGGGCTGCTGCCATGGCCGGTTTCACGCTGGGCAACGACCTGCTCATCGTAACCGGCGCGCTCGTGGGCTCGTCGGGTGCATACCTGTCGCACATCATGTGCAAGGGCATGAACCGAACGTTCACGGGCGTCATCCTGGGCGGTTACGGCAATGGCGATGCTTCTAAGAAATCGGGGGGATCGAAGCAAGACTACGGCGAGCACACCGAGACGACTGTCGAAGACGTTGCGCGCTTGCTGAAGGATGCCAAGTCGGTCGTCGTCACTCCGGGCTACGGCATGGCGGTGGCACGTGCGCAGTTCCCCGTGGCTTCGCTGACCAAACAGCTTCTGGCGGCGGGTATCGACGTTAAATTCGGAATCCACCCCGTTGCCGGTCGCATGCCGGGCCATATGAACGTGTTGCTGGCAGAGGCTAAGGTGCCCTACGACATCGTGTACGAGATGGACGAGATCAACGACGATTTCGACAACGTCGACGTCGTGCTGGTCATCGGCGCCAACGACACCGTCAATCCGTCGGCCGAGACCGAGCCCGATTCGCCCATCGCCGGCATGCCTGTCCTGCGCGTGTGGAATGCGGGCAAGGTCATCGTGTTCAAACGGTCGATGGGCAATGCCGGGTACTCGGGCGTGCAAAACCCGTTGTTCTTCAACGACAACACCGACATGTTATTGGGCGACGCGAAATCGTCCGTCGAATCGATTATCGGGGAGCTGAAAAAGCAGCTGAGAAGCTAGTTGCCCATCATGGTGCCGGGCAAGACGGTGAAGGCGATGCAGAACCCGATGATGAGGACGACGGCAATGATCGGCCAAGCGAGGCGGAATGCCGACGACTTCTGCTTCTCTTCCTTGGCCTTGCGCTGTTCTTCCTTGATGCGGTCTTGGTTCTCGCGGGCTTTCTTCCTAGCGGCAGAGCGCGCCGTCTCTTCGCGGCGTGCGGATGCAGCCTGAGACTTGGTCATCTTTTTCTTCGCCACGGCCCCTCCCATTCACGTCGGCATCGGAGACAGCATTATACCGCGGCTGCCCAAGAATTGGCCTTGCACCTCAACGGGTCTTGCGCTTCTTGCGGGGAACTTTCACCACCGCGTATGAGATGTCGGGTTTCAGCTCGTGGGGCGGGCAAGCGTCGAGCCCATCGAACAACGTGGCGAAGGGGACGTCCAAACCGTCGGCGATTTTTACGAGGATGCCGATGGATTGGTTTTCCTTGCCGCCTTCGATTCGGCTGAAGTACGAGCGATTGACGCCGATCATTTTGGCGAACTGGGTCTGGCTTTGCCCAGTAGCCTTCCGCATCGTGCGGATGTTCCGCCCGATAATCTGCTTGACCAGGTTGCTTGCATCGTCGTATGCCATAGGGCGAATGCTATGGCGCGTGCAAGGCGTGCCTGTTCAATATATTCAACAACGCTGTTGAACATATTAAACAACCGACTTTTCAGGCGAGCCGGGTGCCCGATTCAGATGCGCCCTAGTCGAGAGGGTACTTGACGAAGTACTCTGCGCAGTTGTCTGCGAGGAAATGCTTCAAGACGCCAACGGTGTGCTTTGCCCTAAGCGACACCTTTGCGCGGCGCGGGTACAAGAAGCCGACGAGCGAAATGGATTCCGGCGTCGACAGCGGCGTGAAATGCAGGCCGTCGGTTGGCATGTCGTCGTCCAATTGCGAGAGGAAGAACCCGAACGAATCGAACGCGGCAATGGCGTCGTAATCGGACGTGCGCACGTATTCGAGCTGCATGCGGGGACTCGTGGCCTCCATGCGCACGTTCTCAAGCGGGTGGTCGCGGAACAGGCGGTCTGCCAGCTGGCGCATCTCGCGGAAGGCGTTGACCGCCATGGGCATTTTCGCCACGGTCTTGCGATGTAGCATCTCCTCGTCGGCAAGCCGCGATCCTTCTTTCCAAACGAACCCGTAGCGGGTCTTGATGATGGTCTCGAACAACACGTCCTGGTTCGCAAGGATCTCGGGTAGGGAATGGGCGTGGACGTCGAGGAAGCTCAAATCGCTCCCATCGGAATTGGCGGCGTACGCAACAAGCTTGTCAAACGGCTCCTCGAAATAGGACGACCGTTCGGCAAGCATGCCAACGTACACGGGATTGGCGGAAGCGATTTGCGCTGCGTAATAACTGACATGCAAGCGGATGGGCTCGTCGCCTTCGGGGTTCGAAAGGCGCATGGCCACGAGGTCTTCCAACATGATGTCGTACTCGTTGACGATGCGCTTGGCGTGCTTCAGCAACTGCTCGCCCTCGTTCGTCAGGCGCACGCCACGCCTGCTGCGCTCGACGAGCTTGTAACCCAGTTCCGTCTCGAGCGACGAAATGGCTTTGTTCAACCCCTGCTGCGAGATGAACGAGTTCTTGGCAGCGCCGTAAAAAGACCCGGCTCGCGCCAGCTCGATGAAGTACCGCAAGCTCTCAACCTGCATGAAGTCCCCCCGTTGTGAAGCGGATGCCAAAACCGGATGCCGTTGCCTCACCCTGCTCTTCTTAACTTCGATTTAAGTATACACAACTAATGGTTGCATAACGTGCGCACGGGTTGTTTATGTACGTTTTCATGGCACCTCGATAAACTTCAAGACAAGGATTCTTGCGTGGAATCCGCGCAGAAAGCGGGGGTGTTTATCTGCGCGTTTTCCATTCGCAGGGCAAGAAGGCGAGTCAAAGAAGGAGGAAGCGTATGTCACCTGACGAGTCTTACGTGTACACGTGTTGCCCGGGGTGGGGCGACCACGAGTTCTGCGCGATCAAGACCATCGTCAAAGATGGCAAAATCGTGCGAACCGAGAAAGCGGACTACACGGGCGCAGAGGCGAACGAGGGCTACATCTGCCAGAAGGGCATCATGTCCTGCCGCCAGCCCTACAACCCCAAGCGCCTGACACGGCCGCTCAAGCGCATCGGCGAACGTGGAGAGGGCAAATGGGAGGAGATCAGCTGGGACCAGGCGATGGACGAGATCGCGGCCAAGCTGCTCGACATCCGCGAGAAGTACGGCCCCGAGGCGCTCGCCATGTGGGATGTCGTGGCGTCGGTGCCGCCGTCCCAGGGCCTAGCAGCCGTCTTGTCGTCCCGCTTCATCGGCCTGTGGGGTGCAACCGACCCCATCCAGGCGTACGGTCTCGATAACGGGCCGTTCTACGCGGCGTTCTTCGATTTCGGCAACTTCTACAAGTACATGACCACCGACCCGAAGAACTTCGACACGTCCGATTACATCATCGTATGGGGCGCCAATCCCATCGAGAACCAGCAGCGCATCGCCAAGCATCTCGTCGAGGCCAAGGCCAACGGCGCGAAGATCGTCGACATCGGCCTGTTGTTCGACGGCACGGCTGGTTTCGCGGACGAGTTCATTCCCGTCAAGCCCGGTAGCGACCCGGCGCTCTCGATGACGATGGCCAACCTCATCATCCAGCGCAAGCAGTACAAGGAAGACTTCCTGCTGACCTACACCGTAGCGCCGTTCCTCGTGCGCGATGACGACGGGATGTTCCTGCGCGACGAAGAGGGCAACTACGTGGTGTGGGACACCGAGGCCGACGGCCCGATGTCCACGGTGCTCGGCCAGCAGGCCATGGCCAGCGACCATCCCGAGCTTGATGGCGCGCACGTTGTCAACGGCGTGCCGTGCAAAACGGCCTTCGCCCGCCTGCGCGAGCATGCGGCTCAGTACACGCCCGAATGGCAAGAGGCCATCACCGGCGTGCCGGCCGAAGTGGCCATCCGCTTGACCGACGAGTACGTCGCGGCCCCCAATGCCTACATCTTCGGCGCGCTGGGTCTGCGCTATCAGAACCAAGGCGAGTCGTATCGCTCGTTCTACCTGCTGGGTGCCCTGACGGGCAACCTGGGACGTCCCGGCGCGGGCGTCACGTCCGAGATGCTGCCGGCGGGCTTCCCGCTCATCTTCAACGACGCCGCAATCACCATGCCGCTCGGCCGCGAGGCCTACAAGGGCAAGCTGCTGCGCCAGGCTGATTTCATCGAGCAGGTTAAATCGCAGGAGCCGTACCCGATCAAGGCGTTCTGGAAAATAGCGGGCAATCCCGTGCACAACTGCCCGAACCGCGGGCTTTGGATCAACGAGATATTCCCCAAGATGGAGCTCATCGTCGACATCGACATCTGGATGACTGACACCGGCGAGTACGCCGACTACGTGCTGCCCGACTGCATGCCGTTCGAGCGCTACGAGCTGGTGGCGTCGGCTGCTTACAATCACGTCGTGTTGCAGGAGCCGGCCATCGAGCCGATTGGCGAGGCCAAGGACCCGACGTTCGTCTACTCCGAATTGGCCAAGCGCGTGGGTCTCGGCGAGTATTTCGACAAGACAGCAGAAGAGTGGATCGAATTGCGCCTGCAGACGCAATACCCGCTCGTTGCCGGCATCCAACCGCCGCTCACCTACGAGCGCCTGAAAGAAGAGAAGATGGTGCGCGCCGCCACGCCGCCCGTCAACTGGGACCCGTTCATGGGCATGCAGTTCGACACGCCTCATAAGCGCATGGAGTTCTACTGCGAGCGCCTGGTGTGCGTCGACGACGCGCTGGCCAAGTACCTGCCGCCGCTCGAGGCGCCAACGCCGGCAAGCTTGGGCGATGGCACGGCCAAGGGCAAGTACCACTTCTTCAGCGGCCGCCAACGCTTCTTCATGCAGTCGATGTTCACGGACGACCCGGTCATGGCCCAGCTCTCGGGTGGCAAGCCCACGGGTCGCATGAACCCGGTCGACGCCGCTGCCGAAGGCATCAAGGACGGCGACAAGGTCGAGGTCTTCAACGGGCGCGGCCATGTGGTCATCGAGATGAAGCTCGACCAGGTGATTCCGCCCGGAACGGTGCAAGTGTGGTTCGGTTGGCGCCACGAGGCGTTCGACGAGGGCATGTACTCCGAGCTCATCGTCCCGCTGGGAAGCTACGAGACGATTGACGACCGCGCCGAGAACTGGGTGAAGTGCGTCGAGGCCATCGGCGGCTACCAGCC
>JAFWJU010000047.1 GCA_017511465.1 Eggerthellaceae bacterium | reverse complement strand
GAAGCGCCGTGCGTGGGACGTTAAGCATCCTGACAAGGCCATCGGCCAGTACGAGCACTCGATCTACGAGACCGAGGACCCGGTCAAGCTGCACGAGGCCCAGAAGGAAATCGCCAAGCAATACGAGCAGGTGGCCGAAGAGGCCGCCGAGACGGAAGAGGGGAGGTAACTCATGGCACGTTCAGTTATCGACCCGATTACCCGTATCGAAGGCCACATGCGCGTCGAGATGGAAGTCGAGAACGGGACCGTTAGGGAAGCATGGGTTTCCGGCGGCAGTTTCCGTGGTATGGAAAAGGTCGTTGAGCATCGCAAGCCCGAAGATGCCGCTCAGATCGTTCAGCGCATCTGCGGCGTGTGCCCGGTTTCGCACAACCATGCGTCGACGATCGCAGCCGAGAAGGCCTACGGCATCAAGATCCCGAACCGCGCGCGCATCATCCGCAACCTCATCGAGGGTGCGCAGTTCCTGCACAGCCACATCCTGTGGCTCTACAACCTGGCGGCACTCGACTACGTTAACCCGATTAACGCGGTTGTGGGCGGTGCCGACGTCAAGTTGGCTTACGACATCGCCCAGGGCGGGGAAATCCCCCAGCTCGGCGTTGCCCTGCCGGCTCAGACTTCCACCAACAGCGACTTGTTCGAGGTTCAGAAGCGCCTCGAGAAGTTCGCGGCCAACGGCCAGCTGTCCATCTTCTCGGGCAACTGGTTCGATGCTAAAGACCCCGATGGCAAGAGCGCATATCACCTGACGCCCGAGCTTGACCTCATCATGACCTCGCACTATCTCGAGGCCCTGAAGTACCAGGCCCGTTCGTCCGAGATCTGCGGTCTGCTCGGTGGCAAGATGCCGCATGTCATGACCATCATCCCCGGCGGCACCTCGTTTGTCCCGACGGCTCAGAAGCTCGACGACCTGTGGGCTATGGTCAACGAGATTTACGACTGGGTCGAGGCCACCCTCATTCCCGACACGCTGGCCATCGCGCTGGCATACCCCGAGGGATTCACGTGGGGCGGCGGCTGCGGGCGCTTCGGTGCCTGGGGCGTGTTCGAGCGCGGTAGCCTCGAATACAACGACCGTTACATGCCCGCTGGCGTCATCGGCACCAAGGGCGACATCCTCGGCGTGTCCGACATCGAGGAATCGCTCATCACCGAGTACGTCGGCCACTCTTGGTACGAGGGCGACGGCACGTACGTGTCGCCCGACTTCACGACCAATCCGAAGTTCACCGAGTACGACGTCAACGACCGCTACTCGTGGTGCAAGGCCCCGGCTTACGATGGCAAGGCGCTCGAGACCGGCGCCCTGGCCCGCGTGCTCGTCGCTTACGCTCGCGGCCATCAGCCTGGTTACGAGGCCAAGAACGCTTGGATGGTCGAGCAGGTCGACAGCTTCCTCTCCGCCATCACTCCGTTTGCCGCTTCTGTCGGCAAGAAGCCGCTCGAGGCTGCTGTCTCGATGCTCGGTCGTGTCGCCGTCCGTCAGGTCGAGACGCTGTATGTCGCCAAGCTGATGAAGGACTGGACTGCCGAGCTCATCGCAGCCATCAAGGGCGGTTCGCTTGGCGACATCGCCGCGATGGAGGGCATCGATGCTTCCGAGTTCGCCACCGACAACATGACGGACTACTTCACGAAGCCGCTGCGCGACACCGGCGCTGGCACGGGTTTCTGGGAGGCCCCGCGTGGTGCCCTGTATCACTCCGAGAAGGTCACCGGTGGCAAGATCGACGGTTATCAGATTATCATTCCGACCACGTGGAACCTTGCGCCTATCAATGGCGAGGGCGAGCATGGCCCCATCGAGCAGGCGCTCATGGATGGCTGCCCGGTGTTCGACGGCTCTGAAGAAGATCTCGAGATGCCGATCAACGCCCTGCGCCTCGTCCACAGCTACGACCCGTGCGTGTCCTGCGCGGTTCATGTGACTGACGTCAAGACGGGCAAGAAGTTCTCCACCGTTACTAACCCCTGGGGGGTGAAGTAAGATGGCACATCTCGCACATTATAAAGAAGCGCATCCGCTGCCGTTCGTCATCACCCACTGGATCAACCTGATCGCGATGATCTTCCTGATCATCACCGGTTTCCTGATCCACTTTGCAGTGCCGGGCTCCATGAGCATGGCTCGCGGCATCCACGTGTTCTTCGGCTTCGTCATCTTCATCAACTGCGTTGTGCGCGTCATCATGTCGTTCTTCGTCAAGTCGGCTCCCACGGGCGGCACGCGCGAGACGGTGAAGGACTACAAGACGTGGCTGCCCCAGAAGGACAACCGCCATCAGGGCGGCGCGTGGATCAAGTACTACCTGTTTGCGAAGAAGGACCATCCGCTGTCCGCGAAGTTGGGCGTGCCGCAGAAGCTTTCCTATCTGCTCATTCCCATCCTCATCATCATCATGTTCATCACGGGTCTGTGCTTGTGGCCGCCTACCGCGACCTCTGGTTTCTGCCAGTTCTTCCTGAACGCGTTTGGTGGTGCGATGTCGTTGCGCATCATCCACTACTTCTTCATGTACGTGTTCATCATCTTCATCTTCATCCATGTGTACCTGGCAAACATCGAGGGCACCGAACCGACCAAGCTCATGTTCTTCCGCAAGGAGCATGGCGGCCTGGTTTACGACCCCGAGAAGCACGTCATCGTGGGCGAGGATACCCTGGAAGGCAAGCAGGAATAATCGCGTTGCCTGCAGGTTTGTTATCGAGAAGGAGCCCGTTGCCGGGCTCCTTCTTTGTTAAAATGAACAAACGATGAGTAAAATCACCAACAAATATGAGTGGTAAGGTCATAAATGAGCGTTTCGGAGACCAAGGAAACCCAACGTCGTGTCGGGCTGACTGACGAAGAGATTCGCGCCGAGGAGCAGTTCCTGAAGGGGCTTCCGCCGATTAACGTTGGCGCATTGTTCATGCCTGGCATCTGGGGACCGGCACATGGGTTCTGGGCGTGCATCCTGTTTTACCCGCTGTACCTGTTTGCCGACAATTTGTTCTACGGTGCCTATGAGACGCGCGAGCCATGGATCATCGTGCTAGCTGTCATCGTCGCCATCGCGCTGCTCCTACTGCATATCGGGTTTGCGCGGGTCAGCCTGCCACTTTCTGCCCATAAGGCCGAAAACACCGGCGTGTCGCGCGAGACGTATCTTAAGCGCGAGCGCATCTGGGCTGTCATCAGCATCGTTTTGGCTATTGCCGCCGTCGCTTGGGCGACATATTTCAACCTAACCATCCGCCCAACGCTATAATAGGTGCGGAATGAGTTTTGGGGACAGGCACCGTTGCTCATTTGGCGTGAGATGAGCAACGGCGCCCGTCTCTAATTTTTTCTTCGTTTAGCGGGCAATGAGGAAGTGAATGCCATGAAGAAAATCGCAGTGTTCTGCGTGGGAAACCGCCTTCATCTTGACGATGGCGTGGGGCCGGCAGTATATGACGAGGTGTTTAAGCGGTTCGACGTGCCCGAGGGCGTCGAGATGTTCGACCTCGGCGTGTTGACAATGGACATGATCAACTACATCGACACGTGCGACGCTGTCATAACCGTCGATGCCGTCGAGTATTCCGGTGAAGAACCGGGCACTGTGCTGCGCGGGACGCCGCAGGACATGGCAAACGCCCAGGGCCCCAACATGTCGCTTCACGACCTTCGCCTGGTCGACTTGTTCGACAACGCTACCTGGCTTGGTTACGACGCCGAAGGCGTGTGCATCGGCGTGCAGGTAGAAAACGCCGAACCCGATTTGCTCACGCAAGACCTTACTCCAAAGGTGAAAGCCGCCTTGCCCCTATTGGTCGAGACTTTGGCAGCCGAGGTTGCGCGTCTGGGCAATCCCTTCATCGACAAGGCCACGGGCCAACCGTACCTGGGCTAGTTGCGGAAAGGGGACGGTATGGCTATCGGGATGGAGCTCGATTACCGCTTGCGCTGGATGGACTTCGACCAGTACGGGCGCATCCAGCCGGCATCGGTGCTCGATATATTCCAGGATGTGGCTACCATCCAAGCCAACAACATGGGAATCGGTCGCGACGACATGCTGAAAGGGGGCGTGTTCTGGGCTGTTATCAGGTCCAAGTTCGAAATCGTGCGCTCTCCTTCGCACTACCAAGTGGTAACTGCGCGCACGTGGCCGCACAGCCCGACCCGCTTCTCGTTCTTGCGCGATTACTCCATGTGCGACGAAGAAGGCAATTTGCTGATCAAGGCGACGTCCGAATGGGTGCTCATGGATGTCGAGACGCGAAAGTTCGCTTCGGTGAAGGACCACTATCATGGTCCTGAAGACTTCGACGAGGCGCGTTCGTTCGAGCGCAAGCCGCGCAAGATACCGGGTTTCGAAGAAGGTAACTGCCCGGTTTACACGGTTGTGCCCAGCTATTCCGACATCGACGTCAATGGACATGTGAACAACGCGGTGTACGCCAATTACGTCATCGATGCGCTTAATCCAGGTGAAGACGGCGCGATGAAGTCCTTCCAGATAGACTACCGCCACGAGGCGATGCCCGGCGTTCCGCTGACGATGCACACGCTTGTGGAAGAAGGGCGCATTCTGTCGAAAGGCGTCAACCCCGACGGCGAAATCGCATTTGCAAGCCTCATCGAGCTTGCCTAACGTCACGCTTTCTGTTTCTTTTTATATCGTCTTACGAAACGATGTTAATCGGCTGCTCGCCCGCGGCGACGCGCGCGACGTTTTGCCAGATGGTCGTCCAGGCGCGGCGGAACATGCCCTCGGTTACGCCTCCGATGTGCGGCGAGAGCACCAGCCGGTTTGCCGCGTTGCCCGAAAGCAATGCCAGCGGATGGTCGGCTGCAACCGGTTCAGGCGAGAGGGTGTCCAGCCCCGCAGCTCCGATGATGCCGTTTTCGAGCGCCTGGGCGAGGGCGACTTGGTCGACGATTTCGCCACGTGCGGTGTTGATCAGCACGGCATCGTCTTTCATCGATGCGAGGAACGCAGCATCAACCATGTTCTCGGTTTCGGGGGTCACGGGCACGTGCAGGCTCACGATGTCGCACGAACGCGCCAGTTCGTCAAGCGGCAGGTACCGCACGCCCAGCTCCGCTTCGCGTTCGGCGGTGCGACGCCTGTGGTTCCAATAGGCAACGTCGCAACCGAAAGCTTGCAGGCGCTTGGCCGTTTCGGTGGCGATGGCTCCCAAGCCCACGAGGCCCACCGTGCAGTCGCCAAGCTCGCGGATGCCTTGCACCATCAGGCGCTCCTTCATCTTTATCTGTTGGCCCGAGCGCACAGCCGCATCGCCTTCAACGGCATGGCGCAGGCATGCCAGCATGAGCAGCACAGCCTGTTCGGCCACAGCGCCTGCATTCACGCCGGCGTTGTTGCACACGATGACGCCGTGTTCGCGCGCCGACGCAACGTCGATGACGTTGTAGGCGACGCCTTCCGAATGAATCAGCTTAAGGCTGGCAAACGCATCGATCAGCTTGTCGCTGACGGGGCTCACGGCATCGGCCACGATGAAATCGGCATCGTTGATGCGCGCCAAGATTTCGTCGTCGGGCGTGCCGCGCCCTACGACCACGGTATCGACCTGATCCACGATGGGCAGGTCGGGCAGGTACTTGGCAACGCGTTTCTCATCGCCGATGACGAGCAGTCTCATAAGAGGGTCCTTTCATCTAGAACAGCTGCTTGCGTTTCCGCATCTGCCCCGAATCTCACATAAACAAGTCGAATACGAGTTTAGCAGCAAACAGCACCAGCACGACCAACATGATAGGCCGCACGATAGAGGCGCCTGCTTTGGTGAATTTACCTGCGCCGATGTAATTGCCGGCGATATTGAACACGCCGGCGGCAAGACCCAGCGGCAACAGCACGGCCCCGTTGACCATGAACACAACCAGCGCTGCAGCGTTCGTCGAAAGGTTGATGGCCTTCGTCGTGCCTGCAGCCGTGCGCACGTCTTGGTGCGCCAATGCGGGAAGCAACAGCATGAGGAACGTGCCCGTCCCCGGTCCGTAGAACCCGTCGTACACGCCAACGGCCAGCGCGATGGCGGCCGTGATGACAAGCGCCTTGCGCATCGGCAGCGGTTCGGCCGAAAACGCGTCGAGGTTCTTCGTTTTCAGCACGAAGAAGGCGATAAAAGGCAGTGCAATCAGCATGATGACCATGATGATGGTGTCCTCGGCGATGAGGGCCAGGTTGCTTCCGCACCACGAGCCGGTAAGCCCGCAGATCACGCCCACGATGACAAACGTCTTCACCATGTAGCCGTTGATGGCGTAGCGTATCGTGGCGATAGCCGTGCCCATTGTCGATGCCAGCTTGTTCGTGGCAAGGGCGTTATGCACAGGCAATCCTGCGAAGAAGAACGCGGGCAGCGAGATAAGGCCACCGCCTCCTGCGATGGAATCGACGAATCCCGCGATAAACGCCAGCGGGCAGACAATCAGAAACTCCACGGTTTGCCGCTCCCAAGATGCGCTTAGTACATGTTGTGCACCGCTTCGGCGAATCCGCGCAGTCCGTGGATTTCGAACGTCGTGCCGTCGTCGAGTTTTACCCAACCGTCCATCAAGCCGAACACCTGGTGCTGGTCGCTGATGACGGCTTTCAGGTCTATGTAATCGTAACGGTCGATGTCAGGTGCAAACGAAAGGTCGAGCCGACCCTCGTCATCGGTGATGTGCCATGGCTTCATTAGGTCCAAGCGATCGCCAACGGTTGTGGCCTCGGCATCGCGTACGGGGATGCCGAAATCGACACGA
Source organism: Eggerthellaceae bacterium (assembly GCA_017511465.1). Lineage (GTDB taxonomy): Bacteria > Actinomycetota > Coriobacteriia > Coriobacteriales > Eggerthellaceae > UBA9715. Next base: position 7,512 of record JAFWJU010000047.1, on the reverse strand, counting down.
CCCAGTTTGTGGGCGATGCCGTCGACGAATACCATGTTTTCCGAAGCGGCGGTCGTGTCGCCAAAGCCGTATCCCAGTTTCATGGCGAACTTGTGACCGTTTTGCCAACCTTGTGCTGCACCCCAGTACCAGGTGTTGTCGTGCGTCCACACGCCGCGTCCCCAGTCCAGCAGGCCGAACGAGTTCGCGCTCTTAAACTCGTGGTACAGCTTGCCCAGCGCGAACGAGCCGAGTGCGCGCATGCCCACGATCTTCTGGTTGTAATAGAACGCCTTGTCGTCTTCGGCCCATGGCGTGGCGATTACCATCGAGTCGCGCGGTTGCTCGTCCAACACGATTTCGGCAATCAGCGGATGCCCGTCCTCGAAATCAGAGAAATTCACCACCAGGTGGCGCATGCCGTCGGCGGCCTCGAAGATCATGGCAGCTCGTTTGTCCGCGAATTCCGTTATGCCGAGTTCAGATGTCGAAGGCAGGCCAATGCGGCCAAGTGGCATGGCGCCCATCGTGCTTTGCGTGATGAACGTGCCGTTTGCGAAATCGATCAGCGACGCCGACACCAACGAGACGTATCCCATGTCGCCGATGGTCAATGCGATGGCGTAGTCGTCGTCGCTAACCAGGTAGTAATCCCATTCTTTCACGCGCAGTTTCGAAGCCGCAATGCGCGAGCGGTCGTATTCCAGCAGCAACGACGTCGCCCAGCCGCGTTTCGCCAAGATGCCGTCCTCGTTCAGCAACGGTCCGGGTTCGGTGATGCGCACCTGTTCGGCGGTCGTGGCACCGTACGCACCTGTTGCAGACACGCGTTGCAGCACGCTTTCGAAACGGCGGCGCGTCCACAGGCACGGCACGGGGTAGGCCCGGTTGCCTTCTTCCTCGGCGGCAGTTGCCAGCTCCAAGATGTCCTCTGCTTGTATTTCGGGGATGCTCTCGGGAATGCCGATGAACGCTGACAGCTCACGGATCTTGCCGATGAACGCCGTGGCAACGTCATGGTCGCTGCCGTGTGCAAGGCCGATGGCTTTGCCCAGCTCGGCCAGACGCCCCTCGGCAGCCTCGCCGTATTCTTCCAGCACGACGGGCAGCAACACGGCGTTGGCCAACCCGTGTTGCACGTGGTAGCGTCCGCCGATGCAGTGCGCCAGCGCATGCACGTAGCCGACCATGTTGTTCGTGAAGGCGATGCCCGCGTAATGCGAAGCCAACAGCATGTTCTCCCGCAGCTTGACGTTCTGCCCGTCGTCATAGGAGGGCTTCAGGTTCTTGAAAATCAGCTCGACGGCCTCGCGCGCGTATTCGCGGGCCTCGTGCGATCCGTAGTGGTTGATGTAGGCTTCGACCGCATGCGTCAGCGCATCCATGCCGGTATAGGCGGTCATCGCAGGCGAAAGTCCCAGCAGCAGATTGGGGTCGAGCACGGCGGCGTCGGGAATCAACGCCAGGTCGCTTACTGCGTACTTGCGCTGCACGTCGGGGATGGTCAGCACGGCGGCGGCCGTCGTCTCGGATCCCGTGCCTGCCGTGGTGGGCACTGCCACGAGGTAGGGCAGCGTTGCGCGCACCCTCATCGTGCCGACGATGTCGCGTGCGCCCTTCCCGGGTTTCACGGCCAGGGCCCCGCCGATTTTCGCGCAGTCCATAACCGATCCGCCGCCGATCGCCACGATGCCCTCGCATCCATGGCTGCGGTAAAACGCGGCGGCTTGTTCGACGCATTCGATGTCGGGGTCGGGTGTCACGTCCGCAAACACGGCGGCAGTGATGCCGCGTGCCAGCAGGTCTTTCGTGAACGACGGGATAATGCCGCGCTCGACGAAACCTTGGCTTGTCACGACCATGACGCAGCGGATGTCCTGGTCTCGCAGCAGCCCGGCCACATCGTAGAGCCTGCCCGGCCCCACGATCAGTTCGGGCATCATGTTCAGCTGAACTTTCTGCGCTTGCGCGGTGAGCAGTTGCCTTGCACGAGCCAATGGTTCGATCATGACCGTTCCTTCCGCCGTTTCTGCTTGGCACCATGATACCCGTTAATAACGACGAACAGAGTCGGAGAAAGCGCGGATAGCGGCGTTTGCAATTGGGCTACGAAAAAAAGTGACGTAGACTTGTGACCAACGTCTTCGAAAAAGGTAGATGTAGGTCGAGGCCATCGAAAGGGAGGTGAAGCATGGAAGACACGACGATCGTCGAGCTGTACTGGCAACGGCAGGAGCGTGCCATTGCGGAGACGAAAACGAAATACGGCACATACTGCCAGACCATTGCGCGGCGCATACTGATCGACGTGCGCGACGCCGAGGAATGCGTCAACGACACGTACCTTGGCGCGTGGAACGCCATGCCCCCTCATCGGCCGACGAGCCTCTCAACGTTCCTGGGGAAGATCACGCGCAACCTCTCGCTGAAGAAGTGGCGCGCCCGCTCTGCCGCCAAGCGCGGCGGTGGCGAAGTGGCGCTGTCGCTCGACGAGCTCGAGGATTGCGTCGGGTCGTCCAGCAGCGTCGAAGAACATGTGGAAGCCGAGGAACTCGCGCGCATCATCGATGTGTTCCTCGCAGGCCTCGGCGCCGAGGACCGCCGCATGTTCGTATGCCGATACTGGTATTTCGACTCGATCGGCGAGATTGCAGAGCGTTTCGGCTTCAGCCAGAGCAAGGTGAAGATGTCGCTGAAGCGCACCCGGGACAAGCTGGCCATCTACCTCGAAAAGGAAGGCGTGAACATATGAGCGGCAAAGCTGAGAAACTGCAAGAGGCCATCGGCCTGATCAAGGATGATTACATCATCGAAGCCCATGCGGAAGACGCAGCTGCGAGCACCGTGGCTGATGCTGCCGCCGAACAACCCGAATCGGCTTCGAGTTCCAAGGCAACCGGCACCCAAGCATCCGAAGTACTGGGCAAGGTCATCGACATGCCAGCCCAAAAGCGCAAGGGTCGTCGGGGTGTGCCCATTGCCATTGCGGCCTGCCTTGTCGTGGCGCTGGGCGTGGGCGCTTTGGCCTTCACGAGCATGACGGCTCCGATGGCCGATGAAGACGAAAAGGTCGTCGCCGTCGAAGAAGGGACGTCTGAGGTCGCCGAACGGGACTCGATTGCAACAGAAGGCGAGCCGCTGGCCATGGATACCGGCGAAACGGGCGGGGACGCGTACGTGTCTGACAGCTATGCCCCGAAGGGGCCCGGCACGGCACCCGGCCAATCCCGTGGCAGGCACTACGACGAAGGCGAGCCGTATGTCTTGACCGGTGCCGAATGGAACGATAACGACAACTGGTCGTTCTTCATGAACCTGGTGAACTCGCAGCTCGTCTCGTTCCCGTCGTATGGCATCGATCCGACGCATCGCGTCAAGGTCACCGTCACTGACAACTGGGGCAACCCGGTGCGCAACCAGACGGTCGAATTGCGCGACGGTTCGGGTAATGCGCTGTGGACTGCCAAGAGCGACAAGCAAGGTGCGGCATACCTGTTCTACCCCGCGGGCAAGGAACCCTACACCGTGGCAGCCGGCGGCGTCGAAGAGTACATTCCCGTCACCATCGCAGACCATGCAAACGGTCAGGGCAATGCGTTTATTCCGCCCATCGAAGACATCAACCTCGTCGTCAATGCTGCCAACGAACCCGCCAATGGCCTGCAGGTCATGTTCATCGTCGATACCACCGGGTCGATGGCCGACGAGATCGCCTACCTGCAAAAGGACTTCTCCTCGATCACGGGCGAGGTTGGAAGCAACGGCATCGAGTATTCCGTCAACTTCTACCGCGACAAGGGCGACGAGTACGTGACTAAGTGCAATGGCTTTACGAGCGACGTGAGGCGCGTGCAGGCCCTGTTGAACGACGAGTACGCCGATGGCGGCGGCGACACGCCCGAAGCTGTGGCGCAGATCCTGGCCGAGACCATCACGAGCAATCAGGAATGGCGTGCCGATTGCAACAAGGTCGCGTTCCTGATCTTCGACGCCCCGCCGCATGACGGCACCGATGACGTCATTCAAGCGGCCGTGCGCAGCGCTGCCGAACGCGGAATCAAGCTGGTGCCGGTGGTGGCTTCCAACGCCGAGCGCGACACCGAGCTGTTTGGCCGTGCGCTGGCCATCTGCACGGGCGGCACGTATGTGTTCCTGACCGACGATTCGGGAGTGGGCAACGACCACCTCGAGCCCATCATCGGCGACTACACCGTCGAATCGCTGCATAACGTCATCGTTCGCATCATCAACGAGAACCGGTAAAACAAGGCAAGGAGTGCGAGCGCGGCTTCGCGCCTTAGAAGGGAAAGGCACCGTCCCGAAAGGGGCGGTGCCTTGTTTTACCGACTAGCCAGGGATGTCCACATCGACATGGTCTCGAAGCGCGATTGCATGAACTGGTCGTTGAAGAACTGGGAGCAAAGCAGTTCCAACGGCGTGTCTATGGGGTCGCCTGCCATGCGAAGGTACCAGCAGTCGATACAGGTCATTGTCAGCAACACGTCGGCCAATAGCACCACGACGAGCACGGCGGTCAGCTGATGGCGGATTTCGTGCGGGATGCGATCGATCCACGTCATGATAAGGGGCAAGGCAAGCTTCATCCACAGCATGCCGAGCAGTCCCCAAACGCACGCCATGCCCAGGCTCGTGTGCCCGTGGAAATTGAAAGGCTGCCCCTGGTAGCTCCAGGCCACGATGCCGAATGCGCTTTCCCAAAACCAGCCTGCGAAATACTCGAACGATGCGCCCACAACGCCCGCAACGGCGAACAGCGCCAGGGGATTGCGCTCGCTGATGCGATTCAACGCCACGGTGATCAGCACCCCGCCGATTCCGTAAATGGGGGAGAAAGGCCCGAATATCAAGCCCGCGCGCGATTCCCAGTGCCCGTCGCGGAAGAAACTGACAACGGTTTCGCCGAACAAGCCCACGGTGCTCATGATGACGAAAATCCAAAACAGGTTGAAGAACGTCAGCTCGATAGCGCCATGGGAGACCTGTTCGTTGGCGTGATGCCCAGATATATGTTGCAACTTGGTTGACACAGCGCTTTAGTGTAGCGCAAAAAACAAACGGTGTGGGCAGATGACTTGCTCATCTGCCCACACCGAGAATCCGCTTCAAGCTGTTGCGCGTTTAACCGCTAGCGCATACCGCCTCTCGATGCGCCCGGACCACTCGAGCTGCCCCAGTCGCCCTGCGGGGCGGAAGAGCTTCCGCTCATGTTGCCCATCGGGCCACCGAAACCGCCACCCATCATCTGGTTCGTCAGCTCGGCGATTTCCTCGCCGTTGACGATGACCGTGCCGCCGTTCAAGGCACCTTGTCCGTCGAAGTCGAAGGGCGATTGCGCGTTGATGGTCACTGTGCCGCCGTTGACGATCAGGTCGCCGTTAGAATCGAGCGCATCGGTGTCGCCCTGTGCCATGTTCACGGTGATATCGCCACCGTTGATTTCGACCACGACGCTGTATGCCGTCGACTTGCTTGTGGCGTTGATGCCGTCATCAGAGGCGTTGATGTCAATCGTCCCGCCGTTCAGCTGCACGTACGTGCCCTCGATGCCCTCTTCGGCGTCGATGCTGAACGTACCGCCGTCGATTTGCACTGCTGCATCGCCCTCGATGCCGTCGCTACCGGTCTTGAAGTCGAACGTGCCGTTTGCGATGTACACGTAGCCGAGCGTGGGATCGTCGGCGTTCTCGGAATGGATGGCATCCGTCCCAACGTCCATGGTGAACGTGCCGTCGGCAATGGCGACGGAATCCTTGCCCTGGATGCCGTGGCCTTCGGCTTTGATGACATACGTGCCGCCTGTAATCTTGACATCGTCTTTGCCCACGATGCCGTTATCGGTCGAATTGACGGTCAGCGTTCCGAGGCCGTTCAGCACGATATCGTCCTTGGCGAAGATCACGCCGTCGATATTGCTGTCAGAATCCGCCGTCGTTTCGAACGTGCCCGTGACGGTCAGCTCGTTAGCCGAACCAGCGGCGGTGGTGACGAACACCTTGTCGGCAGAAGCCACGTAGATGGCCGGCTTGCTCGTGTTCGTGATAGTCACGCCGTCCAGCACAAGCTGCACCTTGGCAGCATCGTCGGCCTCGACCGTGATGGTTGTGTCTTGCGCCGTGCCGCTGATAACGTAGACGCCCTCTTCGGAAATCGTGACATCCTCGCCGCTTGCGACTGTGATGGCTTTGGCATCGGCCGTGTCCGCTTCCTGCGTCAGGTCGCGGTCAGTGAACATGTCGGATGTGTCCAACACGCTGCCTTCAACTGAAGCGACGGTGGTCGTGGCAGAGGTGCTCGTGCTTGCGCCGCTTTCAACCGCCGCCGTATTGGCTCCCGAAACCGAAGGGGAGGTGGTGGCTGCGCTTGCGCAGCCTGTGAACGCGCCAACCGACAAGGCCGCGCATATGAGAATCGACATAAAGATTCGTTTCATGGTGGGTCCTTCCTTTCTAACCTTCGACCGCATGGTAAAGCGCATTCCTGAAGTTCACCTGAAACGACGGAAGCGAAACGAAAGCGGCTTACCGCGTGCCAATCTGCGCGATCAGATCTGCAGTTTGCCTTTGCTGTTCGCTACGCGATATCGAGGCAATCCCGTCACCTGCCTGATCGCCGTAGTTGCCGAAATACGAGTGGTTGCCCCCTTCGATGCTGATGTACGCGGTGTCGGCGGGAAGCACGTCGGCGGCGCTCTCGTAGCTGTCGTGGTTGAGGACCTGGTCGTTTGTTCCCGCAATAGAAAGCACGGCGCCCTCGAAGGCTGTCAAGTCTGTGGCGGGATATGATGCCAAGTACACGATTGCGTCAAATGCGCTTAGGTGTTTGGAGGCATAGTCGCTTGCAGCGACCCCTCCCATTGAATGGCCGCCTATAGCCCACACGCTAACGGAGGGGAATTGCCCCTGGATGCCGTTTGCCGCATTCGGGTCGAGTATGGCCAGGTTGAACGGGGGCCTTACGATGACGCAGAGGATGCCTCGTTCAGCGCATTGCAGCATGAGCGGCGCATAAGCCTCGGGTTGCACCTTTGCGCCCGGGTAGAAGATGAATCCTGCTTTTGGGTTTTCGGGCACGAAAGCGATGGCCCCGTCCGATAGTTCCTGCACGGTTACGCCATCGGAAGTCCCGTTGGCGTCGGCTACGACAGCCAAGGCCTCGGAGTCGGCATGATAGCAGTCGTTCACCCACCATGCAGCCGCGCATGCGAGCGCTGCAAGGACGATGACGGCGGCGATGAGGATGCGTTTCGCAACCGCCGGTTTTCCCTGCGCCATTCAACTCCCTTCGTTTCCAGTAGGGCAATCATACTCTTTTAAACGACGAAACGCGGCATCTGCCCCCATTGCCCATCTTGACAAGGCTTTCTCGATATACGAACATATGTATTATGAACGAATGTACGACATTTGGAGAGCTCAACGACTCCCAGCTTCAGGCGGTCACCACGACCGAGGGGCCCGTGCGCGTCATTGCGGGTGCCGGGTCGGGCAAGACGCGCGCCTTGTCCCGTCGGTT
>JAFWJU010000046.1 GCA_017511465.1 Eggerthellaceae bacterium | reverse complement strand
GGACAGACGCGGCCGGTGAATTCGGGGAACGGATTGGTCAGGCCGAGCCGCCCGGCCGCGTCGTCCCAGCGCCTGCGAAAGACAAGGTCGTTGGTTTCGGGAATAAGGTTGTGAAGCGGGCATCCCGTCGCTTGGCGGGCACCCGGGAATGCAAAGCCGCTCTGGCAGAACGGCACGCCGCAGTTCATGCAACGGCTGGCCTGCGCGCATTGCTCGTCGCGCGGCAGATCGCATGTGAAATCGTCGAAATCGCGCACCGCCTCCGTTGCGGGGCGAACTCCATGTTCACGGCGTTCGATGTTCAGGTATGCGCCCGGTTTTCCCATGCTACTCACCTGCGTTCATGGCCTCGAACGCGCGCTCGACGGCCTCTTCGTGGGCGAAGCCCGCGCGTTCGAACTTGTCGGTCAGGGTTATCATCTGCTCGTACTCGCGGGGGATGACCTTCACGAAATCGCCTACGATGTCATCGAACCGGTACAGCAGCTTCACGCCGAGCGGGCTTTGCGTGCGTTTCACATGCTCTTCGATGAGCCCGCGCACGAGTTGAAGCTCGCTTCGGTCGGGCCATTTCAGGTACACCATGTCGCGGTTGCAGCGCTCCTCCAAGGTGTGCTCTGCGTCGTACACGTATGCAACGCCGCCGCTCATGCCCGCGGCGAAGTTGCGTCCCACCTCGCCGAGCACGAGCACGGTGCCGCCTGTCATGTACTCGCATCCGTTGTTGCCGACGCCCTCGACGACCAGCGTGGCGCCCGAGTTGCGCACGGCGAAGCGCTGGCCGGCAAGGCCGTTGATGAACCCGCGGCCGCTTGTCGCGCCGTAGAAGGCAACGTTGCCCACGACGATGTTCTCCTCGGGACGGAACGTCGTCGTCGGCGCAGGCGCAACCGAGACGATGCCGCCCGAAAGGCCCTTGCCGAAGTAGTCGTTCGTCTCGCCCACGATGTTCAGCGTGATGCCGGAGGGCAGGAACGCGTCGAAACTCATGCCGCCCGATCCCTCGCAATCGACGATCAGCGTCTCGTCGGGCAAGCCTTCGGCGTGTTGGGCTGTAACGGCAGAGCCCAACATCGTGCCCACGCAGCGGTTGACGTTGGAAATGTCCGCGTGGAACCGCTGCTTTGCCAGCGTGGCACGCGCTTCGCTGGTGTACGGGATGAACAACGTCGCGTCAAGCGTGGACGGCAGCGTGTTCTCGGGGGCGCACGATGCAAGCGAATGGCAGCACGTGGCGCCTGGGATGTCGCGGCCGAACTCGGTGCGCCCTTGCGCGATGACGGCCGAGAGGTCCACGAGGCGCGCTTTCCAGCTGGTTGCGTCTTCGCGTTGGCGCAGGCAGTGGGCTTGACCCACCATTTCCTCGACTGTGCGGAAGCCCAGGTTGGCCATGATGCGACGCAGTTGTTCGGCAACGAACGTCATGAAAGCCTCGACGTATTCGGGTTTGCCATGGAAACGCCCACGCAAACGGCAGTTTTGCGTGGCGATGCCGACCGGGCAGGTGTCCTGCTGGCAGTCGCGCTGCATGAGGCAGCCCATCGCGATGAGGGGCATCGTGGCAAAGCCGAACTCCTCGGCGCCGAGCAAGCAGGCGATGGCCACGTCGCGGCCGTCGAGCAGCTTGCCGTCGGCTTCGAGTACCACGCGCGAACGCAGGCCGTTGCGCAGCAGCGTTTGCTGGGTTTCGGCGAGCCCCAGTTCTAACGGCAGGCCCGCATGGTAAATGGAATCGCGTGGCGCCGCGCCCGTACCGCCGTTGGCGCCAGACACCAAGATCTTGTGAGCGCCGCCCTTCGCAACGCCTGTGGCAATCGTGCCCACGCCCGCCTCGGCGACGAGTTTCACCGAAATGCGCGCATGCGGATTGGCGTTCTTGACGTCGAAGATGAGCTCGGCCAAGTCCTCGATGGAATAGATGTCATGATGCGGCGGCGGCGAGATGAGCCCCACGCCCGGAGTCGAACGGCGAGCCCGTGCGATCCACGGCCACACTTTGGCACCTGGCAGGTGCCCGCCCTCGCCGGGTTTGGTGCCCTGCGCCATCTTCACTTGGATCTCGTCGGCGCTCATGAGGTACCTGCTTGTGACGCCGAAACGTCCCGAGGCAATCTGCTTGATGGCCGAACGCTTGCTGTCGCCGTTGGGCAACGTCACCTCGCGGGCGGGGTCTTCGCCGCCTTCGCCCGAGTTCGATCGCCCATGCAGGCGGTTCATGGCAATGGCCAGGCACTCGTGCGCCTCTTGCGAGATGGACCCGTAACTCATGGCGCCCGTGTTGAATCGCTTGACGATCTCGCTTGCAGGCTCGACTTCCTCAAGCGGCACGGGGTCGGCCGACGGCACGAAATCGAGCAGGTCACGCAACGTGATGGCGCGCCCTTCGGGGTGTACGGCGGCGCTGTACTGCTCGAACAGCTCGGGGTCTTCCTCGCGCACGGCGCGTTGCAGCAGGTTGACGACCAGCGGGTTGATAAGGTGCTCTTCGCCGTCGATTGGACGCCACGACGTGATGCCCGAGCTGGGCAGCTGGTCGGGTGCGGGCGAGCGCAACTGGGCGAGGGCGCCGGCATTGCGCTCGTCGCATTCGCGTTGCACGTCGGCGAGCGCCAGGCCGCCCACGCGGCTTACCGTGCCCGCGAAGTGCTTTTCGACAAGCTCGTCGGCAAGGCCGACGGCTTCAAACACCTGCGCGGCGTGATAGCCCTGCATGGTCGAGATGCCCATCTTCGACATGATGGACACGATGCCCGCCACGATGGCGTCGTTGTAGTTTTGTATGGCGTCTTCGGCATCGGCTTCGATGACGCCGCGCTCGGCAAGCGAGCGGATCGTGTCATGTGCGAGGTAGGGGAACACGCCCGAAGCCGAATAACCCACTAAGCATGCGAAGTCGTGAGGCGTGATGGCATCGCCGGATTCCACGATGATGTCGGTCTTCGTGCGCAACCCGCAGCGCAGCAGGTGGTTGTGCACGCTGGACACCGCCAGAAGCGACGGGATGGGAACGTCTCGTCGCCCGACGCGGTCCGTGATGACGAGGATGTTCGCACCCCCGCGCACGACCTCGGCCGCCTTCTCGTCAAGTGCGGTCAATGCGTCTGCCAGCGCGCCTTCGCCAGTGCCTGCGCGGTACTTGGCGGACAGGACGGCCGACTTGAAGCCGTGGCGGCCGATGTTGACAATCGCGTTGAACTGCTCCTCGTCGAGCAGCGGCGTTTCGAGCCGGACAAGCCGGCAGTTAGCGCGCGCGTCCTCGAGCAGGTTGCCGTGGTTGCCCACGTACAAGAGGGTCGAGGTGATGAACGACTCGCGCAACGCGTCGATGGGCGGGTTCGTCACTTGGGCGAATAGCTGGTTGAAGTAGTCGAAGAAGCTGCGCGGATGCGCCGAAAGGCATGCGAGTGGCACATCAGCGCCCATCGAGGCGATGGGCGACCCGCCCGTTTGCGCCATGGGGATGAGCGCCTCTTCGACATCGTCGAAGAAGTAGCCATGGCGCGCTTGGCGCTCGTGCAGCGGCATGTCCTCGTCGACCCACAAGCTGTCTTGCATGCTCTTGGCGCCTTCGTTTTCGTCGATGAGCGCATCGACCGTTATCATCTCGGCGTCAATCCAGCTGCGGTACGGCTTCTCGTTGGCGAAGGCGTCTTTGATCTCGTCGTCGAACAGCACGCGGCCTTGCGATGGGTCTACGAGCAGCATCTGGCCAGGCCCCAGACTACCGGAGATAAGCACCGATGCCGGGTCGACGTCGAGCACGCCCACCTCGCTCGAAAGGATCAGGCGGTCGTCGGACGTCACGTAATACCGTGCGGGGCGCAGGCCGTTGCGGTCGATGGTCGCGCCGGTCACGAGGCCGTCTGAAAACGCGATGGCAGCCGGGCCGTCCCACGCTTCCGAAAGCATCGATTGATACTGGTCCCATGCGCGCCGCTTCTCGGAAAGGGCAAGGGTGTGGTCCCACGGTTCGGGCAACAGCATCGACACGGCGCGGGGCAGGCTCCGCCCGTTCATCGTGATGAACTCCACCACGTTGTCGAGCATGGCCGAATCGGACCCCTCGCCGTTGATGATGGGCAGCACGGTTTGAAGGTCGGCTCCCATGATGGGCGAATACAGGTGCGGTTCGCGGGCGCGCGTCATGTTGACATTGCACCGCAGCGTGTTGATCTCGCCGTTATGGATGATGTAGCGGTTGGGGTGCGCGCGTTCCCACGAAGGCGTCGTGTTCGTGGAGTACCGCGAATGCACGAGCGCGGCCGCGGTCTCGGTTGAGGCATCGCCGAGGTCGCGGAAGAAGCGGCGCATCTGCGTGGCGACGAGCATGCCCTTGTACACGATGGTGCGCGAGCTCATCGAGCAAATGTAGAAGATCTTGCCGTCGATTTCCGGTGCGGTCTTTGCCGCTTTCTCGATGGTGCGCCTACATATGAACAGCTGGCGTTCGAATTGCTCGCCCGCAGGCGCGTCATCGGGTCGGCCCAGGAAGGCTTGCTTCATCGTCGGCATGCAGTCGAGCGCGGTCTGGCCCAGGTCGTGCGGGTCTACCGGCACATCGCGCCAAAACAGCAGGGGGATGCCGCGCTTTGCACAGCCCTCCTCGAAGATGCGCATGCCGGCTGCCACGCCTTCCGAATCCATTGGCAAAAACACCATGGCCACGCCGTAATCGCCCTCGTCGGGCAGCAGGCGCCCGTACTTTTGCGCTTCCTTGCGGAAGAAGCGGTGCGGAATCTGAAACAAGATGCCCGCACCGTCGCCGGCGTTTTTCTCGAGGCCCACGCCGCCGCGGTGTTCCAAGTTCACGAGCACGGACAGCGCATCGTCGATCATCTGGTGGGAACGCTTTCCCTTCAGGTGGGCGAGCGCGCCGATACCGCATGCGTCATGTTCGAATTCCTGACGGTACAGACCCTGATTGGGCGCGTGTTCCACCGCCGAGCCTTTCATGGTAACCTCCCCGTGGGAACCCTCTTGCAAGGGCAGCGCGAAGCCGCCTGCAAAGTGGAGATGCTTCCCCTTGCTACAACCTGACCTGACGTCATTGTAGGAAGGCGCTGTGTCGCGCCGATTTCAAGCCTGTTTCGGATGTGTTAAAAACGCTGCCAGATTTTGGTGTGCAAAAGGGGCGCTTATCACGGTTTCATTTTCAACCAGCAGACGCTGCCCAAGACGAGCAGGGGAATGCCCGCGATGTAACCGAGGGGCGAAGGCCCGGCAAGCGTTTGGCCTACGGTGCAGAACATGATTCCCATGTTCGCGGCGGCGTTCAAGGATCCGTGTGCCAACGCGCACGGCCACACGCTGCCCGAGCGCGTGCGCAGGTACGAAAGCCAGCAGGCCATCGCCGTGCAAGCGACGGTCATCGTTATGATGCCCGTCCACGGGAATCCCGGGTAGGCCATGCCGTAG
>JAFWJU010000045.1 GCA_017511465.1 Eggerthellaceae bacterium | reverse complement strand
CGCACGTGAAAACGACGTGACCGTCGGCGTTGCCACGAAGACGAACTCGCTTCTCGACCAGTTGGTCTACCAAGAGCTGCCGTCTCTTGCCGAGGCGCTTGACGGGCAACTGACCTGGGCGCCGCTCAAGGGCATGGCTCACTATCCGTGCCTGCGCAAGGTTAACCGCGTTGTAGAAAACGGCCCGGTCGTGCGCGAGATTGCCGGGGCTTCGATTAGCCAAGCCCCGTCGCTCGCCGCGTTGCTTTCCTTCATCGAGCAAAGCGAGTTCGACGACATCGACACGCTCAAGATAGATTATCGTGCACTGCCGCGACGTCAGATAACCACGACGTCGACAGAATGCCTTCGCCGCAAGTGCTCGTATTACGGCAGGCTCTGTTTCGTGCACGGTGCCCGGCGCCGCGCCGAGCAGGCTGACATCATCGTCACCAACCACTCGCTTTTGTTCTGCAACATCGCCGCAGACGGGGGATTGCTTCCTCCCGTGCGCCATTGGGTCGTCGACGAGGCCCATTCAACCGAAGACGAGGCACGCAGCGCGTTCGCGCAAACGGTCGATTCCGAAGCCCTGTTGCGCTTGGCGGGTCGCGTGGGGAGCTCCGCCGGAGCCCGGAACGTTTTCGCCCGCGCCGAGAAAAGCCTGTCGGGCGTCGAGGGCGAGCAGATAACGCTGCTTTTGGGCCTTGTTGCAAAAGCGCGGTCGGCTGGCGACGCCTTTGCGCGGGCGGCAGACGATTATGCGACGAGCGTGAAAGACCTGCTGTACTTCGACCCCGTGAACAAGACGAAGCGAGGGCAGTCTTACGAGCAGGTTGACGTGTGGATCAATGACGAAGTGCGCCGCAACGGCGTCTTCGGAGGAGTTGCCCTGAATGCAGCCGCGCTTGTAGAAGCCACCGACAAGCTCGTCAAAGCCGCCCAGGACATAGTCGCCTATCTCGAGGGCATCGACGAAGCGGCCGTAGCCCAGCGTGAAATAGCCTCGGCCGCCATAGAGCTTAAGGATATACGGAACGCCCTCGAGCTCATATTCCAGGCGGCGCCGGAAACGTATGCGTATCAGGCTGCTTTGTTCCGAAAGAAAGACCGTCGCGCCGACAAGGTCCAGGCCCTCATGCTCGACGTGGGGGACAAGCTGAACGAGGCGTTTTACTCCACAACGCATTCGGTCGCGTACACGTCTGCAACCTTGACGGTTGGGGGCCGTTTCGACCCATTCGAGCAGGCAGTGGGACTTAACCGCGAGGATTTCTCCCACGCGAAAGAGCTGGAACTCGACTCGAGCTATGACTTCGATAACAACATGATCATCTACGTTGTGAAAGACATGCCCGAGCCAAACGAACCCGGTTACGCCTCCGCGCTCAACCGCTTGCTGCTCGAAGCCCATCGCGCCCAAAAAGGCTCGATGCTCACGCTGTTCACCAACCGTCGGGAAATGGAAAACTGCTACAACGAGGTGGCTCCTTTGCTTAAGGCCGACGACTTGCGCGTCGTGTGCCAGAAGTGGGGAGTGTCGGTAAAGGGCCTGCGCGACGAGTTTCTCTCCGACGAGCACCTTTCGCTGTTCGCCCTGAAATCGTTTTGGGAGGGGTTTGATGCGCCGGGAGCGACGCTTAAGGGCGTCATCATTCCGAAACTGCCTTTCGGCCGTCCGACAGACCCCCTGTATTGCGAACGCGCCTCCCGCGATGACAGGGCGTGGTGGCGATATGTGCTGCCGCAAGCCGTCATAGAGACAAAGCAGGCGGCGGGGCGCTTGATACGCAAAGCCGACGACAGGGGAGTTCTCATCTTGGCGGATAAGCGCCTTGTGACGAAAAGATACGGCGGCACGTTCCTCAACTCGTTGCAAAGTCGTACAGTACGCGTATGCGATACAGACGAGATAATTGCGGCATTGAGGATGATGGCTGACTGGCGATAGAGGCGTTGGGGATATCGTGGCGGTAGATTTTGACTTCCTGCATATCAAATCGCGCACGGCGGGTTCTTCCAACGAGCTGTCGTTCGACGTGCTTGAGCACAAGAGCGCAGAAGCCGACGGCAAAGCGCCACGCTCGCCAGCGTACCCGATGGCGCCCAAGGCTTCTCAGGGCAGCTATCACGGGGTTTCCGGGACATCTACGCTATCGGGCCAGGCCGAGGTAGAGAAAAGAAAGAAAGCGCGGCGCTCGTACCGCATCAGGTTGCGGGTGGTCGCGGCGATCGCGGTAGTGGCGCTCATCGGCATAGGCGTGTATATGGGTATGAGCATCCACGAACAGAGGATGGATTTCGCAGACAGGGTGGGCTTGCTCGTAGAGCGCCTAGAGGGCGTGGACAGAGAGCTCGTTGAGATAGACGAGATGATGGCGGATCCCTTCAACGAGGAGGAAGGGGCTGCCAGAAAAGAGGCCCTATCAAAGATACCCAGGTTGACAACCGAGCTCAACCGCATTTCGGTTGACGCCCAATCGCTTGCCGAGCTGGCGGGCGACGACAGGTCTAGGGGGGTTGTCGACCATATAGGAAAAGCAGCGCTGGCTCGAAACGGGATGATGTCGGTTGCCGGCGAAGCGTTCAGGCTGTCAACGGAGGCAAGCGAGCAAACAGCCCGATCGGATGAGGTGTGGACCAACGTACTCAATGCCGACCAGCAAGCTCGCGAGGCAATTTCGGCCGCCAACAAGGCAACCAAGCCTGAAGCGGCAAGCAGCGCCCTCGAGTCTCTGCGCAGCTCGAAAGAAGGTTTCGAAGCCGCTTTGGCCGAGATGCAAGACCTAAGCGCCACATACGGAGCAGACCTTTCCGCGCAACAGGCCTACCTCGAGAAGAAAATTGAAGCGCTTGGATACGCTGTAGAGACGAGCGAGGCCCTGCTTGCCGGCAATCGCGACGCAGCTAAAGAGGCGAACGGACGCTACAACGAAGCCGACGAGGAGGCCGTCCAGCTCGCCGCCAACTTGCCGCCGTCGCCAAGCGGCGCCGTACAGAGCTGCTTCGAGTCCATGATGGACGGGTATTTGGCTCGCTACAACGAAGCGCGAAATCGGACAGTTGAGGCCGATTCGGTTATCCGAGAGTACCTCGGGTAGGAAAAGGCGTTAAAAACGAGGCCTTTTCTAAGCATTTTAAGGGCCTCTTGCCTGCATATATGTTTGGGATTGCGGTTAAAAGTCGTATACTTTTCCGTAGGTGTGCACAAAATCACATGGCAATTGGAAGGCAAACGATGGCACAGTTAATGGAATACGCCGAATATCTGTCGAAAGAAATAGGCCCGCGCCCGGCTGGCACTGAAGAAGAGCAGCAAGCGGCGCTTTACGTCACCGAGTGTTTTCAAAAGGACTCGGGTTTCTCCGCGCAGATAGAGGAATTTACGAGCTCGTCAAACGTTGAAGGCCTAAGCGGTCTTCCTGGGCTGGTCATCATCGTCGTGGCGATTCTGGGAATGATCTTCCCCGTGCTTTCCATCCCCGCGTTCATTTTGGCCGCCGCTTCGGCAGCCCTGTATGCCCTCGAAGCGTTTGGCCACCCCATCGTCTCACGTGCGCTGGCGCGCGGTGCCAGCCAGAACGTGGTTGCCAAATACCAGCCCAACACCGAGCCGAAATCGAAGCGCTCCCGCGCCCGCAAGATAGTGCTCGTCGCTCGCTACGACTCCGAGAAGGTCACTCCCGGCTTGGTGCGCACCATCGAGTCCATCAAGTTGCCCGTTCCCATCGGTCTCATTTGCGTATGTGGAGCCATTCTGGCCGCGTTTTTCCTGTTGCTGCACGTGTTCATCAACTTCGGCATCGGCGGGCTCATCGTCAACGTCCTCACGGTCATTTGCCTTATCGTGTGCGCGTATCCCGTTATACGCGCGGTGTTGTTCCGCGCAGCCCCTTACAATGAGGGCGCCAACAACAACGCAACCGGCACGGCGGCGCTGCTCGAGGTTGCCCGCCGCATTAGCCGCGGCAGCGTGAGCGAAGCCGACTTGGCGGGAGATCCCGCCGCATACGGCATCAACGTCCACGGCGAACAGGCCGCGCGCGAAAGCGGACTCGTTCCCGAGGGGGCGCAAATCCGCTACGAGGCAGAGCTTCTCGAGCCGCCATCGGAAATAGGCGAGTACAGCCCCGAAGAGCGTCTCCTTGCTGCAAAAGCCGCCATTGCCGCCATGACGGGGAAGCCGGTTGAGCGCCGCATATACGGTTCGGTGGCCACGAATCTGGTCAACTCCCGCGCACAGGGTGACGATCCCTCTATGGGGATGGCGCATGCGCAAGGTTTCGTCGAGCAATCCGACGAACAGGTCGAGCGCGTCTTCGAAGAGGAGCCGCCCGTCGTTGTCGCCGAAGAGCCAGCTGCAGTCGAGGAGCCCGAGGTTCCTGCAGCCGAGGCTGAGGTTTACGAAAAGCCTGCAGCAGACAGCGATTTTGAGAATGCTCCCAGCTGGTTTGTGTCGGCGCGTCAAAACGCGAAAAAGCCCGAAGGAGAAACGGGCCCCGTGCAACGCTCTCGTTATACGGAAGCCATCGAGGCGGCTGAACGCGAAGCGGCCGAGCGCGAGCGCGAAGCGGCCGAGCGCGAGCGCCTGCAGCGCGAAGCCGAACTCAAGGAGCGCTTGCAGCGCGAAGCCGAGGAAAAGCGCGTACGGGAAGCTGCCGCCGCCGATGCCCGGGCGGCTCAGGAAGAGCAGGTTGACCAGCTTGCCCCCGAACTCGACCTCGAGGCGAACGACGACCGCGCCCCGGTTTTCGTTCCATATGTTGAAGCGCAGCCTGCAGACGGGCCCGCTGACGACGAGTTCGCTGCGTCCCTTGGGGCGACAACCGCATTCGATCCCCGCATGGTCCAAGGCGAAGGCCTCGCCGCCGACATGCCGGCTTCCTCCGTCGAGGAGAACACAAATCCATCCCGTTCGGGCATGTTCCGCAAATTGCGCGTAGAGGTGCCGTCCATGTCAGGTGTCATCCGCATGCAGCAGGCGGGCGAAGACGTTAGCCAGC
Source organism: Eggerthellaceae bacterium (assembly GCA_017511465.1). Lineage (GTDB taxonomy): Bacteria > Actinomycetota > Coriobacteriia > Coriobacteriales > Eggerthellaceae > UBA9715. The sequence continues at coordinate 23,169 of JAFWJU010000045.1, read as the reverse complement.
CGCCCATGCAGCAGCCGGTCCTCGTCGGCTCAAACGAGCCGATCGAAGCCGAATACGCCTCTCCCGCAGAAACGGAGGCTATTCGCTACGACATCGTTCCCGAGGAAGAGGAGTTCGTCGGGTACGAAGACGAAGAAGGCGCCTACTACGAAGACGATTACGAAGAAGACTACGAAGACGGCTACGAAGAGCCTTACGAAGAGCCGGCGCAGGTTGAGATTCCCAAATCGCGCACCGGTGGGTTCTTCAGCCGTTTCCGCCGCAACAAGGAAGAGCGGCTTGAGGAAACGCCCCAGGAATGGCTCGACATCGACGACGACTTCGACGCCCGCACCGTCGGCCGCGAACGCGGCGGTTGGGAAAGCTTCCGCGATGACGCATATGACGACTACGAGGAAGACCCCCAAAACGGGCGCAGGTGGGAAGGCGGCGCTTTCTCGCGCGTGCGCCTTGGCCGCGTAGACACGCGTTCGGGCGAAGACGCCGAAGCCGATATGCCAAGCGAGTACGTAGAGATGGAAGAGGATCGCCAAATCGCCGACGAAATCGAGCAGATCTATCACTTCCGCAATCCCCTGTACAACACCGAGATATGGTTCGTGGCCCTTGGGTCCGAAGGATGTGCCCATAACGGCACCAGGACCTTTATTGCCGAGCATGCCGACGACCTTCGTGGAGCCATGATCATCGAGGTCGAGTCTCTCGGAGCGGGCGAACTGTGCACGGCAAGCGCAGAAGGGCGCGTCAGGCAGGTTTCGGCTTCGTCGCGCATCAAGCGCTACACGCGCGAAGCGACTGCCGCCACGGGCATCGCCCCTGGCACCGTTGACCTAACGGGATTCGACAGCGCCTCAGCTATCTTCCAGGCTGCTGGCTACCAGGCCATGCACCTGCTGGGTGTCGAAGACGGCAAGCCGGCCTTGAAGGGAAGCCCCGACGATATCCTGGAAAACGTGGACGACCTTCTGCTCGACGACAACGTGAATTACATCATGGAGTTGCTGAAAAAGTAGGTCTCGCGACCGTTCGCTAATACGTAACAAGTTGGTCACCGTTCTGCTTTATAATCAAGGCGGTTCGACCAGAGCCCAGGGCCCGGCTCGTCCGGGCCCGTCTTTTGGATTGAGGGAGGGGCACCGTGAGCGCCATGAACATCGAAGCGCTGAAGAAGCGCGGCGTGAGCGTCATCACCGACGAGGATTTGCGCGGCAACGACATTACGGTAGTCAAATGCCGTGCGTGCAGCGGATATGGTGCCTGTGGCTACAAGGGGTTCTATTTGTACAACGACAGCCCCTACTCTGTGTGCCGGCTGCGTTTGGGAAAGGTTCAGAACGGCGAGATGACACCCGAACAGTTGGCGGGAGAAGTATAGAACAGCGGCGAGGCTTCGGCAGGTGTTGCCGACAGCTCGGCTGTTGCTAAGCGAAGTTAGAAAGGAAGCACAATGACCTGGGAGAAGAAGATACCGGCAAACCCGGTTGTGGCCGTGGCAGGCGCAACGGGTGCTGTGGGGCAAGAGTTCATGGAGGTCTTGCACGACCTCGATTTCCCCGCCAGCGAAGTGCGCGCTCTTGCCAGCGCGCGTTCGGCTGGCAAGAAGATTCCGTTTGGGGGATGCGGCCAGGTTCCGGCAGGCGAGCTCACCGTTCAGGAAATGACGCCCGAGGCGTTCGAGGGCGTCGACATCGCCCTGTTCTCGGCGGGCGCAAACGTGTCGAAGGCCATGCGCGAGGCCGTTACCGCGGCTGGCGCTGTCATGGTCGACAATTCGAGCGCTTTCCGCATGGACGACGATGTGCCCCTGGTCGTGCCCGAAGTAAACCCCGACGACGTGAAATGGCACAACGGCGTCATCGCCAACCCCAACTGCACGACCATCATCATGTCGCTGCCGCTCAAGGCTTTGCACGACGTGTCGCCCATCAAGCGCGTCGTCGTGGCGTCGTACCAGGCCGCATCGGGTGCGGGAGCGCCGGCCATGGCCGAGCTGTACGAGCAGACCGCAGAGTACCTCGACGGCAAGCGCGGCGACGAGCTGACCATCTCGGCGTTTGCCCACCAGATTGCGTTCAACTGCATCCCGCACATCGACGTCTTCCTCGAGGACGGTTCGACGAAGGAAGAGTGGAAGATGGTTGTCGAGACCAAGAAGATCTTCCACGCTGACATCGCCGTGGCGCCCACCTGCGTGCGCGTGCCGTCGCTGCGTTGCCATGCCGAAGCCGTGAACGTTGAGTTTGACGAGCCCATCTCCGTGGAGCAGGCCCGCGAGGCCCTGGAGGCGTTCGAGGGCGTAACCGTGATGGACGACCCCGACAACAAGGTGTACCCGATGCCCGGCATGCTGCAGGGCACGAACGACGTGTACGTCGGGCGCCTGCGCAACGACCCGACCCTTGAAAACGGCCTGCAGTTCTGGTGCGTCGGCGATCAAATTCGCAAGGGCGCCGCACTCAACGCCGTTCAAATCGCCAAGCTGCTGCTTCCGTAATTGAAGAAAGTCCGCTTAGACAAGCTTCTGGTAGACCGCGGGGCCTTCGCCGATGAGGCGGAGGCCCTGCGCGCCGTCATGGCCCGCGAGGTGAAGGTGGGTGACGCCTACGCGTCGAGTGCGGCGATGAAGGTCGCGCCCGATGCCGACGTGTGGGTGAAAGACCGCCCCCAGTACGTGTCGCGCGGCGGGCTGAAGCTGCGCGGTGCGCTCGATGCGTTCGCGTTCGACGCAGAGGGCCTGCGTTGCCTTGATGCGGGATGCTCGACAGGCGGTTTCACCGACTGCCTGCTGCAAGCAGGGGCGGCTCACGTGGCGGCGGTCGATGTGGGTTACGGCGATTTGGCGTGGAAACTGCGCCAGGATCCTCGCGTAGCCGTGTTCGAGCGCACGAACATCCGCACTGCCGACCCCGTCGAGCTGGGTGCCCCGTTCGACCTTATCGTGGCCGACCTCTCGTTCATCGGCTTGGCGAGCTTGGCGAACGTATTCGCCAGCTTGTCAGAACGGGGGACGTCATTCATCGGGCTGGTCAAGCCACAGTTCGAATCGCGTCACGACGAGACCGACCGCGGCCTCGTGCGTGACGAGGATGTGCGCATACGCACGATCGACGAAGTGCAAGAGGCCCTTTCCAGAGCCGGGTTCTGCTGCGAGGGCGTCGTCGAGTCTTCCCTCAAGGGCAAGAAAGCAGGCAATGTCGAATACCTGCTGAAAGCCGTGTTCGAAGGCTAATTCTTCAGCGAGTTAAGCGGCGCGGGAATGCGGCCGCCACGGTGGGCGAACACGGTTCCCGCATGGTTGTTCACGGGCATGACGGGTGCATAGCCCAGCAGGCCGCCGAACTCGAGGCGGTCGCCCACCTTCTTGCCGATAGCCGGGATCAGGCGCACGGCGGTCGTCTTGTTGTTGATCATGCCAATGGCGCATTCGTCCGCGATGATGCCGAAGATGGTTTCCTGCGACGTGTCGCCGGGGATGGCTATCATGTCGAGGCCAACCGAGCACACCGAGGTCATCGCCTCGAGCTTTTCCAAGCACAACGCGCCGGCTTCGGCGGCGCGGATCATTCCGGCGTCTTCCGATACGGGGATAAACGCGCCCGAAAGGCCGCCGACGCTGCTCGACGCCATGACGCCGCCCTTCTTCACGGCGTCGTTGAGCATGGCCAGCGCCGCCGTCGTGCCGGGGCCGCCGCATGTTCCCACGCCGATTGCCTCCAAGATCTCGGCAACCGAGTCGCCTTCGGCGGGCGTTGGGGCAAGCGAGAGGTCGAGGATGCCCTTCGAAACGCCCAAGCGCTTAGAGGCCTCGAGCGCCATTAGCTCGCCGGCACGCGTGATCTTGAACGACGTGGCTTTGATTTCCTCTGCGACCGTGGTCAGGTCGGCTTCCTTCGGCATCTTGGCCAGCACAGCGCGCACAACGCCGGGGCCGCTGACGCCCACGTTGACCACTTCGTCGGCTTCGCCCGAACCGTGGAAGGCGCCCGCCATGAAGGGGTTGTCCTCGACGGCGTTGCAGAATACGACAAGCTTGCCTGCGCCAATGCACTGGCGGTCGGCGGTCAGCTCGGCGGCTTTGATGATGATGCCCGCCATCGTGTAGGCCGCGTCCACATTGATGCCGGCGCGCGTGCTGCCCACGTTGACCGAGGCGCACACGTATTCGGTCGTCGCAAGCGCTTCGGGAATCGAGAGCATCAGCTTGTTGTCGGCTTTAGAGGTTCCCTTGTGCACGAGGGCGGAAAAGCCGCCTACGAAATCGACGCCCACCTGCTTGGCGGCGCGGTCCATGGCGCGCGCGATGGGCGAGAGGTCGTTTTGCGTGACGGCGGCACATATCTCGGCGATGGGCGTGACCGAGATGCGCTTGTTGACGATGGGGATGCCGAATTCGCGCTCGAGCTGCTCGGCTGTGGGAACGAGCTTCTCGGCGGCATGGGTCAGGCGATCGTACACCTTGAGCGCCACCGTGTCCACGTCGGCGTCAGTGCAGCTGCGCAGGTTAAGGCCCAGCGTTATCGTGCGGATATCCAGATGCTGCTCGGCCACCATCGCAATGGTTTCGGCAACTTCGGCAGGCGTGATTTGCATGCGTACCCCCTTGTAAACGTTGGGTGTAAGTCTAGCACGTCCCCTAAAACCACTGTTCGCCGACGATGGAGTGCGTCTGTTCGTACAGCCAGGAAATGGGATCGTCTATATCGCTGAGGGCTCGGCATTGCTTGGCCATCTCGGCTGGGTAATCGTCAACCGCATAGACGGCGAACGAGCTGCGGTCCTCATCTGAATGGCAGACGAGCGGAATCCAGCGGACGTTCTCGACGGTCACGGGGCCGCCTTCCTCGTATCTCACGAAATCGCATGTCAGCATGCCTTCCAGCACGTTGTCGGCCAAAGGCGCCTCGTGATCGGCCAGGAAATTGCCAAGCGAATACGCCACGAGCGTTCGATGGTCGGGGTTAGACGAGTTCTCGACCCATGCCATGGGGCCTATCACGTGCGGGTGGGACCCCAGCACCACGTCGACGTCGAGGTCCGCCAACAGTTGGGCCAGGCGTTGCTGCTCGTCGTCCGCTTCGGTCAGAAGCTCGGTGCCCCAGTGCATCGACACCAGCACGACATCGGCTACTTCGTGCGCGCGTTGCACGTCGGCGCGAATGCGGTCGTCGTCGATGAAGTTGACGGCGTAGGCCGGAAGCGTGTCTTGCGAATAGGCGTTCACGCCGTACGTGTAGTTGAGCAACGCGAACGTGATGCCGTTGCGCTCTTGCGTGACTATGCGGTCGTACTGCTCCTCGGTCAGCGCGGTGCCCGTGAAGGCGACGGGCATCTTCTCCCACAGATCAACCGAATGGGCAAGGGCGCCTTGCCCCCAGTCGTAGCTGTGGTTCGACGCCGATGCCACGAAGTCGAAGCCCGAATCGACCACGGTCGTCGCCATGGCGTCGGTCGTGTTGAAGCTTGGGTAGCCCTGAGGCCCGATATCGTCACCGCCCAAATGGGTTTCCTGGTTGATGTAGGCCAGGTCGGCCCCTTGAATATAGGGGACGATGGGCTCGAATATGGGGGAGTAGTCGTAAAGGCCGTCGTCTTCGTCCCCCGCGAGCCGGTCGGCATACCAACCGATGTAGTCGTCGGGAAGATTATCGCCAACGGCTACGAACGACACGACCGTCTTTGATTCGGCTGCGTCCTGGCTGCTGAAAAGGCCGCCGATGGCCGGGATGCCTATTCCCACAACAACGGCGATGACCGCGACTGCGGCTATCGCGCCAGCGACGAGCGGAAACCCTTTCTGCGTCGGCTTGGGGCTTTGTGGGGCGGAGCGCTGGGTTGCCGTGCGACGCGGCTGGGCGCTTCGCGCCTGAGGACGCTGAGATTGGGCGTTTCTCGTTTCAGGGCGCCGCGACTGCGCGCGGTCGGCATTCGAAGCGCGCTGAGACCTGGCCTGGCCGGCGCTCGAAACGCGTCGCGGCGTAGGTTGATAGCGGGGCGTGGGTCTCTTTTCGTTGTTCATGGGCCTATTATGTCATGCATTGCGGCTTAAAGCTCGACGATGCGGGCGCGTTGCAGCAAAGCGGGGTTGAAGCCGTCCAGGTCGGTTGCGGTGATGAACGTCTGAATCTCGTCGCTAGCCAGGTGCACGAGCGTGTCGCGTCGCGTCGAATCAAGCTCGCTCATCACGTCGTCAAGCAACAACACGGGGTTCGTGCCCAACGTTTGGCGCACGAGCTCGACCTCCGCGAGCTTCCATGCCAGCACGATGGAGCGCTGCTGCCCCTGACTGGCGAACGATGCGGCGTCGCGTGACGAAAGGAAGAAGGCGATCTTGTCGTTGTGCGGGCCGACGAGGCTGCGTCCGCGACGCCTTTCCTCATCTGAAAAGCGCTCGAGCCGCTCTGACAGGATGTCGCGGACTTGGCCACGGTCGGGCGCCCCGTTTTCGCGAACGTCCAACGGGCTGACAAGCATCGGGCCCGGCGTGGACCCATCGCCCATCTCGGCGCCGTCCAAGTGGTCCCACGAGGGCAAATACGTTGCCGAAAACTGCTCGTTTCCGTCCGAGATGTCGCCATATGCGCGCTGGAGCAACGGCAGCATGCGCGAGAACAGCGCCGTGCGATAGCAGAACAGCTGCGATCCGCACGTGACCAGCGTCTCGTTGATGGCCGCTATCAAGTCGCCAGACGCCTCTTCCTTGAGCAGGCGGTTCTTGTAGCGCAGGGTCTTTTCGTAATCGCCCAGCACAACGTGGTAGTTGCGCGATAGCTGAGCGCCCAAATCGTCGATGGCAGCGCGTTTGGCGCTGGAGCTCTTCTTGGCAAGTTGCAAGTCGTCGGGCGTGAACGCGACGGCTGGAAGCGTTCCCCGCACGTCGGTGGCTCCCTTTGCCTTGCCGTTGACGGCGTAGCGTTTCTTACCCGGTTCAAGCGTCAACGCGGTTGAGAGACGGCGGTCGCCGTCGGTTGCCTCGATTGCCACGCGGGCCGCAGGTGCCCCGTCCCGTATAAGCTGGGCAATTTGAGGATGGCGGAACGACTCGCACGAGGTTACCAGCTGAATGGCTTCGAGCAAGTTGGTCTTACCCACGCCGTTGCGGCCCGTGAATATGGTTAGGCTGTCAAGCCCGGCAAGCGAGAACGAGCCGTAGTTTCGAAAGTCAACCAGCGAGATGTCGGTGATGCGCATGCCCATGTTTCCATCATAGCATCGGGTATGATGGGGCTTATGAAGAAGATAGGTGCCGATATAACCCAACTGATCTCGTCGCTTGCTGGCGATAGCGAGCAAGCGCGCATCAACCTGCGCGCCAACCAGGTGCGAGAGCGCTACAAGGCCGCTATCGAGCAAACGTACCGCGAAACGGCGCCATTGTTTCTGGCGCACACGAACAACGTCTACATCATGATGAAAGACGGCGTTCGCACGCTGATCGTCTACGTCGACGAGAGCATTTTCGCCGCGGAGCTGAATGCGCAACGAGAACTCATAAAGCTGCACCTGCTCGAGCTGTTCGGCGAGGACATAGAATCGTTCGAGATACACGTTTCGCACGGAAAGTACAAGAAGAACCACCCGTATCTAACAGAATCGGAAGCGGAACGCGCCGAAAAGGCCCCCGCCGTGCCCCTCGACGACGCCGAGCAAGCCTATGTTTTTGACACCGTTTCGGTTGTCGAGGACGACCGGTTGCGCGAAACGATACGAAAAGCGATGACAGCCGACATGGAGTGGAAAAAGGGCGAAAACCAAATACGGAGTTAAAAAACCCTTAAAACGGCCCTCGTGCGAGCCCTCAAACCTCTTACAGCTCAAATTTGCATATGGTGTGGTGGCTAATCTGCCAAACCCCATCATATGGTACAATTTCCCTATCCAAAAACAATATTCTCATTGCCCGAAACGAAGCAGAAGGAGAACACGTGGCAAGCATCCCCGAAGAACACTATGGCGCAGACGACATCAAGGTCCTCAAGGGCCTCGAGGCCGTTCGCAAGCGCCCCGGCATGTACATCGGTTCTACAGGTCCGCTGGGCCTTCATCATCTGGTGTACGAGGTCGTCGACAACTCCGTAGACGAAGCGTTGGCCGGTTATTGCGACCACATCCAGGTCTTCATCCGACCCGACAATTCCATCCAGGTCATCGACAACGGCCGCGGCATCCCGGTCGAGCGCCACAAGACCGAGAAAATGCCCACGGTCGAAGTCGTGCTGACCATCCTGCACGCCGGCGGCAAGTTCGGCGACGGCGGCTACAAGGTTTCCGGCGGCCTGCACGGCGTCGGCGTCTCGGTAGTCAATGCCCTTTCGCAGCGCGTGGTGGTCAACGTGCGCCGCGACCGCAAAGAATACGAAATCGAATTCAAACGCGGCAAGACGACGACCAAGTTGCACGAGGTGGGCAAGTCGCGCAAGACGGGCACCACGGTGACGTTCTGGCCCGACCCCGAAATCTTCACCGACACCTGCGTGTACGATTTCGACACGCTAGCCAGTCGTTTCCGCGAGATGGCCTTCCTGAACAAGGGCCTCAAGATCGAGCTCACCGACCAACGCAGCGACCCGCGTGCCCTGGTCAGCGAGCCGGCAGCCGAACCGCGCACCGTCAGCTTCAAGTACGACGGCGGCATCATCGACTTCGTCAAATACCTCAACGAGGGCAAGGACACACTGAACAAGCCCATCTACTTCGCCGCCGAGAACGAAGACGGCACGGTCGAAGTGGCCATGCAGTGGACCAGCTCTTACAGCAGCAACGGCGTGTTGGCTTTCGCCAACAACATCAACACGCACGAGGGCGGCACGCACTTGGACGGCTTCAAGCAGGCTGTCACGCGCACGATCAACGACTATGCGCGCAGCAAGGGCATCCTCAAGGAAAAGGACAACAACCTTTCGGGCGACGACTGCCGCGAGGGCTTGGCTGCCATCATCAGCGTCAAGCTGCACGAGCCCGAATTCGAGGGACAAACCAAGACCAAGCTTGGCAACACCGAAATCCGCGGCCTCGTACAAACGGCCGTCACCAAGGGCTTGGCCGAATACCTCGAGGAAAACCCGGCACCTGCCAAGCGCATCGTCGGCAAGGCCAGCCAGGCGCTGAAAGCCCGCGAGGCTGCGCGCAAGGCGCGCGAGGCAACGCGGCGCAAGGGCGTGCTCGACAGCTTCAGCCTGCCGGGCAAGCTGGCCGACTGCTCCTCGAAGGATCCCAGCCAATCCGAAATCTTCATCGTAGAGGGCGACTCCGCAGGTGGTTCCGCCAAGCAAGCGCGCGACCGCAAGTACCAGGCCATCCTGCCCCTGCGCGGCAAGATCCTCAACGTCGAGCGCGCCGGCCTGCACCGTTCGCTTTCGAGCGACACCATCAGCAGCCTCATCACGGCCATCGGCACCAACATCGGCGAGGACTTCGACGCCGACAAGGCGCGCTATCATCGCATCATCATCATGACCGATGCCGACGTCGACGGCGCGCACATCCGCTGCCTGCTGCTGACGTTCTTCTACCGCTACATGCCCGAGCTCATCAACCGCGGCTACATCTACATCGCGCAGCCGCCGATCTTCGGCCTGAAGAAGAAGAATTCCAAGTCGCCCAAGGTCGAGCGCTACATCTATGACGAGAAGGCGCTTTCCAGCACGCTCGCCGAATACGACAACCCCGACAAATTCGACGTCCAGCGCTACAAGGGCCTTGGCGAAATGGACCCGGAACAGCTGTGGGAAACCACGATGGAACCGGCAAGCCGCACATTGCTGCAGGTGAACATCGACGATGCAGCCGAAGCCGAGCGCGCCGTCAGCGACCTGATGGGCGACAAAGTAGAACCGCGCCGCGACTTCATCCAGTCGCACGCCCGCGACGTCCGTTTCTTGGATATTTAAGGAGATCGCTGAATGGCTGACGATAAAGAACTGTTTGACGACGAGCGCGACGACAGCTTGGACGAGCTGCTCGATCGCGCAGAAGAAGACGTCGATGATGTCGAAGACGACATTCTCGACGACGACAACGACGATTTATCTGGTGCATCCCGCTCTGGCGCCTTGGTTTCCGAGGAAATGCGCGCCCAAGCCCTCATGGTCGACATGCCCAGCGCACACGGCGAGATTGTCGAAGGCGCCAATGGCGGCGAGGGAACCATCGTGCGCAGCGCCTACTTGGGCAAGGAAATGCAGACCAGCTTCCTCGAGTACTCGATGAGCGTCATCGTGTCGCGTGCTCTGCCCGATGTGCGCGACGGCCTGAAGCCGGTTCACCGCCGCATCCTGTACGCCATGAACGAGTCGGGTTATACGCCCAACCGCGCTCATATGAAGTCCGCCCGCACGGTCGGCGACGTCATCGGCAAGTACCATCCGCACGGCGACGTTGCGGTTTACGACACGATGGTGCGCCTGGCCCAGCCGTTCAACATGCGCGTGCCCCTGGTCGACGGCCACGGCAACTTCGGCAGCATCGACGGCGACAGCGCCGCCGCCATGCGTTACACCGAAGCGCGCCTGGACAAAGCGGCCATGGAGCTCTTGCGCGACCTCGATAAGGAAACAGTCGATTTCCAGCCCAACTACGACGAGTCGCTCACCGAGCCCACGGTGTTGCCCGCTCGGTTCCCCAACCTGCTGGTCAACGGCTCGGCAGGCATCGCGGTTGGCATGGCCACCAACATTCCGCCGCACAATCTGGGCGAGACCATCGACGCCGTGTGCCTGCAGCTCGACAAGCCCGATTGCACGACCGAAGAGCTGATGAAGGTCCTGCCCGGCCCCGACTTCCCCACGGGTGGCGAGATCATGGGCAAGCAGGGCATCATCGACGCATACGAGACCGGCCGCGGCAGCCTTACCATCCGCGCCAAGTACCGCATCGAGGAACTGAAGAACGGCAAGAGCCAAATCGTCATCACCGAGATTCCGTACCAGGTCAACCGCAACCGCCTGCTCGAGAAGCTCGGCGAGCTCGTGCGCGACAAGAAGCTTCCCGAAATCAGCAACATCCACGATGCGGCCGACCGCAAGGGCATCGACATCATCATCGAGCTCAAGGCCAATGCCATGCCGCAGGTCGTCATCAACAAGCTGTTCAAGCACACGCAGCTGCAGGTGGGCTTCGGTGTCATCATGCTGGCGCTCGTCGACGGCGTGCCCCGCGTGCTGTCGCTCAAGGAAGTGCTGCATTATTACATCGCCCATCAGGAAGACGTCATCGAGCGCCGCACGCGCTACGAGTTGACGAAGGCCCAAGAGCGCGCCCATATCCTGGAAGGCTTGCTGACCGCCCTCGACAACATCGACGAGGTTATCACCATCATCCGCTCGTCCGAAACCGACAAGGAAGCAAGCGCGCGCCTGACGGAACGTTTCGGGCTTTCCGACAAGCAGACCGAGGCCATCCTTCAAATGCGCCTGCGTCGCCTGGTCGGACTCGAGCGCCAGAAGATTCAAGACGAGCTGGCCGAGCTGCGCGAACGCATCGCGTACTTCCAGCGCGTGCTTGAAGACCGCAATCTGCTGCACCAGATCATCAAGGACGAACTCGCCGAAATCAAGAAGCGCTTCAGCACGCCGCGTCGCACCAAGATCGGCGCCGAAGCCACCGAGATCAACGTCGAGGACCTCATCGCCGACGAGAACATGGTCGTCACCGTGACCAAGGCCGGTTACGTCAAGCGCCTTCCTGTCGCCACCTACCGAAGCCAAAAGCGTGGCGGCAAGGGCACGCAGGGCGTCAACCTGAAAGACAACGACTACGTCGACCACCTGTTCATCGCCTCGACGCACAGCTACATGCTGTTCTTCACCAGCAAGGGCAAGGTATACCGTCTGAAGGTGTACGAGATTCCCGAGGCGTCCCGCCATGCCCGGGGCACCTACATCGGCAACCTGCTGCAGCTCGAAAAGGGCGAGATGGTCATGGCCGTCATCGCCACGAAGGACTTCCCTGAAGACGAGTTCCTCATCTTCGGCACGAAGCAGGGCATGGTGAAGAAAACCAACATGAAGGCTTACGACCGCACGCGGCGCGACGGGCTTATCGCCATCAACCTGAAAGACGGCGACGAGCTGATGGACGTCAAGCGCGTGGCGACTGGCGACCACATCATCATGGCGTCGACCGCAGGCAAGGCCATCAAATGGGACGAATCCGAAGCCCGTGCGATGGGTCGCGACACCACAGGCGTGCGCGGCATCACGTTGCCTCCCGGAGCATCCGCTTTGGGGCTCGAGGTCTGCAACGACGCGTACAAGCCCGAACTGTTCGTCATCACCGAGAAGGGCTATGGCAAGCGCACCGATGTCAGCGAATACCCGCTGCACCACCGCGGCGGCCAAGGCGTGTTCACCATCAACATGACGCAGAAGAACGGCCAGCTGGTCGACGTCAAGATCGTTCGTCCCGGCGAGGAGATGATGATCATGTCCGAAGAGGGCGTGGTCGTGCGCACCGCCGTGTCGGGCATCTCGAAGCAGGGTCGTGCCACCCAGGGCGTTCATGTCATGCGCGTTGCCGACAACGACAAGGTCACGGCTGTGGCTATCAGCAAGACCAAGGCCAAGCGCGAAGGCGCCCGTCCCGAAGATCCGCTCGAGGATTTGGACGAGGGCGACGAAGAGTAAAGCAACCAAGGGGCGCTGCGGCGCCCCTTTTCTATAACCAACGGGGGACAGTCCCCAATTGGTTATGGCCGTTCGCCAAATCGGGGCTATCGCAGAAAACGGCAATCAAGCCGCCCGCTTGACGTGTGTTTTGCTCGTCAAATGCGTTAGAATTCGTGTCGACAGCCAAGCTGCGACCGGGAGGCATCATGGCCAAGAAGGAGAAGTTCAGCTATTTCGACGCGTTTGAAAGCCAGGTCGACGTTGCTCTAGAAGAAGTAGAGGTTCTCATCGACTGCATCGAGGACTTCAAAACCGACAAGCTTGAGTCCATTCTCGAGAAGGCTCACGAAATCGAGCATCGTGGCGATCACCTCAACCACATCATCCTGACGAACGTCTCAACCGATTTCATCACGCCCATCGAGCGCGGCGATATCATCGAGCTGGCGCAAGACCTCGATTCGATCACCGACATGATCGAAGGCACCATCCAGCGCTTCTACATGTTCAACGTGGAAAGCGTGCGCCCGCAAGCCATGGAGTTCGCCCAGATCATCCGCAAGAGCCTGAAGGCGCTGCGCAAGGCCATGGGCACGTTCCGAGAGTTCAAGAAGGTCAAGAAGATTCGCGCGATGGTCGAGGATGTCAACCAGTTCGAAGAGCAGGCGGACGCCATGTACCTCAAGACCATTCGCGACTTGTATACCGACGAGTCGGCTGACGCCGTGACCCTTGACGTTTGGGCGCGCCTGTTCAACCACCTTGAGGGAACGGTCGATGCATGCGAGACGGCGGCCGACACCATGGCCACCATCATGCTGAAGAACGTCTAGGGTTTCGGTACCGCGCCTCAACCAATCTAAATCATGTTCATCTGCCCCAATGTGGTGTCGTACCAGAATTGCGCATTGGGCGGGCAGTACTTGTAAGCGGAGTCCATCGAAATGGTGTACCCGTAACCGCGTGCCAGACCGCGCACGTGGTCGTTGATGGCTTCTTCCCACGAATCCCAGCTGGAAGAACCCCAGCCCCAGGCGTTATGGGGCATGAAACAATAAAGGCCAAGCGAACTTTCGGTATAGGCGATAGCGGGCGACCAGCGGGGATCGACGCCATAATCCCAGGCGGCTTGGGCAAACGTGCGGCCTTGGCCTTCGAGGGGCGATCCCGAAAGGTACGAATCAATGCGGCCAGCCCACGATTCGACGAAGGACGCCTCGTCGCTCGACCAGTCTGCATCGTCGTTAACGGCTTCAACCGCCTCGGCGCCGGCGTCGGTGGCCGAGCCGCCTCCGTCCTGCGAAGCGGCTTGCGCTTGCCCGCCTGTGGCCGATGCGGCGGCGGCGTTGGCCTCCGCGGCTTGGCGGGCGGCCTCTTCGGCTCGCCTTTGCGCTTCTAAGCGGGCTTCCTGGGCGGCGGCCAATGCGCGTTCGGCCTCGGCGGCGCTTTCGTCAGCTTCGCGCTTCGTCTGCTCCAGAATCGCCTGCTGCCCTTCTAACTCGGCTTTAAGGGCGTTCAGGCGCGATATTTCCTCGAGGTTGGCGTTTGTGATGCGGTTGACGTATTCCAGGTTGGCCAGGAAATCGAAGAAATCGCTCGAGCTGAGCAAAAGGTCGATCACCCCGGGGCTCTGCTGTTGGAATTTGTACAGCTCGCGTGCAGCAGCTTCGCTTCGCGCTTGCTGTGCGGGAATGACGGCTTCGAGCTCGGCTATTCTCGAATTGTTCTCGTCGAGCGCCTTGCCGGCTTCTTCGGCGGCTACCACCGCTTCGTCATATGCGGCGGCTGTGCGTTCGACCCGCTGTTGCAAATCGTCTGCCTGCGGGTCCGTGTCGATGTCCTCGGCGAACGCAACCAGGGGTACGGCGCATAAAGCCGCAACGAGCATTGCCGCGATAATCTTGCTGTGTACGGGGATTTTAGTCATACCGTCTTGTTCGTTTGGGCTGCGGATACGGTTTTGCTGCCTCTACTATAAAACGCCAAGACGGCAAAAGGGGAAAACCCATCAAATCTCTCGGGGCCTAAAAACGCTTCCCGCGCCCGCTTACTCTTATATAAGGGCCATTTCCGAAAGCGTGTTGTCGTACCACGAGTCGGGCGTCGAGCAATATGACTTGGCTGCAGATTTGGAAATCGTATAGCCGTATCCGTTGGCAAGCCCGCTGATGTGGGCTTCTATGGCCTCTTCCCACGAGCCCCATTCGCTTGCCAGTTTGTACGGGTTCGAATCGGCGGCACCCCATCCCCAGGCGTTGTACGGACGGATGCACTTGCGGCCCTTGCCGCTTTCGGTGTTGGCGATGGCGGGCGACCAGCGTGGATCGACGCAATACCTGAACGACATGAGCGCGAACGTCTCGCCCGTGCCTTCCATGGGGCTGCCTGCGAGGTAAGCGTCTATGCGCGGAGCCCATTCGGCAACGAACTCGTCTTCGGTCATGTACCAGTCCGCACCGTCGATGACGGCGGAAGAGCCTCCTTGGGCAATGGCGTTGGCCTGACCGCCGCTTTGCTTGGCAGCGCGTTCGTCTTGCAGGGCGGCAAGGGACGAATGAGCGATCTGCGCTTGCTCGTCGGCCTCGGCCTGGGCAGCATCGAGGGCTTTTCTCGCCTCGTCCAGCTCGGCTTTCATGTCTTTCAGCTTGTTCAGCTCTGCCAGGTTGTTGTTGCTCACGCGGTCGAAGTATTCGAGCTCTTTCAACAGGCTGTCGAGCGAATCGGCCTGCAGCATCATGTCGTAGTAGCACATCCGGTCATTCTCGATAATGTACATTTCTTTGATGGCCTCGTCGGTCCGCGCCTGCTGCGCGGGCAGCTTTTCCATGATGGCGTCGATCTTCTTTTGGTTTTCGGCCATGCGGATGTTTGCCTCGTCCAGGCGCTCCTGTGCGGCCTCGTATGCGGCTTCGAGCGCTTCGATTTCGAATTGGTAGGTGGGTTTTTGTTCTACGAGGAAGATTTCGTCAGCCCAGGCCTTCTGGACGGGCCAAGTAAGACAGCAGGCCAAGGTAAGCGCAAGCGCCACTGCAAGCGCGTAGCGGCAGAGCACAGCGGGTGTTCTGAGTCGCGTCGATATCATGAAAAGACATTATAACGGTTTGCAGGAGGGGGTTTTAAACGGTTTCTAGATGGTTGCGCTGCCAACAAATGGCGAAAACGGTATCATAGCCTTCGCGTTATCGACCAATAAGAGGAGCAAGATTCATGTCCAAGGGCACTTACAGTTTCACGACACCCATCTACTACGTCAACGCCGCCCCGCACCTGGGCACGGCCTACACCACCATCGCCGCCGACACGGTGGCGCGCTATCAGCGCATGAACGGCTACGATGTCGCCTTCGTCACCGGCATGGACGAACACGGCCAGAAGGTGGCCGACACGGCGGCTGCCCACGGCATGTCCCCGCAGGAATGGTGCGACTCGATGGAGCCGGCGTTCCGCGACACGTGGGATCTGCTCAACATCACCTATACCGACTTCGTCCGCACGTCAAGTGACCGCCAGACGCGTTCGGTCCAGAAGTTCTGGACCGACCTGTACGACAAGGGGTACCTGTACAAGGGCAGCTACGAGGGCTGGTACTGCGTGCACGAGGAGACGTTCTACGCCGAAAGCGACCTCGAGAAGAATGAGGAAGGCGAGCTCGTGTGCCCCGATTGCAAGCGTCCGGTGCAACTGATGGCAAGCGGCGAGGAGAACTGGTTCTTCAAGCTGAGTGAGTTCCAGCAGCCGCTGCTCGACTTCTATGCGAGCCATCCTGATTTCATCCGTCCCGAAACGCGCCGCAACGAGATCGTGACGTTCGTCGAGGGCGGCCTGAAAGACCTCTCCATTTCGCGCAGCACGTTCGACTGGGGCGTGCCGCTGCCGTTCGACGAGGGCCATGTGGCCTACGTGTGGGCCGACGCGCTGCTGGCCTATTTCACGGGCATCGGCTATGCGGATCCCGAGCGCGAAGGCGAATTCGATGCGCGCTGGCCGATGCAGTACCACTTCGTGGGCAAGGACATCACGCGTTTCCACTGCGTCATCTGGCCGGCGATGCTGCTGGCGGCTGGCTACGAGCCGGCGCATACGGTGTTCGGCCACGGCTTCTTGCTGACCAAGGGCGAGAAGATGTCCAAGTCGAAGGGCAATGCGCTTTCGCCGCAAGACATGGTGCGCATTTTCGGCGTCGACGCCTACCGCTATTACTTCATGAGCGACGTGCAGTTCGGCCACGACGGCTCCATCAGCATGGAGCGCATGGTGCAGGTGTACAACAACGAGTTGGCTAACACGTGGGGCAACCTGTGCAGCCGCGTGTTCAACATGACGAAGAAGTATTTCGGCGGCAGCGTGCCCGAGGTTCCCGCCTCGGCGCAGGCGATGGTCGATTCCAACCCGTTGCAGGAGGTTGCGGCGGGCTTGTATGCCGAGTTCGACCGCTGCATGGCGGAAGTCGACTTCACCGGCGCGGTGGCTGCGGTGCAGAAGCTCGCGCAGGCCGCGAACCTGTACGTCGAGGAAATGGCGCCGTTCCGCTTGGCTAAAGACCCCGAAGCGGCCGATCAGCTGGCTGCCGTCATGTACAACCTGCTGGAAGCCATCCGCATCATCGCGCTGTACATGTCGCCGCTCGCGCCGAACACGTCGGCCGAGGCGTTCCGCCGTCTGGGCTTGGGCGACATCACCGCCACCACCGACATCGAAGCCGCGACGGCATGGGGCCAGCTTCCCGCCGGAAACGCAGTTGAGGTGGGCGACCCGCTGTTCCCGCGCCTCGACGTTGACGCAATCGACTTCAGCGTGGAATAGATGTCCGATCGTCTCAAGCTGCCGCCCGAACATGATTTCGGGTTCTATCAACGCCGCAAGCACGATGCGTGGCGCGCGGTTGACGCGCCAACGCTCGAGGCGCCCGTAGCCGATTCGCATGCCCACGTGCACATGCTTCCCGACCCTGCGTGGGAACTTGCCCGTTGCGCGGCCAACGGCGTCGATTTCGTGTGCGAGATCTGTGATCCGAGCGAAGACGGCTCGCGCCCCTTTGACAGTTTGGACGCCTGGCTTCGACATGCGTCCGATATGCTCGCGTCCGAAGGGAAGGACCCGCAGCCGCCGACCGTGCGTATTGCAGCGGGCGTGCACCCGCATAATGCGAAGCTGTACAGCGCGAAAATCGAGCGCATGCTGCTCGACCAGCTGCAAGACCCTCGCGTAGTGGCGCTCGGCGAAATCGGGCTCGATTACCATTACGACCTTTCGCCGCGCGATGTGCAGCGTGACGTGTTCCGCCGTCAGATTAGAATCGCGAAAGAGGCGGGTCTTCCGCTGGCGCTTCATTTGCGGGGCGGGCAGGACAACGATGTCGACAACGCCCATCGCGAGGCGTTCGAAATCCTGCAAGAAGAGGACGCGTTGGGGCCCGGCACGCTTTTGCATTGCTGCTCGCTTCCGCCCGACGAGTTGGCACCGTGGGTGCAGGCGGATTGCTACATCGCCTATGGCGGCGCGCTTACATTCAAGAATGCCGACGCAGCACGCGAAGGCGCCAAGACCGTTCCCGAAAACCGCCTGATGACCGAAACCGACGCTCCGTACATGACGCCCGAGCCCATGCGCGGAGCCGCATGCACCCCAGCGCATGTGGTGTTCACGGCGGCTGTGCTCGCCGACGTGAGGGGAATAGTGCCCGACGAGGACCGTTGCGGCTTCTTGGGGCAGGTTCACGCCAACGCGTTGGCGTTCTATCGCGTTGGAATTTGATAAGCTGCTTGCTAGTTGCGCGAGCTGAGAGGGGAACGCGATGAAGCGCGTCATCATAATGGGATCGCCGCGGTCGAACGGACGCAGCGCCCACATCGCAGAGATGCTGTTCGAGGCAAACATCGACGAGCGGCCCGAAGATGAGCTGTTCCTCGTTCCCATTTCCGAAATAGAGGTGGGCCCCTGCATCGGTTGCAACGCGTGCCGCCAGCTGACCGAGGTCACATTCAAGGATGACGAAGGCAACGAGGTTGCCGAAATGCGCCCCCGTTGCGTGTTCGACGACGACATGCAGACGCTCTACGACCTGCTCGACGACGTCGACGAGCTGACCATCGTATCGCCCGTGTACTTCTCGGGTGCGCCGGCGATGCTGAAATGCCTGCTCGATCGCATGCAGCCGTATTTCTGGGCCGACACGCGCAAGGCCTCCAAGCGCCCTGCGACGCTGCATGTGCTGGGCGAGGGCGGCGACCCCCACGGGTACGACCCCTTGGTCAGCGAAGTGAAATCCTCGATTGCCTGCGCGGGTTTCCGTTTGGAGCGCGTGTTCGACTGGGTCGGCAAAGTCGACGAAAACGGCGAAATCACGGCCGAGGCCACCGAGATCCAGCTGGTTGCCCAGCAAAAGGAGGCGCCCGAACAACGTGAAGGCGCAAAACAGAAGAAAGAGCGCCCGAAGCTTGACCTGTCTTCAGGTCAGAAGAAGGGAAAGCGCCGTGGCTAGTGAGCGCATGCCGCCCTATTCCACCCCTTCGGCCACGCGCGAGGTCCTGGAGCGCCACGGGCTGTACACGAAATACGGCTTGGGGCAGAACTTCCTGGTAAACGACGATGTCATCCGCAAGATCGTCGAGCTGGCCGACGTGCAAGACGCCGATTGCATCTTGGAGGTCGGCCCCGGAATCGGCACGCTCACAGCCGCGCTGCTGCAACGCGCCGCGCACGTGACGTCCATCGAGAAAGACTATGACTTGCCCGCCGTGCTGGCTGACACGCTGGCCCCGTGGCAAGACCGCTTCACGCTTTTGAACATGGACGCGCTCGAGGCGACGGCAAACGACATCGGCTGTGACGGCGACGCGTCAAAGCCCAACAAGCTGGTTTCGAATCTGCCGTATGCGGTTGCCGCCACGGTTGTGCTCGACTACCTGCAAAGGCTGGATTTCCTGGAAAGCGCCACCGTCATGGTGCAAAAGGAAGTCGCCGACCGCATGATGGCGAAACCCGGCACAAAGGCGTATGGCGCTTACACGGTGAAGCTGTCGCTGGTCGCCAGCCCTGTTGGACGTTTTGCCGTGGCGCCGGGCAACTTCTTCCCGCCACCGCATGTCGAAAGCGCCGTCTTGCGCCTGAACCGCCAGATAGCCCGCGACGCAGCGGGCAAAAAGCTGACCGCCGAAGAGCTTTCCGCCGCATTCACGATGGCCGACGCGGCGTTTGCCACGCGTCGCAAGACGCTTGCAAATTCGTGCAAGACGTACTTTGCGGGAAATCCCGATGTGCAGGCTAGCCTGCCACGCGTTTTCGAGAAAGCGGGCATCGACCCGCGCCGTCGTGGCGAGACGCTCGACCAACAAGAGTTCATCCGCCTCGGACGCGCCTTGCTCGCCCTGTAATGCGCCAATTGCCCCTGTTCCCCTGGCGCATTTCTTCAAACGGCTTGGAAAATCTACCCAGGTCGCTATAATGACAAGGTTGCTAAAAAAGCCAAGCTGATTATTGAAAAGGGGAAATCATCATGGCTACCGATCATTACACGCCCGAAGCGCAGGAAGAGGCGCCCCTGGGAGTTCCACACGACGGGCTGCCGGGCGTTCCCAAACGCAGCAGCTGGTCTGGCAAGTGGGGCTTCATCCTGGCTGCCGCTGCCAGCGCGGTCGGCCTGGGCAACCTGTGGCGCTTCCCGTATCTGGCAGCCAAGTACGGCGGCGGCATCTTCCTGCTCGTCTACATCATCTTGGTCGTCACGTTCGGCTTCTCGTTGATGATGGCCGAAACGGCACTTGGCCGCAAAACCGGCCAGTCCGCCATCGGAGCCTTCAGCGCGCTTTCCAAGAAATGGAAGTTCGTGGGCATCCTGGCCAGCATCGTGCCGTTCGTCATTACGCCGTATTACGCGCTCATCGGCGGTTGGGTGACCAAGTACATGGTCAGCTACATCACCACGCCTGCCGAGGCAATCGCGGGTGACGGGTTCTTCGGCGGGTTCATCCTGCAAAACCCCGAAACGTACCTGTACCTCATCGTGTTCTTGCTCATCGTGTACCTGGTTGTCGCGCTCGGCGTCAACAAGGGCATCGAGAACGTCAACAAGGTGCTCATGCCCGCGCTCATCATCATGTCCATCGGCATCAGCATCTACTCGATGACGTTGCCCGGCGCGATTGACGGCGTGGCGTTCTATCTGATTCCCGACTTTTCCAAGTTCTCGGTCGAGCTGGTACTCGGTGCCATGGGCCAGATGTTCTACAGCCTTTCGCTGGCCATGGGCATCATGATCACTTACGGCTCGTACTTCTCGAAAGAACACGACCTCGAGCACTCGGTGCGCCGCATCGAGGTCTTCGACACCGGCATCGCCATCCTGGCCGGTTTCATGATCATCCCCGTGTCGTTTGCCATTCTCGGCAGCGGCGAGGCCGTCATGACGCATGCTGGCCCGGGCTTGATGTTCGGCATCCTGCCCACGGTGTTCAACAGCCTTGGCCCCGTTGGCCCCATCCTGGGATTCCTGTTCTTCGCGCTGGTGTTCTTTGCTGCCTTGACCAGCTGCATCAGCTTGTTCGAGACCTGCGTTTCCATCGTGGCGGACGGTTTCAAGCGCCGCCGCAAGTTCTCCATCATCGTGGCAGGCGTGTTCATCATGGCCGTGGGCATTTTCGTCAACATGGGCTACGACAACCTGCTGTGGATGGACCCGATGTACTCGCTGTTCGGCATTGGCGAATACCAGAACAGCCAGCTGCTCGACTTCTTCGACTTCCTTAGCAACACCATCCTCATGCCCATCGTGGCGTTGCTCACCTGCATCTTCATCGGGTACGTGGTGAAACCAAAGGCGATTATCGACGAGGTGAAACTCTCGTCGAAGTTTGGCGGCGAGAAGCTGTTCGTCGTCATGATCAAGTACATCGCGCCTGTGCTGCTCGTCGTCATCCTCGTTGCGTACACGCTGAACACCGCAGGCGTGATCGCCATTTAAGCTGATAGGCTGAAGAAGGGAAAACAACCGGTGCTATCATGAAGGGCGGCGCTTCGGGCGCCGCCCAGCTTTATCACTGAATCGGAGGACCCATGGCTCTTTCCATCGGCATTGTCGGGTTGCCCAACGTGGGCAAGTCCACCTTGTTCAACGCGTTAACCAAAGCGGGCGCTTTGGCGGCCAACTACCCGTTTGCAACCATCGAGCCCAATGTAGGCGTCGTGCCCGTGCCTGACGCACGCTTGGCCGAACTTGCCAAAATCGACAATCCCGCGCAGATAGTGCCCGCCACGGTGGAGTTCGTCGACATCGCCGGCTTGGTTGCGGGCGCTTCGAAGGGCGAGGGCTTGGGCAACCAGTTCCTCGCGAACATCCGCGAGACCGATGCCATCTGCGAGGTCGTGCGGTTCTTCAGCGACCCCGACGTCGTGCATGTCGATGGCAAGGTTAACCCGTCAAGCGATGTGGAGACCATCAAAACCGAGCTCATCCTGGCCGATATGGCCACTATCGAGAAAGCGCTGCCGCGTCTCGAGAAGGACGCCAAGCGCGACAAGGCGGCCGCCGAAAAGCTCGAAACGGCGAAGAAGGTGCTCGAGGGCCTGAACGAGGGGCATCGCGCGCGCACGTTGAACCTGAGCGACGAAGAGCGGGCTGCCGTGTACGACCTGCACCTGCTGACCATGAAGCCCATCCTGTACGTTGCAAACGTCGACGAGGATCAGGTGACTGCCGATTTCGCAGAAATCGACGGCTGCGCCCCCGTGCCCATCAGCGCTAAAATCGAGGCCGACCTGGCCGAACTCGATGCCGAAGAGGCTCAGATGTTCCTTGAGGAAATGGGCCTTGAAGAAAGCGGCCTTGCCCGTCTTGCGCGCGAGGCGTATGCGCTTCTGGGCTTGCAAAGCTATTTCACCAGCGGCGAAAAGGAAACGAAGGCCTGGACTATTCCCATTGGCGCCAAGGCCCCGCAAGCCGCGGGCGTCATCCATTCGGATTTCGAGCGCGGCTTCATCAAGGCCGAGACCGCAAGCTACGAAGACTACGTGGCGCTCGGAGGCGAAAAAGGCTGCCGCGAAGCAGGCAAGCTGCGTCAAGAGGGCAAGGAGTACGTCGTGCAGGACGGCGACGTCATGCACTTCAAATTCAACGTTTAAGGATTATCGCTGCTCAAGTGTGTAGAAGCGGAAAAAAGTTCTTGACCCGCTGGGCTGTGAGATATATATTATCAAGGCACTTTTTGCACGGGCCCGTAGCTCAGTTGGTTAGAGCGCACGCCTGATAAGCGTGAGGTCGCTGGTTCAAATCCATTCGGGCCCACCATTTTGCGATAAACGCTCCACCGTGAGCCGAGTTTGCCGGTGGAGCGTTTATTACTATCCTGGGCAAAAAGCGCGGCGCCGCCCAGAGGCGCAAGCATATGGGGCATTAGCTCAGCTGGGAGAGCGCGGACTTTGCAAGCCTGAGGTCAGGGGTTCGATCCCCCTATGCTCCACCATGAAAGACCAGGTCAGCCAGTAAAATGGCTGGCCTGTTTTCATAATTACGCAAATTTCGCGTGAAAAACGACCATATGGCTTGGAAAGCAGGTTTCGATCTACCTGCCTG
>JAFWJU010000044.1 GCA_017511465.1 Eggerthellaceae bacterium | reverse complement strand
TCGTTCTTCTCAGTTACAACCAGTTTCACTGGCCTTCTCCTTCCGCGGCCGAATTCCACAGCCGCAATCGTTCACACGGAAGCCCTTTGCTTATTAACGTGTGTGGGCGTGCGCCCGCCGCAGCGGACGCGTCTTGCGCTTAACGCATGACAGCTTGCAAGGATACACGATTTCCCAAAGGGGGTGGCGAAATAACGCACGATGCCTTCATGTCTGTAACGCCATCGTTCACTTTGCTGGCTTTTACACCACGCGGCCCGCGCGCTCTGCCCAACAGAGCTCCTTCGGCGTTCACTTCACGGCCTGTTGCGCCAGACGACCCGCGCCTTCTGCCCTGCAGAGCCTCTTCGGCGTTCACTTCACGGCCTTTTGCGCCAGACGACCCGCGCCTTCCTTCTCGGGAAGGCGCCTTTGCGGCGCACTTCACGGCCTTTTGCACCAGACTCAATCTCCCATGGCTGATAACCCCGCAAAGTGAACGCTGCCACGGGCGTTCATGGCTGAAATCACTGCGAAGGGAACGCTCAAAGGCCCGAAACTCCGTTCCCTTTCCAGGGTTTTCCGCCACAAAAGCTACGCGTTGGATGAAAACCCCGCAAAGTGAACGCTGCCACGGGCGTTCATGGCTGAAATCACCGCGAAGGGAACGCTCAAAGGCCCGAAACTCCGTTCCCTTTCCAGGTTTTCCGCCACAAAAGCTACGCGTTGGCTGAAAACCCCGCGAAGTGAACAGCCTAAACATACGAGAAACGAAGACTCGAGATTAATAGTCATACGGGAAGGTCTATTGACTCCCTCAGTGCGATGAAGCGCTTTTCCCAACCTTTAGGCGGTCTGAATCGCTTCCCCATTATTCTTGCCAACTGCTTCGCACAGCGAATCGTTTCGTCAGGATGATAGAGAGAAGCACCATCAATCGGATATACATCCCATCCAAGCATCTTCAGGTCATTTCGACGACGCTTGTCTTTTCCCGCATCTATGTGATATTCCTTTCCGTCGAATTCCAATGCTTTATGCGAGATAACATCCACGAAGTCGATGCAAAACTCGTTTTGAGTAGTTAATTGAGCAAGCCTTCCCGCTTTCACGTCGTAATTCATGTGCGTAAAACCAAGCCCCATGCCTCCATGGCGCATAGGCATGCAGAACTGAACCCATGTCTGCGTCTCTGCTGGCGACCCAGAGTTCGGCGCAATGAAACGAACAGCTTGCTCAGCTTTGCTTGCTCCCCTTCGATAAGCAGCCGCCTGTGCATATGCGAGAAGGCTTTCGGGCGTGGCAAGGAAATTCGATCGGCGCCTGATCTCGTCATCGGGGCCAGCGAGATAGAACCTTCCGCACAAGTTAACCCCTAAAGCTACTAGCGCCGGCAGAGGCAAGCGACTCGCAGCAAGCGTGAACATGCATTCAGGCATTACCATGTACAAACCGTTGCGGAGCTCGAAGAAGGACTTGGCGGGGAACTCATCGGCGATGTAACGACTAGCGATTTCCACATTATTCCGCCGAAGCGTTTTTGATGGAACGAGCAGCGTGACAGGCCCTTCGCCAAAAAGCGGATGTTTGACATTGAAATCCATTAACTCTCGAATGCCGCATGCGCAAGCTTTCAAGGGATTTGCCCATGATTCATGTCCCGCAATGCGCTTTATAGCGTCATCATGCATGAAAAGGAATTCTGCAGATGAATCCCCGATGACTATGTTCCCCGCACGGCCCATGCTTAGCAGGGTAACGAAGGAGTTCCTCTCAGTTACCGAAACACAAACCTCGCAGGAAACCGAAAATGGCACAGTGAAGGGTCATGTCTGGCCGTTTTGGCCATCAGGGTTGCGCAAAACTCTTGCACAGACACCTGTTGGCCTTAACTTGAATGAATAAGATGAGTCGCTCTTCTAAACGAGAGCCCCTTCGGCGTTCACTTCGCGGCCCTTTGCACCACACGGCCCGCGCCTTCCCTCCCGACAAGGCGCCTTTGCGGTTCACTTCGCTGCCTTTTGCGCCACGCGGCCCGCGCGCTCTGCCCTGCTGAGCCCCTTCGGCGTTCACTTCGCGGCCCTTTGCGCCAACTCCCTTCGCGTTCCCTCCCGGGAAGGCGCCTTTGCGGCGCACTTCGCGGCCTTTTGCGCCAGACTCAATCCCCCATGGCTGATAACCCCGCAAAGTGAACGCTGCCATGGGCGTTCATGGCTGAAATCACCGCGAAGGGAACGCTCAAAGGCCCGAAACTCCGTTCCCTTTCCAGGGTTTTACGCCACAAAAGCTACGCAGTGGCAGAAAACCCAGCGAAGTGAGCTATCTGCGGGCGGAAATGGTGGGAAAGCCCCTGGAGTGCGCTCCCGAATGCGCCTGATTCGGTGCATTTCGCGGGATTCTGTGCCACGAAATCCACGCCGTGGACGAAAACCCAGCGAAGTGAGCGATCGAGCGCACTAGAAACTGGCTTCTTTGGGAGGCAATGGTCGAAAACCCGGCGAAGTGAATGCTTGGGTGGATGGGAAACTGGCTTCCTTGGGAGGCAGTGGCTGAAAACCCCGCAAAGTGAACGCCGTCCGGAAGCGGCGTGGCCGAAAAGCTTGGAAGCGCCCGGATTAAGCGCTGGCGTTGGCCTCTTCGCGCTTCTCTCGTTCGAGCACCATCTGCATGGCGGCGATGGCGCATTCAATCTGGCCGTCGTCGGGTTCACGCGTCGTGAGGTACTGCATCTGCATGCCGGGCCACAAAACAACCTTGACCAGCGGATTGTCGGGATGGCTGCCCGCCCATTTAACGGTGATCTCGTAGGCGATGCCGGCGATGACGGGCATCAGCAGAATGCGCACGATGATGACGAGCGTCAGTTTCAGCGGCCCGTCGGGCACGCCCCATGCGTCGATGAGAACTCCCAGCGGCACCACCGTGTACACGAAAATGGCGATGATCATGACCATGATGAGGAACGCCGTGCCGCAGCGCACATGCAGCCTGGGGAAGCTGCGGGCGTTCTCGGGCGTTAGCGGCAAGCCGTGCTCGAAACAGTGGATGGTCTTATGCTCGGCGCCGTGATAGCCGAACATGCGCTTGATGTCGGACATGCGGCCGATGAGCCATATATAGAAGATGAACACGCCGATGCGCAAGAAACCGTCGACGATGTTCCACAACAGCGTGCGATCGTCGTATTCACCCACGATGAGGTTGGTAAGGAACGCGGGCACGATGACGAACAGCGCAATGCCCAGCACCAAACCCAGCACCATGCTGATGGCCATCTCGGTATTGCCAAGCAGCGGCTTCTTCTCGGACGACTCGGATGGCTCGGCAACTTCGCCCGACGTGGGCGCTTCGGCATCGGCGCCGACTTCGGCCATTACAGATTCAGGCTCGGGCTCGAACGCAACGGGAAGCCCCGTTTCGCCGTCGACAACCTCGATCGTGCGCTGCGCGCCCAGCGCGTCGATCATCTCGTCTGGATTGCCGAAGTCGCGAGACCAGGAGAAATTGGACTCGCCGATTTCGCCCTTCCCTTTTTTATCGCCCTTGTCCTCTTCCTCCTCGACGAAGGCGTGCTCGGCCGCAATCGTAAGCGCCTTGTAGCCAAGCGCGAGCGACTCGACGAAAGCGCGGCAGCCGCGGATGAAAGGCTTGTACAGCCAGCCTGATTTGTCCTGCCCGTAGGCAAGGTCATGCTCTTCGGTGTAAATGTTGCCATCGGGTTCGCGCACGGCGACAGACCAGTTGAACTTGCCGCGCATCATGATGCCCTCGAGCAGTGCCTGGCCGCCGACATGCGTCTTCAGCGCGCCGTCTTCGGAAAACGCGCGCGAAAGGTCGCTCTTCTGCTTTTCCTGTATTTGCCCTGTTTCAGCCATGAGTGCATTGTGCCGCAAATCTGCGGGCATCACGAATTCGACACCATCCCGTGGATTGCGTCATGCGAGAAATGTGGCGCACAGCCGTACCGTGCGCCTCGTTCCGCCTTATTCCCGCGTTGCCTTCGGATACGGGTTGCCGCACGTCATCTTGCCCTCGGGGCAAGCGCCGCGCACGCAGCTGGGACCGGCTGTCGCGAAGATGAACGGCGCCGTGGGGCGCACGAGCTCGAGCATCTTCCAAGCGAGGTCGCGAATCTCCCACTGCGCACGGTTGCAGCAGCGCAGGGTGAAGAAATGCATGAGCTCGCGGATGTTCATCGTGACGACGATCTTGGTCTCGGCGGCGTTCGGCAGGATGTAGCGCGCATCCTCGGCGGGAATGCCGGCTGCCACAAACGCCTGATACGCCTCGACGGTCTTCTCGATCATCTCGTCGAACAAGCGATTGCACTCCTCGTTTTGGGCAATGGTGTCGGGCTTGATGGTGTCGAGCCCATTGGTGAATTTAACGTAGCGCTGGCTCTGCTGGTTGAAGCTGGCCAGGCGATGGCGCACCAGCTGATGCGTGAGCGCGCGCGACACGCCGTCGATGGCAAACGTGTAGCTGGCATGCTCGAGCGTCGAGAAGTGGCCGCCGGCCATGATGGTGCTTAAAACTTTATGGATGCGCTCCTCATCCAGCGATTCCATAAGTTCGGAAGCGCCGACGGGCGCATAGCACAACCGGGCAGCCGTAGCGACGGCGCGTTCAGGATCCTTGGTGTAATACAGAAGCTCGACGTTCATGGTGTGCCCTCTCTCTTAGACGGTCATCCAAAGTATAATCGGGAGCATCCAAATCAATCCAAACGTTGGGACGAAAGGCGATAAATGGACGGGCAATTCACTCCGATGCTTACAACTCGCAATTGGAACGAGGAATGGAAGGCCTTGCAAATCGCCCGCAATCGGCCAGACGACCCGGCCACATGGGACGCCAAGGCCAAGACGTTTCCCGTAAAGCACGGCTCGCAGCAAGGGTATGTCGCCGATTTCCTGCGGCTGGCCGACGTGCAGCCAGGCGAAGTGGTGTTCGACATGGGCTGCGGAACGGGCTCTTTGGCCACGCCGCTGGCAATGGCGGGGCATCGTGTGATTGCATGCGACTTCTCGCAGGGCATGCTGGACGTCATGATCGCCGACCAGCGGGAACTCGGCATCGAGGGCGTCGACGTGAAAGTCATGAGCTGGTCCGACGACTGGGAGGCATGCGGCGTTGCGCCGAAATGCGCCGACGTGGCATTCGCATCGCGGTCGATTGCCACCAACGACCTGGGCGATTCGCTCGAGCGCCTCGACCGCGTGGCACGTCGCCGCGTGTGCATCACGCTGCCCGGATCGTCGTCCCCGCGCTGCGATGACGACCTCCTGCGCGCCGCAGGCCTCGAAGAGCACGTCGGGCACGACTTCCTGTACGCGTTCAACATCCTGGTGCAGATGGGCATTCGGCCCGAGGTCGCCTACATCCCCAACACGCGCATCGAGCGCTTCGACACATTCGACGACGCCCTCGACAAGTTCACGACCGTGGCGAGCGAAGCCGCCCGCGGTTACGCAACCGACGAGCAAATCGAGGCCATCCCCGAGCGCCTGCGCACCTGGCTCGAGCAAAACCTGGTCGAAGCCGACGGCATGCTGCAGCTTTCGAAGCCGCGCAACGTCATGTGGGCGTTCATCGCCTGGACGCCGCGGGCGTAAGCAAGAAAACCCAGACAACGAAAAAGGCCCGGCAAAACCGGGCCTTTTCGATTCGCTGTGCTATGCAAGCGCCTTATTCGGCAGCCTCCTCGGCGACGTCCTCGGCGGCAACCTCAGCCGCGGCGGCCTCGACGGCCTCGGCGACTTCCTCGGCCTCGGCAGCAGCCTCGGCCTTGGCGGCGGCAGCAGCCTCGCGCTCGGCGGCGGCAGCAGCCTTCTTGGCGTATTCCTCGGCACGCTTGGCCTTCTCGGCGGCCTTGGCCTCACGCTCGGCCTTGCGCTTCTCCTCGGCAGCGGCCACTTCGGCGGCACGCTTGGCCTTGCGGGCAGCCTCGCGCTCTGCGACGAGTTTGTCGGCGGAGCCGAACTTGTCGCTGAAGCGCTGCACGCGTCCGCCGGTGTCGACGAACTTCTGCTGACCCGTGTAGAACGGATGGCAAGCGCTGCAGATCTCGATGCGGATCTCGGGCTTCGTGGAACGCGTCTTGAACGTGTTGCCGCAGCTGCACGTTACGGTGCACTCCATGTAGTCGGGGTGAATTCCTGGTTTCATGTCTGGTTCTCCTTTTCCGCCCTGGTTTCCGACCAGGACAAAGACAAGCCTTTGCATGATAGCACAGCGGTTTATCGGCGAAAACGGTTTCTTTATTCCTTCACATCATGCCAGTATCATGAAGGACATGGATTACGAAAGCTGGTACGAACGCATATCGGAGCCCTTCCGCAGCGACAACGCCATGCGGCTGGTCAACGTCGCCGACAAGGCGATGGTGATCGTCGTCGCCGCCGTGTACATCGCTGTGCTGGCCTGGCTTTTCTTCACGGGCGACGGGCGATTGCCAAGAGCCGTGCTCGTGCCCATGTTCACGTTCGCGCTGGTCTCGGTCATACGCGAAAGGATAGACGCCCCGCGCCCCTACGAGCTTTACGCCATCGACCCCATCATCTTCAAGGACACGCGCGGCAAGTCGTTCCCCAGCCGCCACCTGGCAAGCGCCGTCATCATCGCCTGCGCGCTTGCCTGGCTCAACCCCGTTCTGGGCGTTCTCGGCTTCATTTGCAGCGTCATCGTCGCCTTCACGCGCATCGTCGGCGGGGTCCATTTCCCCCGCGACATCGCCGCGTCCATCGGCATCGCGCTCGCATGCGACCTCGTGGGTTTCGTCATCATCCCCTAGCCCGCCTCCACGCCGCCCAAAGCGCCAGACCAGCCGCCAAACTCAACGGGCACCTTCCCTCTGTCGGCAAACCGTTTGCGGTACCATGGTCACCAATGCATTTCAAGGAGGCACATAATGAACGATTTCACATTCGCAAACCCCACGAAGTTCTATTTCGGGAACAAGCAGCTGCAGGTCCTTCCCAGCGAACTCGGCGGGGCAAAGGTCGTCATGCTGGCGTATGGCACAGGCTCGATCAAGGAAAGCGGGCTGTACGACCGCATCGTCAAATTGGTTGAAGACACAGGCGCGCGCATCGTCGAGTTCGGCGGCATTGCAGCCAACCCCACGTTGTCAAAGGTCGAGGAAGGCGCCGCGCTGGCAAACGACGAAGGCGTCGACTTCATCTTGGGCGTCGGCGGCGGAGCGGTCATGGACTGCGCGAAGGCCATCTCGCTGGTGGCGCGCCAGGACAGGGCTTGGAAACGGCACTGGATTCGCCACGAGCCCCTCATCGCCGAGCCCATTCCCCACGGCTTCGTCGTAACGTGCGCCGGCTCGGGCAGCGAGGGCAATGGGCGCGCCGTCATCTTCAACGAGAAGACGAACGTCAAGACCGGCGAGGATTATCCCGAGCTGAACGCCCGCTTCGCAATCCTCGAGCCCGAAACCACCTTCACCGTGCCGCGCGAGCAAACCATCGCCGGCGCTTACACCACGCTGTCGCATCTCATGGAAATGTACTTCAGCACCGACATCGGCAACGTACTGGCCGACGATTTGCTTGAAGCCACCATGAAGAACGTCATGGCAAACCTCGAAACCGTGCTCGAAAACCCCAGCGACTACAGGGCCCGGGCAAGCCTTCTGTGGGCCAGCTCGCTTGCCGAAAACCACGTGCTTGCATGCGGCAAAGAGGGCATCTACCAAGTGCGCAACATCGCCAACCAGGTGAGCGTCAACACGGGCTGCCCGTACGGCTTGGCCCTTGCCGCGGTTCAGCCGCAGTACTACCGCTTCGTCAAGGTGACCAGCGCCCTGATGACATGGCAGCTGAAGCGCTTCGCCATCAACGTGTTCGGCGTCGACCCGCAGGGCAAGACCGATATCGAGGTTGTTGTCGAGGGCATCGACGCGTTGTTGGCTTGGACCAAGAAGATCGGCGCGCACCACACGCTGACCGAGCTGGGCGTGACAATCGAAGACGTGCCGAAAATCGCGAAGGCGACCAAGATTATTCCCATGAAGTACTGTAGGCTTAACAGCGACGACATCGAAATCCTATTGGAGCAATGTCTGTAACGAAACGGATTAAGGGGACAAGGGGGGAACATGGAAGACGCCAAGATCGTTGAAACGCCGCCCGAGGAGGGCAAGCGCAAGAAGCTGAGCATGACGACGTGGATTCTGATCTCGTTGGCAGCCGGCATCGTCTGCGGCATCATCTGCAACATGGTGATCGCACCCGATTCGTGGGCCGACCTGTACATCATCGAAGGCGTGTGCTACGTCTTGGGCCAGGGCTTCATCAGGCTCATGCAGATGCTCGTCGTGCCCCTCGTGTTCTGCTCCATCGTATGCGGCGCCGCATCGATGAGCGACCCGAAGATGCTGGGCAAAGTCGGCGGCGGCACCATCCTCATGTACCTGTGCACGACCGCCCTCGCAATCACGATCGCCCTGATCATCGCGTCGTTCACGAACCCGGGCATCGGGCTTGACATGGGATCGATCGTGCAGGTCGAGCCGAAGGTGGCCGAAGAGCAAACCTTCGCCGACGTGCTGCTGAACATCATCCCGACGAACATCTTCGGCGCCATGGCTGCCGGCACGATGTTGCAAATCATCTTCTTCGCGTTGATCCTGGGCTTCATCCTGGGCAACCTGGGCAAGAAGGTCGCCACGGTCAACCGCTTCTTCACGCAGTTCAACGCCGTCATGATGAACATGATCCAGCTCATCCTGAAAGTAGCGCCCATCGGCATCTTCTGCTTGATCACGCGCACGTTCTGTAACTTGGGCATCAGCGGCATCCTGCCCATGCTGAAGTTCATCGGCACGGTGTACCTGGGCCTGATCATCCAGCTGCTCATCGTGTACATGCTCATCCTGTTCATCTTCACGCGCCTGAACCCCATTCACTTCCTGCGGAAGATGTGGCCGGTCATGGTGTTCGCGTTCTCGACCAGCTCGTCGAACGCCACCATCCCGCTGAACATGGAAACCCTCGAGAAGCGCATGGGCGTCGACCCGAAGGTCGCATCGTTCACCATCCCGCTGGGCGCCACCATCAACATGGACGGCACCGCCATCATGCAGGGCGCGGCCGTCATCTTCGCGGCGCAGGCGTTCGGCATCGACCTGCCCACCTCGGCGCTGCTCTCGGTCGTGGTCACGGCAACGGCAGCCAGCATCGGCACCGCCGGCGTGCCCGGCGTCGGCACCATCATGCTGACCATGGTGTTCTCGACGGTCGGCTTGCCGGTCGAAGGCGTTGCCATGATCATGGGCATCGACCGCATCCTCGACATGGGCCGCACCGCCGTCAACGTCACGGGCGACGGCGTGGTAACCACCTGCATCGCAAGCATGTGCGGCATGTTGGACAAGGAAGTGTTCAACAACGACGCCATTGCGGCTGTCAACTTCGACGAGCTCGAGGAAACGCCCGAACCTGCGGATTATCCCGACTTCACCTCCCATGGCGATCCGACCGAGATCGGCGAGCCGGGCGACCCCGACAAGTTCCGCGACATGGAAGACGTCCTGGCCGAAGAAGAGGCTTAAGCGCCTCGGCATACGAGACCATCAAGGCGGCGGGCTTGCACCCGCCGTCATGATACTTACCGCCAAACCTTCAACCAAAGCACGAGCCGTTGAGCAGGAGGACCGACATGGCTCAAGCGCAACTGAGGTTCGCCACCGAAGACGACGTGCCCGTCATCCTCGACCTCATCAAGAAACTTGCCGAATACGAGAAAGCCGCCGACCAGGTGGTCGCAACGGAAGAGCTCCTGCGCGAAACGCTTTTCGTGCAACGCCATGCCGAGGTGCTGCTCGCCGAAGCCGATTGCAAAACCGTCGGATTCGCGTTGTTCTTCCACAGCTATTCGACGTGGCTCGGGCGCCCGGGAATCTTCCTCGAGGACTTGTTCGTGCTCCCCGACGAGCGGGGAAAGGGCTATGGAAAGAGCCTGCTGCGCCGTTTGGCGCAAATAGCCATGGAACGCGGATGCGGTAGGCTTGAGTGGAATTGCCTCGATTGGAATCAGCCCAGTATCGACTTCTACCGTTCGCTGGGCGCTGCCCAGATGGATTGCTGGACCACCTACCGCCTTGAGGGCGATACACTCGAGGCGCTTGCAAACGAAGCCTGAACGCCGCTCAATCGAGCCCGGTAACCGCCGCACGTTGCCACACGCAAACACGGAGGTCGCATGAACGTCGACGCATTGCAAGTCAAACTTGCCGAGTACGTGCTATCGAGCCCCGACAACGCCATTCAAGCCAGTTGGGCGCTGCGCGATGAGATAGCGGGCACGCCGATGTTCGACGCCCCCATCGTGGGTTGCGCGAGTGCCGACGACCCGATGTTCACGCGCGTCAAAGCCGAAGACAAGATCCTCGGCGACACCTTCAGGCTGCCCGGCGATTGGCTTCCCGGCGC
>JAFWJU010000043.1 GCA_017511465.1 Eggerthellaceae bacterium | reverse complement strand
GGGGTAGTACTTGTCGAGCGTGCCGTACTTGCCGCACGGGATCTCGTCGAGCGTCAAGCCGCCCGCCAGCATTGAGGAGATGAGGGCGATGGGGAAGCCCGTCGCCTTGGAAGCGAGAGCCGAAGAGCGCGACGTGCGCGGGTTGATCTCGATGATGATGTCGCGGTCGGTTACGGGGTCGTGTGCCCATTGCACGTTGGTGCCGCCGATGACCTTCACCGCATCAACGATGCGGTAGGACTTTTCCTGAAGGCGGTCGATGACGGCCTGGTCGATGGTTTGCATGGGGGCGGCGCAGAACGAGTCGCCGGTATGCACGCCCATCGGGTCGATGTTCTCGATGGTGCAAACCGTGATCATCTGTCCCTTGGCATCACGCACGACCTCAAACTCGAGCTCTTCCCATCCGAGGACGCTTTCCTCGACGAGGACCTCGGTGACAGGCGAAGCGGCCAAACCGCGCGCCACGACGGTGCGGAGCTCGTCGA
This sequence comes from Eggerthellaceae bacterium, assembly GCA_017511465.1. Taxonomy (GTDB): domain Bacteria; phylum Actinomycetota; class Coriobacteriia; order Coriobacteriales; family Eggerthellaceae; genus UBA9715. The sequence continues at coordinate 1,348 of JAFWJU010000043.1, read as the reverse complement.
CGTTGTACACGAGACCGCCGCCAGTCCCGCCCATGGTGTAGGCAGGGCGCAGCACGCAGGGATATCCGAGCTCGTCGGCGATGGCGACGGCTTCGTCAACCGTGTGCGATACCTTGGAGCGCGCCATCTCGATGCCAAGTTCGGCCATGGTCTGCTTGAAAACGTCGCGGTCTTCGCCGCGCTCGATTGCGTCGATGGGGGTGCCGATGACCTCGACGCCGTACTTGTCGAGGATGCCCTCGGCGGCAAGTGCCGAAGATAGGTTCAGGCCCGACTGGCCGCCCAAGTTGGGCAGCAGCGCGTCGGGACGTTCCTTCTCGATGATTTCGGTAAGGCGTTCGACGTTGAGCGGCTCGATGTAAACCTCATCTGCCGTCTCGGGGTCTGTCATGATCGTCGCAGGATTGCTGTTGACAAGCACGATTTCGTAACCGAGGTTGCGAAGCGCCTTGCATGCCTGGGTTCCCGAGTAGTCGAACTCGCATGCCTGACCGATGATAATCGGGCCGCTTCCGATGATGAGGACTTTCTTGATGTCATCGCGCTTGGGCATAAGGTCGCTCCTTGTCGGTTATCGCAGCTGAATACGGTATAGTCATTGTAAAACATTTTGTTTCAAGGGGATTACCATGAAGCGTTTTCAGGGTGCGAAAGGGTTCATCTTCGATTGCGATGGGACATTGCTCGACTCGCTGGCGGCATGGGACGAGGCAGAACGCGACCTGTTTGCCGAGAGTGGCCCGCTTACGCAGGAACAAGAAGACGAGATACACTCGGCGCCCATCGAGGAAGCTGCGCGTATTTTCCATGAGAAGTACGGCGTGGGGGCGAGCGCCGATGCCGTGCTCGCCCATCTCGATGATCACCTGTTGCGTTTTTACGGGGAAGAATCAAGCCCCATGCCCGGCGCATGCGAATTCGTGCGGGCGGTCGCCGATGCCGGCATGCCATGCGTCGTCTTGTCTTCGAGTCCCAGGCGTTACCTCGAAGCGGGGCTGCGCCGAGCGGGGATCCTCGATTGTTTCGAAGACTTGGTCACGACCGATGAAGTGGGCGTGTCGAAACAGGATTTCAAAATCTACCAGCGTGCGTTGGATATTCTCGGGACAAAACGCGAGCAGACATGGGCCGTCGACGATGCACCTTACGCCATCGCCGTCATGTCCGATTTCGGGTTAAGAACCATGGGCGTTGCCGCAGGATGCTCTAAAGAACGGAAGCAGCAGCTTGAAGAGCACGCCGACATCGTCGTCGATTGGCTGAGCGAGCTGATTGACAAATAACCAAAAGGGGACAGTCCCTATTTGGTTATTAACCAACGTCATGCTGTCGTATCCTCACCCCACGG
>JAFWJU010000008.1 GCA_017511465.1 Eggerthellaceae bacterium | reverse complement strand
TATTAGCGAGTCCGAGCGACCAGCAGGATGATGATCACGATGATGACGACAATGAGGGCGACGATGGCGATTTTCGCCTTCTTCGACTGCTCCTTGCTCTGGGACAGGCGGTCACGCAGCTCTTCAGCCTCTTCGTCGAGCTCGATCATCCTCTGCTCATCGGCCAGCACCCGTTCGCGCAGTTTCGCGGTCTCGTCGGGATACTGGTAGACGGTTTCGCAGTACTGGCGGCGCCTGCGCGCGGTGGAAATCTCCTCGCCAAGCTCGCTGATATCGGCCTTCAGGTCGTCAGCCTGCTTCTCGAGGTCCTCGATGGTGTGCTCGAGCGGCGACTCGGCTTGCTCGACTTGGGCGATGGCATCGTCATAAGCGCGCTGCGCCTCTTCGAGGGCGCGCTTTGCCTTCTCGCTGCGGGCGCTGGCCTCGTCGAAGGCAACCTGCACTTGCTCGAGGCGGGCGGACGCCATGGTGGCCTCGTCGCCCGAACCGGCGCGCTTCACCTCGGACTCGGCTGCGTTCAGCTCGGACTTGCGGCTACGCTCGTCGTTTTTCGCCTGGTCGGCATAAGCACGTGCACGGCCGAGGTTCTTCTCGAACGGATCCATCTGGCCATCGTGGTACTCGCGCATGCGCTCGAGGGCCTCGGACGTCTCGTCGAGTTTGGCTGTGACTTGGGATAGCTCCATTTTGAGCGCTTCGCGGTCGTTCGTGTTCTGCGCGATGACATTGTCCAAATCGGTGACGAGCACCTGGTAGTTTTCAAGGATGTCCTCGCGGTCGGCAAGTTCTTCCTTGTCGGCATCGATCTGCGCGGCGAACTCGTCGAGTTCTTTCTCGCGGGCTTTCAGCTCGCGGCCCTGGCCGATGGAATCCTTCAACGCCAGGAAGCTCATCTGCACCTCGTCGATGCCCTGGGCGTTTGCCTCTTCTTCGGTTATGCCGCCGATGTTGTAGTCATCGGCAGCCTCTTCATAGCGTTCGTTGATGCCGGCATACGCGACTTCCTCGTCTTCGGCGGGAGCCTGCGCATAGCCGGCGTAGTCTGCATAGTCGGAATACGCGTCCGCTTCGCCGGCTTCCTCGGAATAACTACCGTCGCCGAAGTCGATAGGCGGCAAGTTGAGCTCGCCCGTGCGGTCGGGACCCATGGGGATAGTGATATCGCGGTCTGCCATGATGTTCCTTTCTATCGGCAGCGTATCGGCGTATTTCCAACCAGTTAGTATACCATTCTGCTAAGAGAATGAATGTGTCACCGCCCTAGCAGTGCTGACATATCCCCGTTCTGATTATTCGTCCTGAGACTCGTCCGATATCTCTTTGACAGGAGGCGCTGCCTTGCTCACGCCGGGCAAGGGCGAAGCAGCCTGCGAGTACTCCTTGAACGGCAAGATGATGTTCAGGATGATGCCCGCCAACGACCCAACGGCCAAACCGGAAAGCGAGATACTGATATCGCCAGCCGGAATGACGATGGCGCCGGCCGTGCTGTAGGCGATGCCAATCGAGAGCACCAGGATGATGGCTGCGATCAGGATGTTGCGGCTGACCGTGAAATCAACGTGGTTCTCGATGAGGTTGCGAACGCCCACAGCCGAGATCATGCCGTACAGAACGAGCGACACGCCGCCGATAACGCTTGCGGGCATGGCGCCGATGACGGCAGCGAACTTCGGGCAGAACGAGAACACGATGGCGAAAATTGCCGCGATGCGCACGACGCGAGGATCAAACACGCGGGTCAGCGCGAGCACGCCCGTGTTCTCGCCATAGGTGGTGTTTGCCGGCGCGCCGAACAGCGACGCGATGATGGTGGCCAAACCGTCGCCAAGCAGCGTGCGATGCAAACCCGGCTCGGCAATGTAGTTGCGGTTGCACGTGGAGCTGATGGCCGAGATGTCGCCGATATGCTCGATCATGGTTGCAAGGGCGATGGGCATGATGGTGATGATAGCCGTGATCGCCAAACCCGAATCCATGGAACCGCTCGTAAACAGACCGAACACCGTGTTGTCCCACAGGACGGGCAAGCCGATCCAAGGAGCTGCCGCCACGCCGGAGAAGTCGACCTCGCCAAGCAGTGCCGCGCACACGTACGCCACGATGACGCCCATGAGGATGGGGATGATCTTGATCATGCCGCGACCCCAGATATTGCACACGATGATGACCGCGATGGCGATAACCGCGACAAGCCAGTTGGTCGAGCAGTTGGCAATAGCCGAGCTTGCCAGGATCAGACCGATGCAGATGACGATGGGGCCCGTGACAACCGGCGGGAAGTAACGCATGACGCGATTGGCGCCGAATACCTTGAAAAGCGCCGAAAGGACCAGGTACAGCAAGCCCGCACACGCAACGCCCAAGCAAGCGTACGGCAAAAGCTCGGCTTCGCCGTTAGGCGCGATGGCTGCGTAACCCGCGATGAAGGCAAACGACGAACCGAGGAATGCCGGAACCTTGCCCTTCGAGAGGAAATGGAACAACAGCGTGCCTATGCCAGCGAACAGGAGCGTGGCCTGCACGGACAGCCCCGTGAGCACAGGAACCAAGATGGTTGCGCCGAACATGGCGAACATGTGCTGCAATCCAAACAGCACCATCCTGGGAACGCCAAGAACACGTGCATCGTATACCGCATCGGGAGCATCTTGTGCGCCCATTGTTGGCACTTGAACTTCAGCCACTTCTATCCCCTTATCAAGTCAGAATCGTCCCCTGAAGATTATAATGGACGAACCATCATCCGTTGGAAGGAATTAACAATGAGCGAAGTGCATGTTCTCGACCATCCGCTAATCGCCGACAAGCTGACGCACATGCGTCGCGCCGATACGACATCGCAAGATTTCCGCATGCTGCTGCACGAGATCTCGCTGCTCATGGGATTCGAGATCACGCGCGATTTCGAGACGGTTCCTGCCACCATCGAAACGCCCATCTGCATGGGCAACTTCCCCGTGCTGAAGGAGCATTTCTTCACCATCGTGCCCATCCTGCGCGCGGGTATCGGCATGGTCGACGGCTTGCTCGAGCTCATGCCTTATGCCCATGTGGGCCATATCGGCTTGTTCCGCGACGAGAAGACCAAAGAACCCGTGGAGTACTACTTCAAGATGCCCAAGGGCGTTGAGAACTCCATCATCATCGTGGTAGACCCCATGTTGGCAACGGGTGGCAGCGCCGCCGACGCCGTCGACTCGCTGAAGAAGCGCGGCTGCACGAACATCCGCCTGATGAACCTAGTCGCAGCCCCCGAGGGCATCGCGTTGATGCAGGAACGGCATCCCGACGTCGACATCTACGTCGCCGCCGTGGACGAGAAGCTGAACAAAGACGCCTACATCGTGCCCGGTTTGGGCGATGCCGGCGACCGCATCTTCAGGACCAAGTAGGTACCGTTTCGCGCGTTTCGCCGACCCATTAACAACCCCAACATGAAGGAACCGGCTTAAACCGGTTCCTTTCGTTTAAAAATGCGATTGAAATTAAAAGGCTTCTAAATGCCCAAAGCCTTCTTGAGCAGCGACACGCGACGGCGCGAAACGGGAATCTTGTCTTCGACGCCGTTCAGGGTGAGCAGCAACGTGCCGCCCGAGACGGGCTCGACTTCCTCGACCATGGCAAGGTTGACCAAATACCCGCGGTGCACGCGGAAGAACCCATGACCGTCGAGGCGTTTCTCGAGCTGCGCAAGGCTAACCGTGCTGAAATACCGGTCGGTATCGGTTTGCAGGTAGGCGTAATCGTCGCGCGCCATGACGAAACGGATCTTGTCGATGGCGATGAGAATCTTCTTGCCGCCCTTCTCGACCGAGATGCGTTCGGATTTCTGAGCTTGCATGTGCAGGGCGACGCTTTCGCGCACGCGGGCGATAGCCTGAGCCAAACGATCGGTCTCGACAGGCTTGACAAGGTAGTCGACTGCGTTGACCTTGAACGCGTCGAGGGCGAATTCACTGTAAGCCGTGACGAACACGACCGCAGGCGGGTACTTCAGATGCTGCAGGCCTTCGGCAAGTTTAAGGCCGGTTGCTTCGGGCATGTTGATGTCGAGGAACATGACATCGCAGGGGTATTCTTTGAGCTTTTCGATGGCCTCGCGAACGCTGGCAGCTTCTGCAACCACGTCGGTCTGGCCAAGTTCATCGAGCAGGAATCGTAATTCTGACCTGGCGGGCGCCTCGTCATCGACGATCATGGCTTTTAGCACAGCAAGCTCCTCCCCCCAGTTCTAATCATATTGCACACTTTACCATACTACCGTTGACGGTTGAAATGCAACCGTTAACTTACGAAATAATACCGCTGACCCGAAATCGACGCAATCCACAGAAACAGGCGCGCATTGCAAGAACATGCGCATTACAAGTCGAGCTGCATGAGGTTGCCAAGCGTGCGGGCGTAAATGGCAAACGCCTGCTTTAAGAGCTCTTCGCTGACGGCTTCGTCGGGACCGTGCATCGTCCCGACCCATGCGGGGTCTTGTTCCCACGGTTTTTCGATGCCGAAACTGACACCCGTCGTGAACATGCGCGCATACGTGCCGCCCTTCGACGTGACGCCCGTGCGG
>JAFWJU010000042.1 GCA_017511465.1 Eggerthellaceae bacterium | reverse complement strand
GTCCTCGATGCTGATGATCGGGAACTCCTCGACGAGCGCGGCCCAGTAATCAACCATCTCGTCGCTTGTTAGCTCACGGCCTTCGCCAGCCAGCACGTACTTGCCCGTCTCGGCGTTGTAGAACTCGGTGGAAGCCGGATCCATGGCGAACATAATGTCCTCACCGGGCTTGTAGCCGGCAGCCTCGCATGCCTTGACGATGTACTCGAGCGGCTCCTTGTTGGTCTTGAAGTTCGGCGCGAAGCCGCCCTCGTCGCCCACGCCGCCGCCGAGACCGGCGTCGTGCAGGACCTTCTTCAGCGTGTGGTAAATCTCGGCGCACCAGCGCAGGGCCTCGGCGAACGTGGGAGCGCCGACCGGCATGATCATGAACTCCTGGAAGTCCACGTTGTTATCGGCATGCACGCCGCCGTTGAGGATGTTCATCATGGGCGTGGGCAGCAGATGCGCGTTCGGACCGCCGACGTACTTGTACAGGGGAAGGCCGGCTTCCTCAGCTGCAGCCTTGGCCACGGCCAGCGAAGCGCCCAGGATGGCGTTGGCGCCGAAGCTGCCCTTGTTGTCGGTGCCGTCCAGCGCGATCATGGCATCGTCGACAGCGCGCTGGTCGTCAGACTCGAGCCCCACCAGCTCGTCGGCGATTTCGCTGTTCACGTGATCGACGGCCTGCAGGACGCCCTTGCCCAGGTAGCGGTCCTTGTCGCCGTCGCGCAGTTCGACAGCCTCGAAGGCACCCGTCGAAGCGCCCGAGGGGACCATCGCACGCCCCATGGCGCCGCTTTCCAAGACAACTTCCACCTCGACGGTGGGGTTGCCGCGCGAATCGAGAACCTCGCGCCCATATACGTCGATGATCATGCTCATGGTTTTGCCTCCTCGGCGAATCGTGTTGAACAACTTGGTCTCATGATAGCACGCGACGGCACGACACGAGCTGTCACGTGCTGTTTCGTCATCCGCTTCGCGGCGACGGTCGTACTTCGGCGTTAACGTGCGCCCTCGACTATGCCCTCTTCGCGTTTTGCCGGTTGGATGCCGGTGCAAGCTGCCCCATAGCAGCGGGCATCCATGGCAACGGCGAGGGCATCGGCGTGACGGAACATGCCGACGAACACGGCCGAAAACGCAGCGCCCCACATGTGCAGCTTACCCGTAAACGACCTCGGCAATTCGGCACCGCGCGATCGTTGGGCAGCGCGCACAACGTAGAATTCGCGTTCGATGACGGGAATGAAGCGCAGCGAAAGCGCCAACGTGAAAGCGATGTCGTCGACTGGCACGTGGATGGCGCGCAAAGGGCCGATGAACCAGCGAAACGCATGCAGAAGCTCGTTGGATGTCGTGGTCAGGCACACGACGAAACTTGCGGCAATGAGCACAAGCATGCGCACGCCGAAGAACAGGCCGGCAGACAAGCCGTCAACACCGGGATTCGCCAACACGTTGAACAGCACGGAGAACGCCGCCAACACGAAGACGGGTGCCAACATGCGCAACACATGCCCGAGCGGGATGCGGGCCACGATGATCGCCGC
>JAFWJU010000001.1 GCA_017511465.1 Eggerthellaceae bacterium | reverse complement strand
GTAGGCGCCTGCCAGCGCGGCAGCGCGGGCGCGGCGCATGAGGTCGATGAGGAAGTGCAAGTTGTGCGTCGACAGCAAGATGCCGCCGAGCATCTCGTCTTGCTTCACCAAATGGCGAATGTAGGCGCGGGTGTGCTGCGTGCAGGTGGGACACGTGCATTGCGGATCGAGCGGCCCGAAGTCATGCGTGTACTTGGCATTGCGCATGTTCATGCGGCCCTGGCTTGAAAACGCCGTGCCCATACGCCCCGTGCGCGTCGGCAACACGCAATCGAACATGTCGACGCCGACACCCACTGCGCGTACGAGTGTCGTGGGATTGCCGACGCCCATGAGGTAACGGGGACGGTCGTCGGGCATTGCGGCGCACACATCGCCGAGCGTCTGGAACATCACCTCGTGATCCTCGCCCACCGAGTAGCCGCCGATGCCGAACCCGTCGAACCGGCGGCCGCCAGACACCACGCTCGCCTTCTCTATCTCGAGCAAACGGCGGACGCTTTCAAGCCGCAAGTCCAGGTGCATGCCGCCCTGCACGATGCCGAACAGGGCTTGGTCGGCGCGCTTGTGCGAGGCGAGGCAGCGCTCGGCCCATTCCCACGACAGCTTCGTGGACGCCTCGACATCCTTGCGCTCGCACGGGTAACCCACACACTGGTCGAGCTGCATGACGATGTCGGCGCCGATGCGCTCTTGAATTTGCATGTTGATTTCGGGTGTCCAATGGTGCTTGCTGCCGTCGTAATCGTCGGCGCGGAACGACACGCCGTCGTCGCCCGGCTTCATCATGTGCGCAAGGCTGAACAGCTGGAACCCGCCCGAGTCGGTGAGCATGGGACCGTCGTAGGCCATGAACTTCTGCACGCCGCCGGCTTCCTCGACGACGTCAACGCCAGGACGCATGTACAGATGGTACGTGTTGGCCAGCACGACCTGGGAGTTCAGCTGATGCAACCCCTCGACCGTGATGCCCTTGACCGTGGCATGCGTGCCCACCGGCATGAACATGGGGGTAGTGAAGTCGCCGTGCGCAGTTTCGTAGCGCCCTGCCCGCGCCGCACCCGATTGGGCTTCTATGGTGTAATCGAATAACGTCATGGTGGTAGTATAGCTTTCGAGCTTGCCGTCCTGGAGGGCGGAAGGGTTTCGTTCGAGGCAAAAATCGCTCGAGCCAAGGTCTCTCGACGATTTTTGCTTAGCCTCTCTACACCCTTCCGCCCTCCAGGACAACCACGAAACCTAAAAGAGGCGAAAGATGAAACTCTTGGTACATGCTTGCTGCGGGCCTTGCTCGATCATGCCGACCCGACTCCTTCTCGAAGAGGGGCACGACATTACCGTGTTCTACGCCAACAGCAACATCGCACCCAAAGCCGAATACGAAAAGCGGCTCGTCGAGTTGCAGCGCTATGCCGCCGACCAGGGATTCCCCGTCATGGAGGGCGTGTACGACCCTGACAAGTGGGAACAAGAGGTGGCCCCCATCGGCGAGGCGATCAAGGATTTCAGTCCCGCGCTCGGGTCTAAGCACGTGGGCGACGAAGACGCGCCCGCACCCCAGTCGGTTGCCGAGCTGCTCGACGACGAACGGCGCCGCGAGCGCTGCCGTGCCTGCTATCGCCTGCGGCTTGAAGAAGCCGCAGCCATCGCAGCCGAGAGCGGCTATGACGCTCTGACCACGACCCTCGCCGTGAGCCCCTACCAGTTCACCGACATCATCCGCGAAGAGCTTGAACGCGCTGCCGGGCAGGTGGGCATCGCGACGCATTTCGAGGACTACCGCCCCTACTACTACGAAGCCACGCGCATAAGCCGCGAACTGGGCATGTATCGGCAGAACTACTGCGGGTGCCGTTTCTCCGTTGCCGAGGGCGAAGCGACGCGCGCCTTCATCAAGCAGCAACGCAAGGCTGCGAAAGCGGCCAAACGGGCAGCGCAAACAGCAACGTAGCTTTAACCTCGCAGTAACGCTTGACCCCTCACGCGAAGCACTGATAGCCTAGTACGGTTCGTCGAGGTTCGCGTGAGCCTGGGCGTCGGCGTTTAACGGGAAGAACTTGCGCGCGTTGTAGCGGTCCAGGGCGACAAGCGCGATCATACCGGCATTGTCGCCGCAGCTAGCAAGCGGGGGCATGACCAGCTTCACCTTCATGCGGGCACAGAGGTCTACGTAAGCATCGCGCAACACCGGATTTGCCGCGACGCCTCCTCCGAGGCAGAACGTGGGCGCACCCGTCTGCTTCAACGCCATCTTCGCCTTTGCCACCTGCACATCGACGACCGCTTGCTGGAAACTCGCCGCGACATCGGCCACATTGGGCTCGCGGCCTGCCTGACGCTCGCTGTTGATGTAGTTCACGACTGCGGTCTTCAGGCCGGAAAGCGAAAAACGCAGGTCGTGGGAATGCAGCATGGCACGGGGGAAATCGATGGCTGCAGGATTTCCCTTCGCCGCCTCGCGCGAGATGACCGGACCTCCCGGATACCCTAAGCCAAGCGCCTTCGAAACCTTGTCGAATGCCTCGCCCACCGCATCGTCAATCGTGCTTCCAAGCGTTTCGTAAGCACCCCAATCACGCATATGCACGAGCATCGTGTTGCCGCCCGACACCAACGACACGACGGCTGGCGGCGCGAACGATGGGTCGCCGATCTTGTTGGCGTACAGGTGCCCTTCGAGGTGGTTCACGCCGATGAATGGCACATCAAGTGCCCAAGCGGCGCCCTTGGCAAATGCAACGCCCACGACGAGCGCACCCAGCAATCCCGGCGCGTATGTGACCGCGATGGCATCCAGGTCGCGCCACTTGGCTCCGTGCGCCACTTCGAGCGCCTCTGCGCATACACCGCATATCGCCTCTATGTGCTTGCGGCTGGCGATTTCGGGAACGACGCCGCCAAAGCGCGCGTGGAAATCAATCTGCGATGCTACGACATCGGAGAGCAGGTTGCCCTCTCCATCGACGATTGCCGCAGCCGTCTCGTCACATGACGTCTCGATGGCCAGGATAAGCGGGTGCTTGCCAAGCGCGTCTTCCGCCACGGTCTCATCATGATGCTGCAATTGCATGCCCGCCACATCGCGAGGCGCATTGGGAAGCGGACCCTGCATGATAACGGCGTCCTCGCGGTCCGAATAGTAGCGGGGCCGTTTCCCCACGGAAGCGAGTCCCAGCGATTCGTAGAAAGCCTGCGCGGTTGCGTTGCCCGAACGCACTTCGAGCGAACAGGTGGAAGCGCCCAAGTTGCGGGCATCCTCGGCCAGGCGGACGATAAGCTCGCGTGCAATGCCATGACGGCGCCATTCGGGCGCCACGGCAACCTTCAGGATTTGGAGGTCGCCATCGATGACGAGTCCCCCGGCATAGCCCACGAGCGAACCCTCCGCTTCGGCAACCCACCAGGTGCGGTCGCGCTGCCCCAGCTCTCCGGCAACCAGGGCGGCGTTCCAAGCGTCGGTCCCCATGGCTTGCGCCTCGAGCGCTGCCACATCGGCCGCATGCGCCGCATCCAGCGGACGGTACGACACGCCGAGCTCATCGGCGCGGGCGGTCAGTTCCGCCTGTGCGTGCATGGTCGCGCGCCCCTTGCCGCCATCGGGTGCAGGCGCGACGTCCTGCACGCCCGTCTGAAGGTTTTTCGGGTCGTTGCTGGCCAACTTGATGCGCTCGTGTTCTTCGGCATCGGAAAGGCGCGTGTACACGGGAAGCGCGAACGCGGGATCGTGGCGGATGCCATCCCAGGGATCGACGTCGCCGGCACGCCAAGCAGACTCGAACGCCAGCAGAAGGCCGCGGCCCGTTACTTCCCACAAGCTTTCGTCAAGCACCTTGCCGCATGGCTCGTATAGGTCGCGATACTTCACCAGCCCGTCGCCGACGATGAGCAAATCCAATGCGGAACCCGACTCGCACTCGCCCGCACGCCGTCCTTCTGCCACGAGCTCTTCTGCAAATGCATCAGCTTTCACCACGCGATCGGCGGTCAGGCGGCGCGCGCCGTCATCGAACAGCGCGAAACGAGTGGGATACACCTCTTTGCGCATGGCATCGGCAACGACGAGCATGTCGCCGCGCACGCCTTCGGCCTGGGCGCTCCAAGCGATGGCATCGAGCGTCGACACTCCTATGAGTCCCACGTCAAGCGCCGCCGCGATGCCTTTTGCCGTCGCCATGGCAATGCGCACGCCCGTGAAAGACCCAGGACCGCGCCCGACGCACACGCACGCGATGTGCGCGCGTCCGATACCCAACTGGTCCAGCAGCTCGTCGATAGCCGGCACGAGCGTGGTGTTGGAAGCCCGATGCGCCCGAATCTCGCGCGTGGCAACGATGTCGACTCGCCGCTCTACCGCATCGAGCCTGCCCACGCCAATCGCCACGACCTCGTTTGCAGTGTCGAACGCGAGGACGTAGGAAGCCGATCGGCTTTCGTCTCCCAGAGCAGATAACGCCGATGGGGCGGAGAGGGGCAATCCGCCGCTTGCGCAGGCGGGCAACCCACTTGCATTCAAATCAGAGCCGGTCCGCCGAGCAGCTGTAGGCGGATGCCCCTCTCTGCCTACATCGCGGATTGCATTCATCCAATCCGCCAGCAAACCCTCGGCCCGACTCCCGATAGCGCACGCGCGGACCTCGCGCTCGTCTTCCGCCACCTTGTCGATTTGGATGGCAATGTACTCGTCGAATGCAGTCGGGAACTTCTCGGCCCATTCGACGACGCACACACCGCCCGATTCCAGATACTCGCGCAGCCCGATATCCTCGAGCTGCTCGGCATCGTCGAGCCGATACAAGTCGAAGTGATGAAGCGGCATGCGCCCCGATGGGTACGTCAGCACGATGTTGAACGTGGGGCTGATGACGGGCTCGCCCGCTGCAAGCCCCATTGCAAGCCCTTGCGTGAACTGGGTCTTCCCCGCTCCAAGATCGCCTGACAGCAACATGACATCGCCAGGCTGCACGCAAGCGCCCAAGGCACGTGCCAGCGCCTTGGTCTCGTCGGGTGTCGCAGTCTTCGCAATAAGCTTCATCTGGTTTTTCATGCCGTCCATCTTACCGCAAACCACCCAAGCCGCATTGCGCACGGCCAGGCGCAATGCGGCAACGCCGCCCATAACGCCGAAGTAACATGTTTTTCGCCTGTCGGGAACGGAAGCTAAACACGTCGCGGTCAAACGCATTATTCGTGCGATAATGACAATGGTTTAGTTTGCAGTATGGAAGGCGGCGAAACGAGAGGATGTTCGGAGCCATGATTCTCTTGGCAATCATTGCCGGCACAGTTGGAGTCACTGCCGTCGGCGCTGCCATCTTCGGCATCGCTTACGCAGCGCGGCGCAGCGCGTACGCGTTGCAGGGCAAGCCGTACCGTCCGTTGCTCACCGCGGGCAACGGCTACGAGCATCAAGACGTCGACAACGGCGCCGATGAGGCGTCTATCAGGTCCGTCTTCAAACGC
>JAFWJU010000041.1 GCA_017511465.1 Eggerthellaceae bacterium | reverse complement strand
CGACCATAGCGCCATGCCCCATGGCGGCTTCGTGTTGCGCAGCGGGCAAGTTGCAAGCGGCAAGAACATGATCATCGAATACTCGTTGAAACTCGAGTCCAACCCCGAGTTCACATCGTGCGTCCTCGTCTCGTACGCCCGTGCTATCGCCCGTTTGGCATCCGAAGGCAAAGCCGGCGCCTTCACGGTGTTCGACATCGCGCCCGCGTACCTTTCGCCGCTTGACGGAGCCGAGTTAAGAGCGCATCTGCTGTAAACGGCACGCTTGTCTGCACACTAGCCCCTTTGACAACTGGGGTCAGCTAACTCATGCGCGAAAGGCACGCCATGGAAATCAGAACGGCCACCATACAGGACCTCGGGCGCATCATGGAAATCTATGCTGCTGCACGCGCATTCATGGCGCAACACGGCAACCCGAATCAGTGGGGTCCGACCAACTGGCCACCCGAAACGCTCGTGCGCGATGACATCGCCCGAGGTAAAAGCCACGTGTGCGTGCAAGACGAGCGCGTCGTGGGCGTGTTCTTCTTCGATTGCGGAACGAACATCGATCCTTTGTACGAGCGCATCGAAGACGGCGCTTGGATTGGCGGCGAGGACTACGGCGTCATTCACCGCGTAGCAAGCGACGGCACCGTCAAGGGCGTTGGAACGGCGAGCATCGAATGGGCGCTCGCCCAATGCGGCCATCTGCGCATCGACACCCACGGCGACAACGTCGTGATGCAGCGCCTGCTCGAAAAGCTTGGTTTCACGCATTGCGGAACCATCTACGTCGAAGAAGACGACTATCCCCGCAAGGCATACGAGCGCATTGACCGCGATTTCGATGGCATATAATCGCAATTGAGGGATATCTAATCGGTATTGGGAAACGAGGCGGCCATGGGATGTTATGAACGCGAGCAGCAAGCCATAGCGGCAGGCGCGGGCAAACGCGGTGACGCCGCGCGTGCGTATTTCGCCGAGCTCGACGCCAACACGCCCGAAGAAGCATCATGCCTCACGCACAGACCCGACTACACTGACACGCTGTTCGCACCCGAACACGACGACATCTACCAGGAGATGTGCCGCTTCATCGACCAGCCCGAACCCCGGTTCTTCGACACCGTCGAAAACCCCATGGAAATCGAGGGGTACACCGGCGCAGACGTGTATCGCATCATGATCGGCACGAACCCCCGTATCGTCGCGCTCGACGCCGGCGCCGTGTACAGCATGCTCGTTCGGCTGCGCACGCAACCGGACCTTGCCAAGAGAATCTTGAACTTCAGGCCCACGTGCTATCAGAATGGCTGCGGAAACACCTACCGCCCCCTTGGCGAAGAAATTCCGGCACACCTGCAGCTATAACCTCTTCACTCAAGTTTACGACTTGGTTACTTGCGCCCCGTGCAGTTAAACATGTGCTGGGCGTGGTATTGTGTGCTCGGGAAGGAAAACCGAGAGAAAGGGATCCCATGAAGAAGTACCTTGCAATGATGTGCGCGGCGATGCTGTGCGTATGCTGCCTGGCACTTGCCGCCTGTGGCGGTGGCACTTCCAGCTCGGCAGCCGCATCCGGTAGCGGCAGCTCCGCTTCCGCCAGCGCGAGCGAGGCCTCGTCTGCCGCACAGCCCTCGTTCGTCGGCGAATGGAAATTCGCGGCTTTGGAGTATCAGGGCATGACGCTTGCCGGCGACCTCAGCGCGGTAATCGGCCAAGACATGGATGTCTCGTTGGTGATTAAAGACGACGGCACGGGCACGATGTCCTTCCAGGGCGAAAGCGCCGACCTTAAATGGACCCAGAAGGACGCTTCGACTATCACCCTCACCGTTAGCGATGCTGACGCATCAAGCGCGTCTTCGAGCGCGAGCGCAAGTGCGAGTGCAAGCGACGAGCCTCAGTCGATTGACATCGTCATGAAGGACAACGCCCTGTTTATGGAAATGAACGATGCGGATATCCAAGGCACGATCATCTTCACGCCTGACGGAGTGTACGCTGATGCGAAGATAATCGATCTTGCAAGCGCCACCCCCATCAAGTCGGCAGACGAACTGGTCGGCGACTGGACGCTGTGCGGCGTCAACATGATGGGCGTCTCGGTGTACGGCGACCCGGCTAGCTTGGCCGCTATCGCCGGCGACACCGACGTCAGCGCGTCCTTCACCAAAGATGGCAAGGTTACCATGATGGGCGAGGAAATGCAGTTCTCCGTCGAGTCCGACGGCGCCTACCTCACCGTTGAGGACGCAAAGCTTCCCGTCAAGTCCCTTGACGGCGACATCGTTGTCGATCTTTCTGCCTATGCTGGCACGGATATCGCACTCGTCTTCGGGAAGTAATCACCACTTCTACGCGATATGCGAAACGGGCCGGGAAGCAACCCGGCCCGTTTTTTTTCGTCAACTCGTCAAACCCGTCGACGCTTGGACGGTGCTATTTCAGGGTCGCATAGATAATCGCCTTGATGGAATGCATGCGATTCTCGGCCTCTTCGAACACGCGCGACTGATCCGACTCGAACACCTCGTCCGTCACTTCCATCTCGGTGATGCCGAACTTCTCGGCTATCTCGGCACCGATGGTCGTTTTCGTGTCATGAAAGGCGGGAAGGCAGTGCATGAAGATGGCGGTTTCTTTGGCTAACGCCATGACCTCGCTCGAAACCTGATACGGCGATAGCAGGCGGATACGCTCGGCCCACAGTTCGGCTGGCTCGCCCATCGACACCCAGATATCCGTGTACACGGCGTCGGCGCCGGCCACGCCCTCGGCGACGTCGCCTGTCAGCGTGATGGTGCAGCCATTCTCGGCGGCGATGGAACGGCATGTCTTCACGAGCTCTTCTTCGGGCATCTGCTCGGCCGGACCGCACGCACAGAAGTCCATGCCCATCTTGGCGCACACGACCATGAGCGAGTTCGCCACGTTATTGCGTGCATCGCCCATGAAGGTCAGCTTGCGGCCGCGCACGTCGCCAAACTCCTCGCGCAGCGTCAGCATGTCGGCGATCATCTGCGTTGGATGGAAGTCGTCGGTCAAGCCGTTCCACACCGGCACGCCAGCGTACTCGGCAAGCGTGTCGACGATTTCCTGGCCATAACCGCGGTATTCTATGCCATCGAACATGCGCCCGAGCACACGAGCCGTATCGGCGATCGATTCCTTCTTGCCCATTTGCGAGCTGCCAGGATCGAGGTACGTGACACCGAGACCCAGGTCGTGGCCAGCCACTTCGAACGAGCAGCGCGTGCGGGTCGACGTCTTCTCGAACAACAGCACGATGTTCTTGCCCTCGAGGTAACGGTGCGGCTCTCCCGCGTGCTTCTTGCGCTTCAATTCCTCAGACAAATCGATAAGGTACTCGATTTCCTCCGATGTGAAATCCAGCAGCTTCAAGAAGCTGCGGCCGCTTAGGTTCACGCTCATGCTCCACTCCGTTCGACAACACGCCCAGTACACGACGAGGCTTCAACATCCTTGCATTATAATTGCGAATTGACGATTAGGGGGCATTATGGCACATCATCAATACATGACCCGTGGCACGTGCGCTAAAGCCATCGACTTCGATATCGAGGACGGCAAGCTGCATAACGTGCAGTTCTTTGGCGGATGCAACGGCAACCTCAAGGCCATCGGCCGTTTGATTGAAGGTGCCGAAGCCGCCGAAATCGCCGACTTGCTTCGGGGAAACACATGCGGACCCCGCTCCACATCATGTGCCGACCAGCTGTCCTGTGCCATCGACAAGGCCTTGGCCGAAGCGTAAGGAGTATCGCTCAGCATCGAAGGGCTCCGGAGCCCTTATCGATTACTCGCGGGCTGCGACGAGCGAAAGCGCAGCGGGAGCGAGGACTGTCTGAGCCCGCGAAGCGGGCGAGTTCCACAGCTGCTGCGCTGATAGCGAGGAGCGGTTAGTCCGCGCTGGAGTCGAGAAGGGCTCCGAAGCCCTTCGCTATTACTCCTGATAGTCAACAAGCGATTTCAGGTAGTCCGAAGCCGCCTCGACATCGGCAGCATTCGCCTGCCAGGCCCAATTTCCCTCCGCCACGCCAGGGACGTTCATGCGCGCCTTGTCATCGAGGCCCAGCACGTCCTGCAACGGCACCACGCGCACGGGTGCCGGACATGTGACAACCTTCTGGACAAGCGCCTCGGTGGTCTCCGTCTCGTCAAGGGATGGATAGCGCATCTGAACGTAACCTCGAAGCGTCTGGTTGTCATGAGTGCCCGTATACACGATTTTCTCGGGTCTTGGGGCATACCACGAAAGCGGGTCGCCGCCATCCGCGAATTGAATGATGTCCATCCCGAGAAAACCGCAATCTGCGACGAGTGCACGCACATGCGGCGTTATCAGCCCCAAATCCTCGGCGATGATAGGCAGCTTTCCGTATTTCTCGTGCAAGAGCGCAAACAGCTCGTACCCAGGACCGGGACGATACGCACCCGCCGTTGCCTTCTCGCCCACGGGTATCGCGAAATAACGCGAGAACCCGATGAAATGGTCAAGCCGCACGTAGTCGTACACGCTGAAGGCGCGTTCCAAGCGACGCAACCACCATGCATAGCCGTCCTGTTCCATGGCCTGCCAGTCATATACCGGATTGCCCCAAATCTGACCGTCTTCGGCAAATGCGTCGGGCGGGCAACCCGCAACCATGGCGGCATTGCCATCGGCATCCAACTGGAACAGGTTTGGATGCGCCCACACATCGGAGCTATCGCCACTGACGTATATCGGCATGTCGCCGATGATGGAAACGCCCCGCTCGTTTGCATAAGCTCGCAACTGCTTCCATTGGCATTCGAAGAGGTACTGGGTACGGCGGCTTTCCTCCGCGTATGCGGCAAGTTGCTTGTCGCCCGAAACGAGCTCCGCATCGTAACGACGGTACGCTGTCGGCCATTCCTGCCATGTTTTGCCAGAGCCCAGCTTGCGGCGAATCGCCATGAAGCAGGCGTAGGGCTCGAGCCAATCTGACTCGCGCGAGCAGAAATCGCAGTAGCCTTCGTCGTTGTCCAAGGCCGCAAGATCCGCGTCGTCAACAGGAAGACCGCCTTCGAGCAGGCGCGTGTTGCCCGCGAACGCGCTGATACCCGCATAGGGGCTACCGCATTCGTCCGTCGGGTTAACGGGAAGCACCTGCCAATAACGCACGCCTGCCTTCGCAAGCCAGTCCACGAACGCACGCGCTGGAGCGCCCAACGTGCCCAGACAACCCACTTTGGGCATCGGAAGGCTCGTGATATGGGCCAACACGCCCAAACCCGGCTTCAACGGCTTGGCAAGCCGCTCAGACGCATGGAAGTGCAACACGAGCGAAGCGACGGGGTTCAAACGCACGAAAGCGAACTGGCGGGCATCGGGAAACAGCCTGCTTGCCTCACCGGCTTCTGAAGCGTCGACCACGTCGACGCCATAACCCGCCACGAGCTCGGAAACCTCGTCATCGACCATGGGAACGAAAACGTCATGGGAAGCCTGCGTAGAGGCGTTGACAAGCACGCAGAACACGCTTTCGGCGTTACCCGTGCGCCAGAGGCCAAACACCTCGTCATCGGCTGCGAACCACGAGCATGAGCCGGGTTCGAGCGATGTGAAAGCACCTGCCATATCGGGCAATTCGGGAGGACTGCACGTGGCCGCATCTCCAAGAGCCCAGGGCGCAGCCGTGCGGCACGCGCCCACTGGATAGTTCTCGCAAAGCGTTGCGACGATTTCGGGAACGTCGTGGCATGCCCGATCGTCGTAGAGGTAACCGCCGATGGGCTCGTACCATGCGTGAGACGCATCGTCATCGCCATATACGGACAACCTGAAGCTGGGCGGCTCCCAGCCAACCAGCTGGCCTTCGCCTCCCAAGCGACCGTTCTTCGCACCGTAGCGCCATTCTCGCTCCTCGTCATCGATGATGATGAACTGGTACCACACGATGCCCTCGTCTTCAGGCGAGAACGTTATGCGGTAGCGCACAGGCGCATCAGGTGACACGGCGGCAGCGGGGCTGTCCTGTTCCATCTCGTAGCGCTGCTCGCCCACCCCGTCGGTCCATGTTCGCAGGATCGCCGTGGACCCCGGGGCATCCCACACGTCAAGCGCCAGCTCGACGTCGTTTCCAGCTTTCACGGCACCGAACGGCGACCGGTATTCGCAGTTGCGCGTATCATGCAAAACCCTCATGTAACGTACCTCCTATGAAGCATGATAGCGCAGATGGGACGGCGTTACCCTTCATCGGCTCCGGCAGCGACGAGAAGAATCGTGCCAATCATCAGCACCAAGCCAATGAGGTCGAACGCGCTGAACACCGTGCCTGTCAGCACGGCCGAGCATACAGTGGCGCTCACGGGCTCGATGGCACCCAGCTGGCTGCCCTGTACGGCGCCGACCACTGCGATGCCGTTCAGGAACAGGAAGAACGCCGCGAACGTGCCCACGATGGTGACGGCCGCCAACACGAACCAGCCCCATGCGTCAAGCGTGGGGATAAGAGCGCTGCCATACGGGTTGCCGCCGCTGGCAACGGCGTCCATACCCGGAAACGCGAACGCGAGCCCCCACACGCATGTCGCTGCGACGCCGCCGGCGATCATGGCCATGCCGACGACAGTGAAGCTGCCCCACTTGGGGTATAGCGGCGCGCCGAGCATGGAATACGCGGCAGCTGCCACGGCGGTGGCAAGCCCCCAGAACAAGCCCATGGGCGGTATGTTCAATTGACCGAAATCGCCTTGGGTCGCTATGAGGAACGTCGCCACCAACGCCAACACCAAGCCGGCAAGCTCGGGAGCACGGGGCGCCCTGCGTACGAGGACGCATGTAACGAGCATGATCAAGACGATGTTGAGGCTTTGCAACACCGTCGTCGTGCCTGCGTTGGTGTACCCGACGGCGATTATGTACGTAATCTGGCAAAGGAACAGGCCGCAAACGCCGAACAGCACGATTCGCCTGCGCGCATACGGCAGGCGCAGGATCTCGGAAGCCTTGTCGCGATGTCGCGCCAAAATGACGACGAGGAACAGCACGCCTGCTCCGAGCATGCGCACCATGGTGAGGAAAAAGCTCGATACCGCATAGTTGTCCAAGAGGAACTGCGAGCACGTGCCCGAGAAACCCCACAGCGACGCTCCTGCGAGCGTCGACACTATACCCAACGCGCGTTTGTTCATGCAGCCTGGCGGCTTGTGCTAGAAGCCCAGGTTTTCGTTGACCAAGATCACGTGAATGCGGTCAGCATGACGCGAGAAGCGCGTGATGAGGAATTGGCAGCATATCGTATCGACCGACTTGCAGTTGGCGCAAGCGCCCGTCTTGGAACACGGCGTGTTTAAGCCGAACCGCTGGGCATTGATGGGCGCGGCAACGTTGCGGGCGCGTTTCATGGCTGCATCGACATCATTGCAAACCTTGTTCATGCCAACGATGAACAGGACCTTCTTGGGGCCTTGCGCGATGTACGACACGCGGTTGGCGTTGCCGTCGATGTTCACGATGATGCCGTCTTCTGTCATTGCGTTGGCGCTAGCCAGGAACACGTCTGCATCGTATCCCGCCAACAGGGCTTCGCGCGGGTCCATGGCATCACGGTCGATGAAGGTGTACGGACCTTCCTTGACGGCGTCGACCAAGCCGATTTCGATAGCGCTCATGCAGCCGCCCATCGTGACGGAACTGCCCTCGTCGATGAGGTCGAGCGCCTGGGCAAGCGCCTCTTCCTTGGTCTCGGCGTAATAACCGGACATGTTGCGCGACTGCAGGCCCTTGATAATCTTCTGTGCAAGCAAGTCGTTGCGCATGGTGATGTATTTCTGGATGGCCTCGCTCATGTGGTCCCCTTTCTCATGGTGTTCTCATTATCGCATGCGAATACGCCAACGTGTGAAAAACAAAAACGTCCCCGACGCTTGCCGGGGACGTTTGGCTCGTCTGCAATTGAAGCGGCACCTACGCAAGATCCTCCTGCGACAGCAGCTTGAAACCTGCCTCCTCGATGACCTTTGCGGCATCGGCGGCCTGGGCGGCACCGCGAATCTTCAGCACGTCGACAGCGGTCTCGCCATTGACGGAGAAGCAGTAACCGTACTCGATGTTCAGCTTGATGGAATCGAGCGTCTCGAGCAGCTCGGCAAGACCACCCGGGCGGTTGGGCACCTGGATGGCCGATACCTTGGTCGCAACAGCGCGGTAGTCGGCACCGTTCAAGACCTCGATGGCCTTTTCGGGCTTGTCGCAGATGATGCGCACGACGCCGTAATCGGTCGTGTCGGCAATGGTAAGGGCCGACATGCTGATATCGGCATCAGCCAACGTGCGGCACAGCGCCGCCAGGCGGCCTTCGGAATTCTCGAGGAAAACGGTAATCTGGTCAATCATGCTATTCACCCTTCTCTCGCTGGTCGATGACGCGCTTGGCCTTGCCTTCGGAACGCGGAATCGACTTGGGTTCGACGATCTTCACCTTCAAGCCGACCGAAAGGGCGCTCTTCATCTTGGACTCGACTTCCTTTTGCAGGCGCTCGATGGCGGCGATCTCGTCGAAGTCGAAGCCTTGCTCGAGCTCGACCTTCAGCGTGACGCGGTCCAGATGGTCGACGGTCGTCAGAACGACCTGGTACCAACTCGACAGCTCGGGCACCGTCTTCATGACGTCCTCGATCTGCGACGGGAACACGTTGACGCCGCGGATGATCAGCATGTCGTCCGTGCGGCCGTGCAGGCGGTCGATGCGACGGTGCGTGCGCCCGCAAGCACATTCGCCCGGCATGATGCGCGTGATGTCGCGCGTGCGGTAACGCACGACCGGCGTCGCCTCGCGGTCGATCGTGGTCAACACGAGCTCGCCCCATTCGCCTTCGGGCAGCACTTCTCCGGTCTCGGGATCGATGATTTCCGCGAAGAAGTGGTCCTCGGCAAGGTGCAGGCCGTTCTGCTCCAGGCATTCGATGGCAACGCCAGGACCCATCGTCTCGGTCAGGCCGTACACGTCGAGCACCTTGTAGTTCAGCTTCTTTTCGAGGTCGGCGCGGAAGTTGTCCGAAAACGCCTCGGCACCGTGAATGCCCGCGCGCAGGCTGAAATCCTTGGCCGGGTCAAGGCCCATGGCGATAGCCGTGTCGGCGATGTGCATGGCATAGCTCGGCGTGCAGCACAGGATGGTCGAGCCCATCTCGCGCAGGACGCGAATCTGACGCTCGGTGTTGCCGGCGCTCATGGGAATGGTGGTGCAACCTGCTGCCACGCCACCGTAATGGGCGCCCAGACCGCCCGTGAACAGGCCGTAGCCATAGCACACGTGCATGATGTCGTTCTCGCCGCCATTGGCGTACTCGACGCCGCGAGCGAAGCAATCGCCCCAAATCTCGAGGTCGTGGTCGGTGTAGCCGCCCACCGTCGCGATGCCGGTCGTGCCAGACGACATGTGAATCTCGCGCACGTCCTTCATCGGAACGGCGAACAGCTTGTACGGATAGTTGTCACGCAAGTCTTGCTTGGTGGTAAAGGGCGCCTTGGCAACGTCTTCGAGCGTCTCGACTGAATACGGGTCGAATCCAGCCTCGTCGAAGAGCTGCTTGTAAAACGGCACGTTCTCGTAGCATCTGACCACGGTCTTCTTGATGCCCTCAAGCTGCAGCGCTTCAAGCTGCTCATGGGGCAATGTCAGGATGTCTTTGTTTTCTCCCATGTAGACGCCTTTCGTATATGCCACGGGGCACGCCGCCCCCTGATTGAAAAAACACACGGGGCGTATCATAACGCAACTATCGCTCCATCATGATAAAGCACACGATTTCTTGTCATTTTACTCAGCGTTATTGATGACCGTATAGGTCTATGAATAGGCAAAACGATGAAAACTGCCCTGCTTTTAGGATGACGGGGCGGTGTATCGTCGTTATGAAAAACGCAAGCATAAGCTGTTCCGCATGCTTGGCCGGCGTTGAACGCGGCGATTGCATCTGGGGCGCAAGGCAGGCAAGAAAGGGTATATTAATCACTGGCAAGCAGGCTTTGGATTACGCCCCGGCGATTCTCCAATCAGAACGCGAATCTCATCGGAGCAAGTCCTGTTCAACGCTTTGGAAAGGCGCCATGACTGACGTAGTCTTCTTCGACATGGGCGGAACGCTGTTATACCCCGACCCCACCGTGCCCGAAGTGTTCGCCATCGTTGCGCGCAGAATGGGCCACGATATCACGGTCCGCGACGTGGAACCGTGCATGGCAGATGTCGATGCATACTACCAGGACCAGTACATGAAAGACGGGGACTTCTGGTGCGTGCACGAGCGCGCCGTGCAAATCTGGCTCGACATGTACACGATGATGGCCGATTATTGCGGCATCACAGAAGGCGTGCCCGAACTCGCGCAGGCCGTCTACGATGACTTCTTGCTCCCAGAGAATTGGGCGCTGTTCCCCGATGTCCAGGCGTGCCTGAAAGGCCTTAAACGCCGTGGGTTCCGGCTTGGCGTCATCTCGAACTGGGACGCCACGCTCGTGAACCTCGTAAGATCGCTGGGTCTGCTTCCCTACTTCGACGAGGTCATCGCATCGGCTGCCGTGGGATGCCGCAAGCCGCACAAGGCCGTGTTCGAAATCGCGCTCGAGCGCATGGGTGCCACACCCGATCAAGCCGTCCATGTTGGCGACTTACCCGAAGCGGATGGCGAGGGCGCGGCGAACGCCGGCTTGCGCCCCGTGCTCATCGACCGCCACAATCGGTTTGCCGACGCCCCGTTCGAGCGGGTGTCGCTTTTGACCGACCTTGTCAGCCTGTTGTAAGGAAAAGAAAAACCGCCCGAGAAGGGCGGTTGTCTTTCTGGTGTCGGAGGCGGGACTTGAACCCGCATGATCGTAGGTGTGATCACTAGCACCTCAAGCTAGCGCGTCTGCCAATTCCGCCACTCCGACGTTTGGTTGCTCGTGCAACGTTCGATATTCTAACCGAACGCGCCGCGCTTGGGAAGAGAAAATTTCTATCCGATGGTCCCCTGCGGATACACGAACATGAGAGCCACGAGCGTCAGGAAGAACACGATGGCCAGCACAATCGTGATGCGGTCGAGGTTCTTCTCGACGATGCTCGTACCCTGGGAACCATAAAACGAGCTGGAAATCATGTCGGACACGCCCGTTCCCTTGCCGGAATGCAGCAAGATGAACACAATCAGGCCTGCGCCCGAAATGAACAACAGGATCAGACATATGATTAAAAGCGGACTCACAGTTCACACTCCACATTCGAAAGCGGTATTCACACAAACACGAAATTATACTCGAAATGTCAGGTGAATACCGCTTTGAATCAACACTTCACAAGACCTGCGCTAGATGCAAGCCTCGATTAGCTGCACGAAGGAGGGCGCCTTCAGAGCCGCGCCGCCGATAAGACCACCGTCGATATCGGGTTGGGCGATGAGCATGTCGACGTTGCCGGGGTTCATCGAACCGCCGTACAGCACGCGCATCGCGTCGGCCGATTCGGCGCCGAACAGCTCTGCCAGCGTCTCGCGGATGGCCAAGCACACCTCCTGCGCCTGTTCGGGCGTAGCCGTGCGGCCCGTGCCGATGGCCCAGATGGGCTCGTATGCCACGACGCACTTGACTGCCTGGGCGGCATCGATGCCCGCGAACGCCGCGCGCACCTGGGCGCACACGAACTCGAGCGTATCGCCCGCATCGCGCACTTCAAGCGATTCGCCGCAGCAGATGATGGGCTTCAGGCCGCCAGCCAGCAGGGCCTTGGCCTTCTTGTTGACGTCCTCGTTGGTCTCGCCGAAATACCCGCGGCGCTCGGAGTGGCCGATGATGCACCATTCGCAGCCGATTTCCTTCAGCATGGGAACCGAGATTTCGCCGGTGTAGGCACCGCTTTCCTCCCAGTACACGTTCTGGGCGCCGACGCTGATGGGCACGCGGTCGAACTCGAACACGGTATACGCGGGCTTGAGGTCGACGAACGGCGGGCACACGACGACATCGCATGCCTCCCAGGTGCCCTTGAACTGGTTAGAGATATCCTGAGCCAGCACCACGGCCTCGCCGACGGTTTTGTTCATCTTCCAATTGCCTGCCATCATGGGTTTGCGTGTCATGTGATTCTCCCTTCGTTTAGCCAAGCGCCACGACGCCGGGCAGGTCCTTGCCCTCGACGAGTTCCATCGAGGCGCCGCCACCCGTCGAGATGAACGTCATGCGGCTGCCCAAGTCGAACTTGTTGACGGCAGCGACGCTATCGCCACCGCCGATGATGGTGTCGGCTTCCTCGTTGTCCGCAACCGCCAGAGCGACGTCGCGCGTGCCGACGGCGAACGCATCCATCTCGAACACGCCCATGGGACCGTTCCAGAACACCGTCTTCGCCTCGGCGATGGCAGCTGCGTACAGCTTGACGGTCTCGGGGCCGATGTCGAGCCCCATCATGTCATCGGGGATGGCGTCGACGGGCACCGTCTTGGTGTTGGCGTCCTCGGCGAACTTGTCTGCACACACGACGTCGACCGGAAGCAGCAGCTTCACGCCCTTCTTCTCGGCCTTCTTTATCATGTCGCCAGCGCGTTCGACCCAGTCCTCTTCCTTCAGGGACGTGCCCACCGAATAGCCCTGCGCCAACAGGAACGTGAAGCACATGCCGCCGCCGATGATGAGCGTGTCGCATTTGTCCATGAGGGCGTCGATGACCTGAATCTTGTCAGACACCTTCGACCCGCCCAAGATTGCGCAGAACGGGCGCTTGGGATCGTCGAGCATGCCCGTGAGCGTCGACACTTCCTTTTCCATGAGGTAGCCGGCATATGCGGGCAGAAGCGATGCGACGCCGGCGGTCGAAGCGTGGGCGCGATGCGCCGTGCCGAACGCGTCGTTTACGTACACCTCGCCAAGCTTCGCCAGCTCCTCGCAAAACTCGGGGTCGTTCTTCTTCTCGCGCTTGTCGAAGCGCAGGTTCTCGACGATGAGCACGTCGCCGTCACGCAGTGCGGCGGCTTTCGCTTGGGCGTCCTCGCCGGCAATGTCGGAAGCGAATGCAACGGGCTTGCCAAGCACCTCGGCAAGATGCAGTGCCGCGGGACGAAGCGAGAACTCTTCCTCGAAACCGGTGCCCGACGGACGGCCGCGATGGCTCATGAGAATGACCTTGGCTCCGTCGTCGACGAGTTTCTTGATGGTCGGCATCGCTGCGCGTATGCGCGTGTCATCGGTAACGGCTCCGTCTTTCACGGGCACGTTGAAGTCGACGCGCACGAGGACGCGCTTGCCCTTCGCGTCGAGCTGGTCGATGGTCTTGATGTCTGCCATGTTCCCTCCTTTACCTAAAAGAAAAGGGCACAAGCATTGCCTGTGCCCTTCCCCATTCGTCGCTTACAGCATGATCTTCACAAGATCCTTGACCCTGTTGGAGTAACCCCATTCGTTGTCGTACCACGAGATGCACTTGGCGAAGTTGCCCTCGCCGCCGAGCACCATGGTCAGGCCGGCGTCGAAAATCGACGAAGCCGGGTTGCCGATGATGTCGGTCGACACGATGGGATCCTCGGTGTACGCCAGGACGCCCTTCATGGGGCCTTCGGCAGCAGCCTTCATGGCGGCGTTAATCTGCTCGACGGTTGCGGTCTTCTCGAGTTCGACCGTGAGGTCGACCATCGATCCGTCGGGCGTGGGAACGCGCGTTGCGAAGCCGTCGAGCTTGCCGGCAAGCTCGGGCAGGACGAGGGACACCGCGCGGGCGGCGCCGGTCGTCGTCGGGATCATGGACAGGGCGGCAGCGCGGGCACGACGCAGGTCCTTGTGCGGAAGGTCGAGGATGCGCTGGTCGTTCGTGTACGCATGAATGGTGTTCATGTAGCCGCGCTTGATGCCGAAGTTGTCGAGCAGCACCTTGGCGAACGGAGCGAGGCAGTTCGTCGTGCAGGATGCGTTCGAAACGATGTTGTCGGTCGCGGGATTGTAATCGGCGTCGTTAACGCCCATGACGATGGTCTTGTCGACGTTCTTGCCAGGAGCCGAGATGAGAACCTTCTTGGCGCCGGCGTCGATGTGCGCCTTGGCTTTGGTGCCGTCGGTGAAGAAGCCCGTGGACTCGACGACGATGTCAACTCCAAGGTCGCCCCACGGCAGGTTGGCCGGATCGCGGTCCGAAAGAACCTTGATTGCCTTGCCGTCGGCGATGATGCTGTCTTCGGTTGCCTCCACGACGTCGAATGCCTGTCCGTGAACCGAGTCATATTTCAGGAGGTGCGCCATCGTGGGAATGTCGCCCAAGTCGTTGATGGCCACGACCTCGATATCAGGGTCATCCGCCATGACGCGGTATGCGAGGCGGCCGATGCGTCCGAAACCGTTGATTCCTACTTTGATTGCCATTATCCGATCCCCTTTCTTATAACAACCTCCATTTTGGGATTGCCCTTATTGTACTACCCATTTGGGACGATTTGGGTCTGGCATGGCATGTTGTGCCAGATGCGACGATGCTAAATCGTCAGTCTTCGAGCTCGCGGGCCATTTGCTCGATACGGCGTATGCGATGGTATACCGCCGACTTCGAAAGCGGCGGGTTCGCACGGTCGCCAAGCTCTTTCAGCGTCGCGTCGGGGTATGCGACGCGCAATCGGATGATCTCGCGCAAAGCGGGAGGAAGCTTCTCGACGCCATAGGCTTCCAATACGGCGCGCATGGCGAATATCTGGTCGACGGAAGCGGCGGCGGCTTTCATCTGGTTGGCCATTTCCGCATTCGTCTGGCGGTTGACGTCGTTGCGCACGCTCTTGACGACACGCGCGTCCTCCATGCGAAGCGCTGCCTGATGGGCGCCGACATACGCAAGGAACTCGAGGATCGCCTCTCCGCTCTTCAGGTACACCACATACGATGAGCGGCGCTGCATGAACCGGGCGTTGATGCCCTTCTCCTGCATGATGGACACGATGTCATCGGCCATTTCGCGCGATTCAACCGTTATCTCGAAATGGAAGTCACCAC
The DNA here is from genome assembly GCA_017511465.1 of Eggerthellaceae bacterium. Classification (GTDB taxonomy): domain Bacteria; phylum Actinomycetota; class Coriobacteriia; order Coriobacteriales; family Eggerthellaceae; genus UBA9715. The sequence goes on along the minus strand of JAFWJU010000041.1, from coordinate 782 downwards.
GCGGATCCGACACGAACCCGCTGCCGAGGAAGGTGCCCCGCAGGTAGGCCGCAGCGCAGCATTGCTTCGCAATCAATTCGGGAGCGATGCCCAACTCGAGCCCATTGGGGCCAAGCACGCCCATATCGCGCAAAGCCTCGGCAAGCCCGTTTTGGGAGGGCACGTCGATAAGGTAATTGGGCGTCTTGTGCAGCACGCTGCGGCGCGTCGTCAACTCGGTGCGCAGGTTGTACACCTCGTGCAGCAAACGCCACGACAGCCGCGCAACCGAAGGCGCATCGGTCGCGATCTCGAGCCGGTACATGCCCTGGCCGCTGATGAGCAGCGTTCCCTCGATGCGGATAAGCGCCGCCAACAAGGCGCGGTCGCAATGGGAGCACACCGGCGAAACACGCGCGAGTTCGTCTTTGACATCGGAGTTGAACGACATGGCGCTATGCGAGCACCTCCGAGAAAGCGTGCCTGAGCTTTGCCGGGTCATGCCAAGACGGGTTGGCCTCGTCTGCGAGGTCGCGTACCAGCACCTTCGTGCCAGCCGCCTCGATCGATGCCACGTCGCTTTGCGTGCACGGCAGGCGACGCACGAATTCTGCGCATTCGGGCGTATCGCATCGCGCATCGTGCAGCAGCATGTAGTCGATGCCGCCGCGCATGCCATGGCTGACCACGGCCTCGTAATGGTCCAACACGCTCATGCCCCTCGTCTCGCCTTGCACGTCTGCGAGCGACCCTACGAGCACGACAACCGCATCCGATGCCTTCACGGCCTCGATGACGCCCGG
>JAFWJU010000040.1 GCA_017511465.1 Eggerthellaceae bacterium | reverse complement strand
GTACGCAGGCATTTCGGCGTTCTACAACATTAAGCGCTAACGAGATTAATTATGAATTGAAACATACTCAAACAAGATAAAGCGGTATGATGGTTGCGCTCCCTTTTCGGGGGCGCAACTGTTTATGCGAAAGGGGATTGTTGTGGCTGTACCTGAGATGATTTCGCTGGAAGACGCCAGGGCGTTGGTAATGTCGCGCGTAGAGGCGCTTGATGTGGAGGAAGTCGATATCGTCGACATCATCGGGCGCGTGGCTGCAGAAGACCTGGCAAGTGACATCGACATATCCCCGTTCGCCCACGCCGCCATGGATGGGTTTGCCATGCGCGCCGAGCAGCTTGCTGGAGCGACGGCCGAGAACCCTGTCGAGCTCGACGTCATCGCCGAAGTGCCGGCAGGCGCGTGGTACGACGGTGACATAAAGGAAGGCCAGTGCGTGCGCATTATGACGGGCGCGCCCCTGCCCGAAGCAGCCGATGCAGTCGTGAAGTACGAGATCGTCGGCATCGTATCGGGCGATGGGCGTCAAGGCAGTCGCGTGGCGTTTGCGAAACCCGCTTCAGTGGGCGACAACATCCGCGCAGCAGGCGAGGAAGCCAAGGCCGGAGAAGTCATCGTGCACGCCGGCGAGGTCGTTCATTCTGCGGGCGTCGGGTTCCTTGCGGGATGCGGCGTAACGCGCGCCAAAACCTACCGACGTCCCACAGTCGCGATCATCGCGACTGGATCCGAGTTGGTCGACCCGACCGAGGTCCCCACGCAGGGCAAGATTCGCAACTCGAACAGCTATGCGCTGGCAGCGTGTGCCGTCGACGCCGGCGCTATTCCCACGGTGCTTCCCATTTCGCCCGACGATTTCGAGGGGTTGAAAGCCGAGGTGCTCGCAGCTGCGGCGAAGTACGATTTCGTGGTGACAAGCGGCGGCGCGGCAAACGGCGATTACGACTTCATCAAGAAGGTCGTCGATGACGCGGGCGAATTGCTGATGGTCACGGTGAACATGCGCCCGGGCAAGGCCCAGACGTTCGGAATCGTCAACGGAACGCCGGTGTTCGGTTTGCCGGGGAATCCCGCAGCGGCGTACCTGGGCTTTGAGATGATAATCCGCCCCGCGCTCCGCAAGATGCAGGGCTATTCGCATTTCGACCGTCCGCATGTGAAGGCACGCCTTATCGGCACGCAGAAGAAGAAGGACCCGCGCCGTATCTTCAACCGTGCAACGCTTTCGAAGGACGACGAAGGATACCTGGTAACGCCTGCGAAGAACCAAAGCTCTGGCCTGTTCGGCCCCATTCAGAAAGCGAATTGCTTCGTCGTGCTGCCCGAAGGCGACCCTTGCGTGTACGAAGAGGGTGCGCTGATGGATTGCGTGATGCTGGACATTCCCGAAGAAGTGCTACTGTAATCGAATCAGGTACCAGGTACTTGGCACATGCCGTCGAAGGAGAGCAACATGGCCGACCTCAAGTTTGCAATCATCACGTGCTCAGATACGCGCTCGATGAAGGAAGACACGGCGGGTGCTGCGCTCGAGTAGCTCATTGCCGATAACGGCTGGGAATGTGCGAGCCACGTTGTCGTCAAGGACGAACGAGCCGATATCGCCGCCGCGATTGTCGAAGCGTGCGACACGATAAACGCCGATATCGTGCTGACGTGCGGCGGCAGCGGCCTTTCGCTCCGCGACGTTACGCCCGAGGCCACACAAGACGTGTGCGAGCGCAACGTGCCCGGCATCGCCGAGGCCATGCGTGCTCACAGCTTGGCAATCACGCCGTATGCCATGTTGTCCCGCGCGCTGTGCATGCAGCGCGGGCGCCATATCGTCATCAACCTTCCCGGTAGCGAGAAGGCTGCACGCGAGAATTGGGACGGCATCGTCAAGGCGTTGCCCCATGCTGCCAAGATGATGGCGGGCGGCGGCCATTAAAGTCGTGAGATAATGACCCCCTGAGGATTTGCTCCAAAAGGGGGACTTACATGGCCGAGTTCGATCCTATTGCGTATATCAACGAACCGCGCTGGCAACAGGTGCGGCCTGGTCTCGAGCGCATTCGCAACCTGCTCGAACGCATGGGCAACCCACAGGACCGGTTGAATTTCGTCCATGTTGCCGGAACCAACGGCAAGGGCTCGACATGCGTGTACATCGCCAGCATGCTAACGGCTGCCGGGTATCGCACGGGCATGTTCACAAGTCCCTATATCATTCAGTTCGAAGAGCGCATCCGCGTCGATGGCGAGAATATCCCATACGACGACCTGTGCGATGTCACATCGTTCGTGCGCCAGCATGCCGAAGCCATGGCGACCGAGACGGGCGAGCATCCGACGGAATTCGAGCTGATGACAGCTGTGGCGTTCGAGTATTTCGCGCGGTCGGAGTGCGATATCGTGGTATGCGAAGTGGGTTTAGGCGGCCGCCTGGACTCGACCAATATCATCAGCGCTCCCGAGGTGTGCGTTATAACGCGGCTTGGGTTGGATCACACGGGCATGCTCGGCGATACGATTGAGGCCATTGCGCACGAGAAGGCCGGCATCATCAAGCCGGGTTCCACGGTCGTGGCGTGGCCTCAAGACGACGAAGCCGCTATGCGCGTCATCCGCGAAAAGGCTGAAAGCTGCGAGTGCGAGCTTGTCGTCCCCGATTTCGACGCCCTGCTTGTCAGCGCAATTGACGAAAACGGCGTGCGCGCATTCCGCTATGACGGCCGCGCGTTTTTCACGCGCCTGCTCGCCAGCTATCAACCTTATAACGCCGCGCTTGCCATCGAGGCCGTCGAGGCGCTCCGCTGTCGCGGATGGGAAATCAGCTACAAGCCCGACATGACAGGCGGAATCTTCCAGGCTAGCTGGCCCGGTCGCTTCGAGGTGGTTTCGTCGCAACGTCCCGTCATCATCGTGGATGGCGGGCACAATCCGCAGGGCGCCCATGCGCTCGCCGACAGCTTGCGCGACGTGTTCCCCGGCCAGAAGGCGACGTTCGTCATGAGCGTGCTCGCCGACAAAGACTACACTGCCATGATCGAAGAGGTGCTGCCGCTGGCGAGTGCATTCGTGTGCGCTACGCCGCCGAATCCGCGTGCCTTGGCGGCGGCGGATTTAGCCGAAGCCATCCGTGAACAAGCGGGCGATGCCGATTTGGCCATCGAGGTTGCAGGCGGCTTCCCCGAGGCAATTGAAAAAGCCCGTCATATTGCGAGCCAGGGGATTATCTGCGCGTTTGGCAGCCTTTATTCGGTTGCCGACATCAAGCAGGCGTTGCAGGAGTAACCAAACTTCAGCTCAATCAAGCACTTCTGGGTTTTCCGTCCATTCCCGATATTTCGATGACAGAAAGCGCGGAAGTGCGCGGCTTTTCGGCTGTTTCGGGACGGAAAGCGCGGAAGTGTGCGGTCGAGGAGTCCGATTTCCACGCACTTCTGTCATATCTGTCACTGGAATTATGGAAATGGACGGATTTGACGGAAGTGCTCGGTTCCGCCTGACAGAAAAGCCGGAAGTGCATGGCACCCCGACAAAAAAGCACGGAAGTGCACGATTAGACTGACAGAATTGCCAGATGTGTTTGGCGCTTCTCTTTCCAGCATAAAAAAGGCGTTGGCTTTCGCCAACGCCCTTAATCAGATACGCTTTCTGTCCTTTAAGCCGCTGTCTACAGCGATTCGATGTGCTTGATCACGTCGCCGACGTTCTGCAAGCCTTCAGGTTCGCCAAAGTCGATATCGAGCTTGTCTTCGAGGTCGCAAATCAGCTGAACCATGTCGAGCGAGTCGATTGCGAGCGAATCGAACGTGGACTCCTCGGTTACGCTGGCGGGGTCGATGTCGAGGTTTTCGGCAAGGATTTCGCGGATGGCTTCGATGGTTTCCATGGTTCCTCCGTTTTAGAGCACTTGCTTCAGCAGGCCGTAGCCGCCTTCGGCACGGCGGTACAGCACGCAGAACGCGCTCGTATCGCGGTCGATGTATGCGAAGAAGTCGTGGCCAAGCAGGTCGATTTGGATGAGCGCCTCGTCCTCGGTCATCGGCTCGAAGTCGATTTCCTTGACGCGGACGACTTCGTCGTCGGCGGAAAGGTCGGCCATCAGGGCATCCAGATCGAGATCGCCCGTTCCCTCCATGTTCTTGATGGAAGCTGGGTCGCCGTGGGCGCCTGCACGGACCTTGCGGTCGATGACGCGCGTCTTGTACTTGCGCAGCTGGCGCAGGACCTTGGCAGCGGCGACGTCGATGGCGGCGAACATATCCTGTTCTTCTTCCTCGACGCGCACGACGTTGCCCTTGGTGCGAATGGTGACCTCGTATTCGCAAGGCAGCGCGATAGACGGGTTCTTCTTAACTGAGAGCACGACTTCCGCGTCAAGCGGGTCGATGTCCATAACCTTCATTGCGTTGCCGATTTTCTCCTCGGCGTACTCGCGCAGCGCATCGGAAACGTTCATCTTGCGTCCGGTTACGGTAATCGCCATAGTGCACCTCTTCTGTCGTGGGCGAATAAAAAACAGCCTGTTCGGCGGTTGAGCCTGTGCTTGCCCTCCCATCATCCAAGCTGCTGGCTATAGGATAACGCAAAACAGGCGTCTCTGTGAGCATTGCTGCTAAAAAGCGCTCAGTTGTTATACTTCTGAAAGCCGAATTGAAAGGACGAAAATGAATACCGCAGCCATTGTGCTTGCCGCCGGCGCAGGCACGCGCATGAAATCAGATAAACCGAAAGTCGCTCACGAGGTTTTGGGAAAGCCCCTTGTCAGGTGGGTTATCGATGCTGCCGGGGATGCGGGCATCGACAAGATCGTCGCCGTGGTGGGGCATAAGCGCGAACAGGTTATCCCGCTCGTAGAAGACAAAGCGGAAATCGTCGTTCAAGTCGAGCAACGAGGCACGGCCGATGCGGTTCTGTCATGCAAGGACGCGCTGGCAGATTTCGACGGGTCGGTGCTCGTGCTGTCGGGCGATTGCCCGCTCATCACGGCAGATACCATGCGCGCGCTCGCAGAGACGCGTGAAGGCGCGAATGCCGCTGTCGTCGTGTTGACCATGCGACCCGAAGACCCCTTCGGATACGGGCGCATCATCCGCGATGCCGATGGCGCCGTCGAGCGCATCGTCGAGCAGAAGGATGCAAGCCCCGAAGAAGCTGCCGTGGGCGAATGCAACTCGGGCTTCTACTGCTTCGACGCCAAGGCGCTGTTCGAGGCTCTCGGCCAAGTTGGCAGCGACAACGCGCAAGGCGAGTTCTATCTAACCGACGTGTTGGAAATCAGTCGCAACGCGGGCCGTCCCGTGTTGGCGCTCGAAGCCGTCGACGTCACCGAGTGCCTGGGCATCAACACGCCCGAGCAGCTTGCCGCCGTCGAGGAGATTGCCCGCCAACGCAAAGCCGAAGTTTCCGATGGAGAAAAAGCATAGAAGATGCCAAGGGTTTTAGAGGGCTGTAAACTGATTGCAAGGCATAAAACGTCACCCTAAATGCTGTCATGCCTGATAAATCGTGTAACTGACGAAATGCGAGGAGCTTTTCATGACAGATATGCAAAAGACGATGGTGCTGTGCTCGGGTTCGGTTAACCGTGCGTTGGCAGAGGGAATCGCCAACGAACTGGGTGTTCCGCTGGCTAACATGAAGCACGAGAAATTCGCGAATGGCGAGATTTACGTCCGTTACGTCGACAGCGTGCGCGGCTCCGATGTCTTCATCGTGCAATCCGTGTGCGGCGGCAGCGGTTATGACGTCAACGATGCGCTCATGGAACTGTGCATCATGGCTGATGCCGCTCACCGCGCATCGGCACGCTCCGTCTGCGCCGTCATCGCGCATTACGGTTATGCCCGTCAGGAGCGCAAAGCCGCTCCGCGCGAGCCCATCACCGCACGGTTGGTTGCCGACATCTTGGAAATCGCCGGCGTCGACCGCGTCATCGCCATCGACTTGCACCAAGACGCCATCCAGGGTTTCTTCCACGTGCCGGTCAACCACATGACGGCGATGCCCATCTTCGTCGATTACTACAAGAACAAGGGGTTCGACCCCGAGAAGCTGTGCGTCGTATCGCCTGACGTGGGCCGTGCAAAAGCCGCGAAGAAGTTCCAGACGCTGCTCGACAGCGACATCGCCATCATGCATAAGGACCGCCCGCGTCACAACCAGTCCGAGATCACGGCCCTCATCGGCGACGTAACCGGCAAGATCTGCATCATCAACGACGACATGATCGACACGGGTGGCACGTTGTGCGCTGCTGCCGACACGCTGCTCGCGCGCGGTGCCGAAGCCGTGTACGTGTGCGCCACGCACGGCCTGTTCAGCGGCCCGGCATTCGACCGCATCGAGAATTCGAGCATTACCGAGGTTGTCGTGACCGACGCCGTGCCCGTTCCGCTCGAGCGTCAGAACGGAAAGATCAAAGTGTTGACCATCGCGCCGCTCGTCGCCAAGACCATCGAGAGCGTTTACACCAACAACAGCGTCAGCAAGCTTTTCGACTAGAGACAACGATTTAAGAACCGTCCCTATATCCTGTGAGAAAGGGCGCTTCATGAACGATTTCACGTACTGCTCTCCGACGAAGTTTGTCTTTGGCTGCAACGTGGTCGACCGCACGGGCGAGGAAATGGCTGCTGCCGGTTTCGGCAAAGTGCTGCTCGTGTACGGGCAGGGTTCCGTCGTGCGCAACGGCGTGCTCGACCGCGTGAAAGCGTCGCTTGACGCTGCGGGCGTGCGTTATGCCGAAGCAGGTGGCGCCCGTCCTAATCCCGAAGTCAATTGGGTGCGCGACGCCATCGCGATTGCCCGCGAAGAACAGGTCGACGGCATGTTGGCCGTTGGCGGCGGATCGGTCATCGACGCGGCCAAGGCAACGGCTTTCGGCGTGCCCTATGACGGCGACGTGTGGGATTTCTTCGCGAAGAAGCAGCCCATCACCGCATGCTTGCCTATCGCGGTCGTGCTGACGATTCCCGCTGCCGGGTCCGAAGGCTCGGCGTCATGCGTTATCAGCTGCGATGCCGAGAACCGCAAGCTTGGCGCGTCTGGCGATATTTTCCGTCCGAAACTGGCCATCATGGATCCGACGCTGACGTTCACGTTGCCCGCATACCAAACCGCAGCGGGCGTGACCGACATGATCGCCCACGTTTGCGAGCGCTATTTCAGCGGCGTCGGTGCTGTTCCCGTCACGGACAACATTGCCACGGGTTTGGTGAACGCGCTTATCGATGTGGCGCCACGCGCTTTGGAACATCCTGACGATTACGATGCGCGCGCCACCATCATGTGGGCGGGCACCTTGGCGCATAACGATATCGCCGGTTGCGGTCGCAGCTTCGTTCCGACGGCTCGCGCAGGCGGCTGGGAAAGCCACGCAATCCAACACGAGATGTCGGCGCATCATCCCGAAATCGCGCATGGTGCGGGCTTGGCCGTGATCATGCCGGCTTGGATGCGCTACGTGTGGAAATCAGACCCGCAGCGATTCCTCGACTTCGCCGACGAGGTGTTCGGCATCGAACCGGTCGAAGAGGAGTACTGCCCGCGTGACGAGGCGATTGAAGACGCCGTCACGGCAGCCATCGACGAGTTGCAGGCGTTCTTCAGGTCAATCGGCATGCCGGCGACGTTGGGCGATTTCGGGCTTACGCCCGACGACATCGACCCAATGATCGAGACGCTGCGCATGAGCAAGGGCGAGCCGTTCGGCGCGTTCCAAAAACTGACGATGGAAGACGCCCGCGCCATTTACATGAGCGCGTTCTAAGGACAAGACGGCATGGCGCAGTGGCTGATAGTGGGCTTGGGCAATCCGGGCGAGGAGTATGCGGAAACGCGGCATAACGCGGGCTTCCGCACGGCCGATATCCTTGCAGGCGAATGCGGCGCGCGTTATTGGAAAAACGAATGCGGTGCGCTGACGGCCAAGGGAGCCTACCACGACAACGACGTTGTGTTGGCCAAGCCCCAAAGTTTCATGAACGTCAGTGGCGGTCCCACGAAGAAGCTGCTTGACGCATACGGCATCGAACCCGACCACCTCATCGTCATCCACGATGAGCTGGATATCGCACCCGGCACCGTCCGCGTGAAGTTCGGCGGAGGCCATGCGGGGCATAACGGACTGCGCTCGTTATGCGACAAGCTGGGAACGCGCGATTGGTTCCGCGTCCGTTGCGGTATCGGCCGCCCACCCGGGCGCATGGATGCGGCGGATTTCGTGTTGAGCGTTCCAAAAAAGGAAGCTGCCGACGATTTCCAATTTGCAATCGACCGTGCCGCCCAGGCCACGTTGTCGTTGCTCGACGATGGGTTGGAAACGACCCAGTCGAAATTCAATGGCTAACGCGCGGAAGGCACCCGGCATGGGTATCGCCCTCATCGTCATCGGCATCGCGTGCATCGTGTACGGCGTCATGGTCATGATGATCGGGTCGGGTACGTGGTTCTTCGCATTTTGGTATGCGCTTGGCGCCTTGGTGCTGGCGGCGGCCTGGTTCTGCATTTCAGGCAGGTGGGAGGCGCTTCCCGCCATAGCGCGCCATATGGTCGAAGGCGTTGTGGTGTTGTTGCTCGTTGGTTTCGCGGCAACGCAGGTGCTTATCATGCAGGATTTCAATGACGAAGGCGAACCCAATCTCGATTACATAGTCGTCCTTGGCGCCCAGGTTCACGAATGGGGGCCAAGCGTCGTGTTGCAGCATCGTCTTGACGCTGCTTACGATTACCTGCAGCAAAACGATCGGACCGTGTGCATCGTGTCGGGAGGCCAGGGCTTCAACGAGTACGCTGCCGAAGCCGACGTGATGGCTGCGTACCTGGTAGATCGGGGCATCGATCCTTCGCGTATCATCATCGAGAACCGCGCGGGCAACACCCAGGAAAACATCGCCTTCAGCATGCAGTTCTTCGATCCCGTTCAAGACCGGGTGGGCATCGTGACGAACAACTTCCACCTGTTCCGCGGGATGCGCATTGCTCGCAAGGCGGGCATCGTCAATGTGTGTGGCATCGCTGCCGATTCCAATCCGCTGTACCTTCCCAACAACATGGTCCGCGAGTCGTTGGGCCTGGCCAAGGACTTCCTTGCGGGGAACATCTAGCATGGGCGAAACGCGGCATATGAACGGGCAGCCTGAATCGCGTGCGGCGGTGTATTGGCTGTTTGCCCTCTTCACTATTGGCGCGGCGCTGGGGAACCTGTCGCAGACGGGCGTCAACACCATGTTGCCGGCCATCATGGTCGAGTTCGGGGTGGATGTCGACGTGGGGCAATGGCTCACAACGGGCTACATGCTGATGCTGGGCATCGCCGTTCCCGTGGCCACGTACCTCATGCGCCGATTCGATGACCGTGCGTACGCAGTGTTTTCGTTCGGTTTGTTCGCAGTGGGTTCGCTTGTAGACCTCGTGGCGCCGGAATTCTTCACGATGCTGACAGGGCGCGTGCTGCAAGCCATCGCCGTCGGCCTGGTCGTTCCCAAGATGCAAGCCATCGCCATGGCGAAATTCCCGCCGGGCAGGCAAGCGACGGCTATGGGAATCGCGGGTATCGCGTTGGGCTTCGCGCCCAACATCGGCCCCACCGTTGGCGGCGCGATGGAATTCTCGTTCGGCTGGCGCAGCTTCTTCGTGTTGATGTCGGCTATTACGGTGCTGCTTATCGTGTTGGCGCTGCTGCTGGTGAAGCCCGATGCCTTGCCCGATACATCCGCGCGTTTCGAGACGGTGTCGTTCGTGTTTTCGACGCTCGGTTTCGGCGGCGTGTTGTTGGGCTTGTCACAGGCGAGCAGCTACGGCATCGCAAGCCCATGGGTATGGGCGCCCATTATCATTGGCGCCGTGTTCCTCGTGCTGTTCGTGCAAAGGCAGCGCGTTGTGGAACAGCCCCTCATGGATCTCCGCATCTTCAAGTCGCGCATTTTCGTTGGCGGGCTTACGGCTTCGCTGTTCGTCTTCGCATGTTTCATGGGCGTCACGCTCGTCATTCCCCTCTACGTCATCGAGGTGCTTGGCGGCACGTCGCTTGATGCGGGACTGGTCATCTTGCCCTCGACAATCACGGCGCTTATCGTGAACCCGCTATCGGGGGTCATGGCCGACAAGACGTCGCCACGGCTCACGACGCTCATATTCGGGACGTTCTTGGTCGTCGGCTCGGTTTCGTGCGTGTTCGTCGGAGAAGACACCCCGCTGTGGCTTCTTGCCGTTTGGCAAACAATACGCGCCATCGGCGTATCGGGCCTTATCGGCCCCCTTGTCACGTTCTCGCTTTCGGGGCTTAACGGCCCGCTCGTCCCGCATGGCAGCACCGCGCAGGTCATCGGCCGGCAAGTTGCCGCCACGTTCGGCACGGCCATCATGGTGTTGCTCATGACGCTGTTCGTGGATGTCGTGGCGACGGGATCTGCGTCGATGGCTTTACCGTACCAAGCTTCCTTTGCGTTTTCGGCCGTCATGGCCATAGGCGCGATGCTTCTCATTATCGCCCGTGTCAAGTAGACTGTTCTCAAGTCGAAAAGGGGAATCTGTGGCACAGCGCAACGAGCGCACAGCACAACAAGCACGTCCGAAACCACGCCGTCGTACTGGGCAAACGCCAGCGGAGGTGTTGTCCCGCTATTCACCGGCTTCAAAGCGCAGGCCTGTTCCGTCTACTGCCAAACGCTACATTCCGTCGATTGACGGCCTGCGCGCTTTCGCCGTGCTGGCCGTCATCCTGTACCACCTGAACGTGCCATTTGCCCAAGGCGGTTTGCTGGGCGTCACCGTCTTCTTCGTCATTTCGGGATACCTCATCACGGGCTTGCTCACAGCCGAATGGGATTCGAGCCACGCCATCAACTTGCCACAATTTTGGCTCCGCCGCGTGCGCCGCCTGTTCCCGGCCATTGTCACCGTCATCGTGGTCATGGCAGCCCTGTTCACGTTCTTGTCACCCGTTTTGCTCACCAAGATGCGCCCCGATATCGTGCCGGGTTTGTTCTGGTTCGAAAACTGGTGGTACATCCTACGCGACATCAGCTACTTCGATGCCATAGGCGCGCCGAGCCCCCTCACGCATTTTTGGTCGCTGGCTATCGAGGAGCAGTTCTACCTGGTATGGCCCCTGATTCTGCTGGGCGTGTTCAAGGCCGGCGTGGGCAAGAAGAACGTTCGCCGCATATGCCTTGTACTGGCCCTCATCAGCGCCTTGGCAATGGCCTTGCTGTACAACCTGTCAGGCGATCCCTCGCGCGTGTACTACGGGACCGATACGCGTGCGTTCTCGCTGCTCATCGGCGCGTGGCTATCGTTCGTCTGGCCCGGCACGCAGCTGACCGAGGAAAGCACGCGCAACGCCTCTGCCTCGTCGGTGCTCGTCCTTGACATAGCGGGGCTCGTGGCATTTGCCGGCATCGTCGTGATGTGCGTGTTCGTCAGCGGGTTCTCCGATTTCATGTATTACGGCGGCTTGGTGCTGTGCAGCGTGCTCACCGCCGTGGTCATCGCGGCGCTCGCCCATCCCCGCAGCAGGCTTGCCCGGGTGGCGGAGCTCAAGCCGTTCGTGTGGGTTGGCCTGCGCAGCTACGGCATGTACCTGTGGCATTTCCCCATCATTCTGCTGCTCGCGCAGCTGCTCAACGTCAAGGGGGTATACCCCTGGTGGTTCGACGTGCTGGTCATCGCCATCGTGTTTGCCGTTTCTGCTGCCTCGTACACCTTCATCGAGAACCCGATTCGCAAGGGCGCTCTAGGCAACTGGGTGAAAGGCGTTCGCGCGGGCACCATCAACGCAAGGGATTTCTTCTTGCAGCACGCCGTTCAGACTGGCGCAACCGTTGCGGTGTTCGCCGTGGCGATTGCGGGATGCGCCCTTGTTCCCGATACGTATCTCGTGCCCGAAGACGCCATTACGAGCACGGGCGAGAGTGTGGACGAGGCCATGAATGTGGCGGCAGACCTTCCGCCCGAGCTAGAAGGCTACAGCCCGCTTCTTGTCGGGGACAGCGTTCCCGGCGATGCCGAAGCCGAGTTTTACAACACGTTCCCCAAAGGGCTTCACGATTGCGTGATAGGGCGATATCCGGGCGATGCGAGAAGCGTGCTCGAAGGCTACATCGAGCAAGACGTCGTGGGCAGAGTCGTGGTCGTTGCAGCGTTCTCGAACGGCGAGATTGCAGATCCCGACCTCGATGCGATGCTCGAGGCCGTTGGCCCCAACCGCGAACTGTACCTTGTCAACACGTATAACGAAGACGGTTATATGGAGGAATCCAACGCGAAGATCGCCGCCTTCGCCGACGCCCACGACAATGTGCACGTCATCGATTGGGAAGCGATGGTGTCGCCTCATGTGAGCACGTGGCTTTATGGCGACGGCACGCACCTGCGCGAAGGCACGTACCGGCTGTATTGCGGCATGATCCTCGATGCGGTGTACGACGACCTGAAGCCCGAGGAACGCGGCGAACCCTCTTCGGAATTCCCCGTTCCCGATGATTACAACGGCGAAATCAACAGCATCAACAAGATGTTGGAAGGATAGCCGGCGTTTGATTATTCATCCGCTTGGGCGTTTTGCGCACGTCCGTTGCTGCAAGGCGATGACGTGTCAATCTGCGTTACAATATCCCAGTTTGCGACAAAACCATGCAAGGAGCTGTATTACCGATGACGGATTTCAAGAACGAATATTGCATGCACACTGCCACCTGCGGAGAACTCCGCAAGGATGATTGCGGCCGCGAGGTCACACTGACCGGATGGGCGTGGCACAACCGCGACCATGGCGGCCTCATCTTCGTCGACCTGCGCGATCGCGCGGGTTACACGCAGGTGGTCATCGACCCCGATTGCGTGACGCCCGAGGAATTCGCGACCGCCGAGCATTTCAGCCGCGAAGACGTGCTGAAGTTCACGGGCAAGGTGCGTGAGCGCGGTCCCGAGGCCGTTAACCCGAATATGGCCACGGGCGAAATCGAAGTGCTGGCACGCTCCGTCGAGGTGCTGAACAAATCCGTCACGCCGCCGTTTTCCATCGAGGACGGCATCGAGACCGACGAGACCACGCGCATGAAGTGGCGTTACCTTGACATTCGCCGTCCCGAAATGCTAGCCAACCTGAAGCTGCGCCACCAAGTGGTCACCGCCATGCGCGCCGCCCTGAACAAGCGCGATTTCCTCGAGATCGAGACGCCGATTCTGGCCAACTCCACGCCCGAGGGCGCACGCGACTACATCGTGCCGAGCCGTCCGAACCCCGGCAAGTTCTACGCGTTGCCGCAGTCTCCGCAGCAGTTCAAGCAGATGCTCATGATCGGCGGCGTCGAGCGTTACTACCAAATCGCGCGTTGCTTCCGCGATGAGGACCTGCGCGCTGATCGTCAGCCCGAGTTCACGCAGGTCGACATCGAGATGTCGTTCGTGCAAGGCGAGGATGTCATCGACATGATGGAAGACGTCATGAAGGAGACCCTCGAGGCCGTGGGCATCGAGCATCCCTTCCCGCTGCAGCGCATGCAGTACGCTGAGGCCATGGAGCGCTTCGGATGCGATCGGCCCGATATCCGCTTCGGCATGGAACTAGTCAACCTGACCGACATCGTGCGCGGTTGCGGTTTTGGCGTGTTTGCCAAGGCTGTCGAAGCGGGCGGTGTGGTGAAGGCCATCAACTGCAAAGGCGCGGGCAACTGGAGCCGTGGCGACGTCGAGAAGCTGGGAGACCTTGCAGCGGAAAACGGCGCCAAGGGCATGGCCTGGATTGCCTACACCGATACCGATACCGAGCTGGCCGGCAAGAGCCCCATCATCAAGTTCTTCGAGGACGACGTGTACGCGAACCTGAAGGAAGCAATGGGCGTCGAACCTGGCGACCTGCTGCTGTTCGCTGCCGACAAGCCCGAAATCGCCAACGCCGTGCTTTCCGCCCTGCGTCTGCACATGGCCGATCGTCTGGACATCCCGCGTCCTGGCCATGCGCTGCTGTGGGTTGTCAACTTCCCCATGTTCAAGTACGACGAGGACGAGAAGAAGTACGCCGCCGAGCATCATCCGTTCACGATGGTGCGCGAAGAGGATATCGACAAGATCGAAGACGCCCCGCTTGAATGCGGCAGCTACTCCTACGACTTGGTCATGGACGGCTTCGAGGCTGGTGGCGGCACTATCCGTATCCACACGCCCGAGCTGCAGCGCCGCGTGCTGCGCCGCTGCGGGCTGACGGACGAGCAGATTGACGAGAAGTTCGGCCATCTGCTGCACGCTTTGGAGCTGGGCGCCCCGCCGCATGGCGGCATCGCTTTAGGCCTCGACCGCCTGGTCATGTTGCTGGCTGGCAAGGACTCGATCCGCGACGTCATCGCCTTCCCCAAGACGAGCAGCGCGAGCGACCCCATGACGGGTGCTCCCTCCATTGTCACGGAACGTCAGCTGAAGGAAGTCAGCCTGCACATTCTGTAAGGCTCGTCGAACAGCCGAATAAACTCGCTTTCATGATGTGCCACCTGTTTAAACGGGTGGCACATCGGCGTATTTGGCCAGCAATTCCACGCGGTTCTTGCAGCCCGTCTTCTTAAGCAGGTTGCGCATATGAAACTTCACGGTGCTTTCCGAAACGAAGAGCGTTTCGGCAATCTCGGCGTTCGTGCGGTCGTCAAGTGCCAAGCGCAGCACTTCCCGTTCGCGGGGCGATAGTTCGAAACTCGCTGCAAAGGCATCGAACCGCTCGCGCTCGCTGCGCTCGGGTGTAGGTGGGTGCATGTACAGTTGCTGAAGCAATTGGTAGAACACGAATACAGAGGCGGCGAACAGGACAGCTGCAACCGCCACCGTAGCCAGGGTGCTGTTGCCCAGCGAGAGGCTGATTGACGTTCCTAGCGCATCTCCGAAGCGGCCCAGCATAAGCCCGAAGCCCGCTAGGTACAAAGTGCTGGTATCAGACGCCTCGCGTGTTGCCAAATTTCGCGAATACGCTCAGCGTGGGCGACCATACGATCGTTGCCATGTTCGACGATGGCAACGATGCAACCGCAGAGTTTACCGTGATTCCCGTTGAGGAGGAGTCTGCGGATAAAACGGCTTCCGACGAATCAACGACATCTCCCAAGACCGGCGATACGCTGCCAGCTGGGGTTGTCGGTTTGATCGCCATTGCGGCGGCGGCTGTGCTTGCCTTCGCATGGCGTAAGCGCATGGCGTAACGACAAGTCGTAATCCAATCGTGTCACTCGTAGGGGCGGCTTAATGCCGCCCCTCTTGTTCATTGGACTGTAGTGCTTGGAGTTCTGGCACGTACCTTGTTCAATTCAAAAGATGTTGGCCTAATGGTTATTGGGAAAGCGTCTACGGGTGCCTTGATGATGACTCGTTTGTCGTCGACGACACTGCGATTGATGCTTCGCTCGATGATACGTGCGTTTGGAATTAGGAGGCAGCGTGTACTTGCTTGATTCCTGCGTGTGCATCGACTTGATGCGCGGCAAGTTGCCGTATGCCTACGATCTCATGAGGGCATCCGACCCCAAGCTGTTCGCTGTACCCGCTGTCGTTGCAGCGGAGTTAAGCTTCGGGGTTGAAAACAGTGCAAACCCCGAGAAGAACAGAATGCTGACCGAGCGGTTCCTGGCGCCTTTCGAAATAGTCCCCTTTAACGCGCATGCACTCGTGCGTACGGC
Organism: Eggerthellaceae bacterium; assembly: GCA_017511465.1. Classification (GTDB taxonomy): domain Bacteria; phylum Actinomycetota; class Coriobacteriia; order Coriobacteriales; family Eggerthellaceae; genus UBA9715. Next base: position 12,676 of record JAFWJU010000040.1, on the reverse strand, counting down.
TTAATACGCAATCAGTTTCGCAAAGACGGGCTCGTGATTGGTCCAAACGATTTGCTGATTGTCGCGACTGCCGTTGCCAACCAAGCAGTGCTGGTAAGCAATAACGACAACGAGTTCAAGCGCGTGAAAGGGCTTCGCCTGGAGAGCTGGCACGAGGTCGATTTCTAGAAACGCGCCATTTCGTCGTTCTGCAGCGCATTCCTGCAAAAAATGAGGGCGTGTGTGCCGTCGCAGGCATTTCGCACTACAATAAACAAATTGTGGCTCTTTGGAAGGAACCATCATGATGCAAGAAGCTGACGAATTACGCGAAATCGGAAGGCGCATGCAGGGCTTGCGCGAGGCCTGCGATGTCACCGTGGAGGAAATGGCCGAAGACCTCGAGGTCGATGTCGAGCGTTACAAACGCTGGGAAGCCACGGGTGCCGGCGTGCCGATCTCGGCGGTGTACCACATGGCGCGCAAGTTCGGCGTCGAGTTCACCGAAATCCTGACCGGGACGGCTGCCAAGCTCGATACGTACCAGATCGTTCGCTCTGGCGAGGGCAGGGAAGTCGACCGTTATCCCGGCTACCATTACGATGACCTGGCGTGGCGCATGCGCAATAAGATAATGCAACCGCTCGAGGTCGTGCTCGATCCGTCCGACGAGCCGGCCAAGCTTGTCACCCACGGCGGCCAGGAATTCAACCTGGTGCTGGAGGGCACGGTCATCGTCACGATCGAGGACGAGGAATTCGCGCTGAACGTTGGCGACAGCATTTACTTCAACCCGCAGTTGCGCCATGGTCAGCGCTGCGGAAGCTCGGTACCCGCACGGTTTGTGACCGTTATCGCCGAATAGGAAACGTTGCAAGCTGATTGGGGATTACCGAGATGGATTACATACTGAAGAAATACTGCCCGCGGATAGAGTTTCAGTCTTACGAGGACTTCTACGTTAATTTCCGCATAAACGTGCCGAACGATTTCAACTTCGGATACGACGTCGTGGACGAATGGGCGCGAGTCGAACCCGAGAAGAACGCGCTCATGTGGTGCAACGATGCCGACGAAGAACGCCTTTTGACGTTTACCGACATCAGCCGCTTGTCGAGCAAGACAGCTCATGCGTTCAAGAAGCTGGGCATCGGTAAGGGCGACATCGTCATGTGCATCATGCGTCGCCGCTGGGAATACTGGGTGGTGGCCAGCGCCCTATGCAAGTTGGGTGCGACGGTCATTCCCGCATCGCTGCAGCTGACAACACACGACATCGAGTACCGCGCCAACAAATGCGGTGTCAAGATGATGGTGTGCGTGGCCGACGAGTACGTTAACACGCAGGTCGAAGGTGCGCTGGCTACTTCGCCCACCATCCAGAACAAGGTCATCGTGGCAGGCGAGCGCGATGGTTGGCTGAATTTCGACGAACTGATTGCCGACGAACCCGACACATGGGAGCGTCCGGCAGCCGGATCGCCCGAGGCGGTCACGAGCGAAGACATCATGCTCATCTATTTCACGAGCGGCACGACCGGCAACCCGAAGCCCGTCATGCACAACTACGCGCATCCGCTGGGGCATATCCTGACGGCCAAGTACTGGCAGCAAGTGCGCGAGAATTGCCTGCACATGTCAGTGACCGACAGCGGTTGGGCCAAGTTCGGCTGGGGCAAGATCTACGGCCAGTGGATTGCCGGCGCCACCATCTTCGCTTACGACATGGACAAGTTCGTGCCCACCAAGCTGTTGCAGCACATGCAGGATTACAAGCTGACGACGTTCTGCGCGCCGCCGACGATGTACCGTTTCATGCTGCAAGAAGATGTGGCGGCCTATGACCTTTCGAGCATCCAGAACTTCGCCACGGCGGGCGAGCCGTTGAACGCCGAAGTTTCCATCAAATGGGAGAAGCTGACGGGCAAGAAGATCCGCGAGGGCTTCGGTCAGACCGAGGGCCCGGTGCTCATCGCCACGTTCCCGTGGATCGAGCCGCATCCCGGTTCGCTGGGCAAGCCGTCGCCGTTGTTGAACATACGGCTGCTCGATGACGACGGTCACGAGGTTCCCGACGGTGAAGAAGGCGCCGTGTGCGTGACCAGCTTGAAACAAGCCTACCCGCCCGGGTTGTTCGTGGGTTACTACGGCATGCCCGAGGAAACCGCCGAGACGGTCGGCGGCGAGTATTACAATCTGCACGACATGGCGTGGCGCGACAGCCAGGGCTACATCAGCTTCGTCGGCCGCAACGACGACGTCATCAAGTGCTCGGGGTACCGCATCAGCCCGTTCGAGGTTGAAAGCGCGCTTGTCAAGCACGATGCCGTCATCGAATGCGCTGTCACGGCAGCACCCGATCCCATCCGCGGCCTCGTGGTGAAGGCCACCGTTGTGCTCGCAGCCGGGTACGAGCCGTCCGACGAGCTGACGAAAGAGCTGCAAACCTGGGTGAAGAAGGAAACGGCGCCGTACAAGTACCCGCGAATCGTGGAATACACCGACGAGTTGCCCAAGACCATCGGCGGCAAGATCAAGCGCAAGCTCATCCGCCATCAGGACGGCGTGACCGATGACTAACGAGGAGCGCTATGGCGACGACCCCATGGAGGGTGCGCACCCCCAAGTGGTAACGGGCATGAACGCTGACGAAGCGCTCGAGCGGTTGAAGGCGGGCAACGCGGCGTTCCTGTGCGAGCACGTGAACGATGGCGATGTCTCGCTGGCTGCGGTTAAGCGCTTGTTCGAACACGGCCAGGCGCCGTTTGCGTGTATCGTCACATGCGCCGACTCGCGTGTCGTGCCCGAACATGTCTTCATGGCCGGCTTGGGCGAGCTGTTCTGCATTCGCGTCGCCGGCAACGTCATCGGAGACATGGAACTCGCAAGCTGCCTGTATGCAGCCGAGCATTTGCACACGCCGCTTATCGTGGTGCTGGGCCATACGCATTGCGGGGCGATAGAGGCGGCAATCGAAGCAGGCGATTGCGAAGGCCATGGCGACGCAAGCGCCATCGCGCCGTTGGTGGCGAGGATTTCGGTGGCTATCGGCGCCGAGGACGATCCGTATGCCGCCAGTGTGGCAAACGTGCGAGCAAGCCTGAGCGCTCTTGCGGCTGACGCCGATATCGCCAGCCTTCAGGAATCCGGCCTTCGCCTGCAGGGCGCTATCTACCATACGCATTCGGGCGAAGTCGAGTTCCTGTAGGTTAGAGCAAAAATGTGCCAATCGCTCCTGTCCCCATTGGCGCATCCGTCCCTGTTAGTCCGGATTATGCCAGGATTTGATACCCCTTAGGTCTGTTTCGGCCAGCCTCGAGCTGTCGTGGCGGGTTTTCGCCTTTCGGGTATGGAAATCGGGCAGGAATCGCGGTAACAGGAATCTTCCGATTCTATTCTTCCAGGTCAGGGCTTCACGTCCCTTTCGCATCCCGTCCCTGTTAGCGTGAAATCTGTCACGAAACGAAGGGTTGGAAGAAAACGCCTCAACAGGGACGAAAAGGCGGCAGGAAGCAGGCTTTCAGGTATGGGACATGGGACAATCGGCTTGTAAGTTGATGCTCGCAATGAACAAAGAGTGGCGAAGAACGTGTCAAACACTCCTGTCCCCCTTGGCGCATTTATCCCTTTAAGCCCGCATTGTTAACATCCTGATAGCGGGGCCCTTTCCGCATGTCTGAGCGTACGCAACAGGTACAATTGATTACCACGGCGATCCGCGACGACAGGAGGGCTTATGCAAGACCTTGTCGCCCATACCGCGCGCATCAACGACCAGCTTGCGCGTTACGGTGTGAAATTCGGAATCTACAAGAACGGCACGTTCAACGAGCGCCTGTTTCCGTTCGACGCCATTGCGCGTGTTATCAGTGCCGAAGATTGGGCCACGCTCGAAAAGGGCCTTGCACAGCGCGTCGATGCGCTCAATGCGTTTCTTGCTGACATTTACGGGCCGCGGCGCATCATCGACGACGGCATCGTGCCCGAGGATTTCACCATCAGCTCGCCTGGATACCTTGCCCCTTGCATCGGCGTGACGCCCCCGAAGGGCATCTACAGCCACATATCGGGCATCGACTTGGTGCAAGCGCGCGACGGCAGCTGGTTTGTTCTCGAGGACAACCTGCGCATTCCCAGCGGCGCCAGCTATCCGCTGATCAGCCGCGACATCTGCCGTCATTGCAGCCCCACGACGTTCCGCCGCAACGCGATCGTCGAGAACCGCGGATACGGCGATATGCTGCGCGAGGTGATGGACAACGTCAATTGCGGCGGCATCAACGTCATCTTCACGCCGGGTCGTTATAACGCAGCTTACTTCGAGCACAGCTACCTGGCCGAGCAGGCGGGTGCCGTGCTGGCCGAGGCGGGCGACCTGTACGTCGAGGACGAGCACGTGTACTACAAGAGCTTCGACGGCGACCAGCGCGTCGGCGCCATTTACCGCCGTATCAGCGACGAGTACTTGGATCCCACGTGCTTCCTGCCCGAAAGCGTTATCGGCATTCCCAATTTGATGACCGCGTATCGCGCGGGAAACGTGGCCATCATCAACGCGCCGGGCAACGGCGTGGCAGACGACAAGGGCATCTACTATTTCGTGCCCCGCATGGTCGAGTACTACCTTGGCGAGAAGCCCATCCTGAAGAACGCGCCCACGTACCTGCCCATGTTCGAGGACGACATGGCGTACGTCATGGATCATTTCGAGGACCTGGTCATCAAGGACACTGCCGAAGCGGGTGGCTACGGCGTCGTGTTCGCGGGCAAGCTCGAGCCCGCAGAGTGCGAGGAGCTGCGCGAGAAGGTGCGCACGAATCCGCGCCGCTGGATTGCGCAAGAGATCATAGACTTCTGCGAATTGCCCGTGCACTTGCCAGAGGGCGACGTGCCGCGCAAAGCCGACTTGCGCGCTTTCGTCCTGACTGGCCGCGAAACGCGCGTGTGGCCGAGCGGCCTGACGCGTTATTCGCGCGAAGAGGGCAACGCCATCGTGAATTCGAGCCAGGGAGGGGGGTTCAAGGATACATGGATTCTGAAATCCTAAGCAAAACCAATCGCCTGTATTGGCTGGGCCGCTACGTTGAGCGCACGCTCATTTCCATCGACATCATGCAGGTGGTGTATGACCGCGCCATTGACCAGGGCGATTTCGATTTCCGCACGTTCTGCAACAACCTCGAGATCGACTGCCCGTACAATTCGTCCGACGAGTTCATCCTGGGCTTCCTGTTCGATGAAGACTACCAGTACAGCGTCATCAGCACGCTGAACGCCGCATACGACAACGCCATCGTCTTGCGCGAGGTCATCAGCAGCGCCGCGCTGTCGTACATCCAGATGGCGGTCAATGTCATGCAGAGCGCCGCTTCGGGCGTGGCTCCCATGCTCGAGCTGCAAACCGTCACCGACCTCCTGTATGCGTTCAGGGGTTGCAGCGACGACAGCATCTTGGACACGTCCAGCCGCTATACCGTCAAATGCGGAAGCAGTGTGGAACGCATCGACATGTATGTCCGCCTGAAGTACCATACCGAGACGCTCGACAGCGAGTTCGAGCGCTTGCAGACGCGGTTGCAGAAAACGCCTATGCGCCGCGACGGCAAGAAACTGATGGTTTTGCTCGGTTTGGCGCCGAATCCCGATCCCGCCAACAACCGCGAGCTGCTGTTGGAGTGCGTGGAAGGGCTGTTTTTGGATGTATAGCACGTACGGTGCCGGAGTTGGTGCGGCATGAGGACACTCGAATACACCTTCGATACGCTCGTAGAGTTCAGCGACGTCGTGCGCGAGCACGCTTTCGTCCTGCATTGCCTGCCGCGCCGCGGCGAGGGGGCAACGGTCCTGCGTGAGTCATTCAGGATCGAGCCCGACATGCGTTACATGCGCCAGCGCGACAGCTTTGACAACGAGCTCGTGGCGGGAAGCGCGCGCGAACCGCACGACCGCATCGGCTACCATAGCGAAGGCGTCGTCCGCATGGATTTGTCGTCACCTGCCATCGTGTCCGCCCATCCCCTATTCAAGTATCCCAGCCCGTCTGCGCCGGCTGACGAGGCCATCGAACAATGGGCGCGGGGTTTGGGCCTTGCGGCAGAGGCTTTTGCGGATGGCGGAAAAGGCGCTTTGGCAGCGTTCGAAAACCTCGGCCATGCCGTGCATGAGGTCATGGCCTACGAGCCCGGCTCGACCACCGTCAACACGACCGCATCAGAAGCGTTTGCAGCGCGGAGCGGCGTATGCCAGGATTTCGCTCACATCATGATCGTGGCGTTGCGCAGCGTCGGCGTTCCGGCCCGCTACGTCAGCGGCTTGGCGGTAGGCGAGGGCGTCACCCACGCCTGGGCGCAAGCGCACATCGACGGCGTGTGGCACGGTTACGATCCCACACGCGACCAGCGCATCGACGAGGCGTACCTTCCCTTCGCAATCGGACGCGACTGGTCCGATTGCCCCATCGAGCGCGGAAGCTTCTGGGGTTTGGTCGATCAAACGCAGACCGTGTTCATGACGATGCGCGAAGTTTAGAATATGATGCGCATCGACGAGGCGGCAGGCGCCGGGTCTGAAGCATAGCCATCATAAGGAGCAGGCAAGTGAGGATAGAGGTATCGGCACGCGAGCTCGCCACGGGCGAGAAGCTGCGTATTGTCAAGAGCCGTTTCGCACCCGAAGGCGCGGGCAACGACCAAATCGACGGCCTTCCGCGCGCTTGCGTCGTCACGGGCATCCATGGCGACGAGCTCGAAGGACAGTTGGCTGCATACGAGTTGGCGCGCCGCTTGCGCGAGAACCCCCAGTGCCTGACGGGGGTCGTCGATATTTACCCCGCGGTCAACTCGACGGGCATCGGCGCCATCGAGCGTGGCATCCCGCAGTTCGACCTGGACATGAACCGCGTGTTTCCAGGCAATAACAGCGCCTCTCCGTTCGAGTCGATGGCAGCCGAGCTCATCGCCGACGTGAAGGGGGCGGCGATTGCGTTCGACATCCATTCCAGCAACGTCTTCTTGCGCGAGCTTCCGCAAATCCGCGTGAACGAGGTGTCGGCCGAGGACCTGATGCCCTATGCGCGCCGCGCGAACGCCGACTTCGTGTGGGTGCACGGCAATTCGACGGTGCTGAAGGGCACCTTCGCGTTCAGCGCCAACGCGATGGGCGTTCCCACGCTTGTCGTGGAGGCGGGCGTGGGCCTGCGCATAACGCCTGGCGTGGGCGAGCAGCTGGCTGACGGCATGTTGGCCGTGCTTTCGGACGTCGGAATTTGGAATGGCCCCGTGCCCCATGTGCGCACCCCCATCGTGAGCAGCGACGGCGAGGTGAGCTTCGTGAACGCCGACGTGGCCGGCGTGTTCGTCCCCACGGTCGAGTTCTGCCGCGAAGTTCAGGAGGGCCAGCTCATCGGGCGCATCTTGGATTGCGGCAACGGCGAGGTATTGCAAGAGCTGGTCGCACCTGTAACGGGGCTTCTGTTCACGTTGCGCGAATACCCGATCGTGTATCCCGGCAGCCTGATTGCCCGCGTGTTAGGAGGCTTGCGATGATTCAGCGAACAGTCGCCGAGCTCGCGCTGCCTTACCGCGACCCGTTTGTCATCCAGTCGTTCTCGTTCGGGATAGACGAAGCGGGCAAGCCGCTAAGTGATGGCTCCGATATCGATAGCTTCGAGCGGTCGGCTTGCTTCATTGCCGGGCTACGCGGCGACGAAGTGCAGCAGACGTTCGTGTGCGCGCGGTTGGTCGCGCGCCTGACCGAGATGGAACAAGCAGGCTTGCTCGCGCCGGGCAAGCTCGTCATGGTGATCCCGTGCGCGAATCCCGCTTCGATGGGCATCGGCTGGCGATTCTGGCCGGGCGACAAGACCGATATCAACCGCATGTTCCCGGGTTACGACAAGGGCGAGGCGACCCAGCGCGTGGCCGCTGCCCTGTTCGAGCACGTCAGCGGGTACCGCTATGGCGTGCATTTCGCCAGCTTCTACCTGCAAGGCGATTTCCTGCCGCATGTTCGCGTGATGCACGGTCCCGGATCGGATGGCAACAACGGCGCGGATTTCGGCCTGCCGTTCGTGTTGCACCACGTGCCCGGTTCGTTCGACACCACCACGCTGCATTACAACTGGCGGCTGTGGGACACCGAGGCGTATTCCCTGTACACGAAAGAGACGGAACTCGTCGATGAGGAATCTGCCGAGAACATCGTGAGGTCGGTCCTCCGCTTTTTGAACGCGCGGGGTATCGTGAACTGGCCCGACCATCGCGGCTACCGCTCGACCCAGTTGGGCGAATCGGTGCTCGTCGCCGTGCAGACGAGCACGGGCGGCATCTTCTGCCCGCATGTGCAGCTGGGCGACGTCATCCGCAAGGGCCATGCGCTGGCCTCCATCGTCGACCCGTTAAACGGCTCGGTCAAGGAAACCCTTCATGCTCCGTGCGACGGCGCCGTGTTCTACAAGGCCCGCACGCCGCTTGTCAACGAGCAGACGTTGGCATTCCAGATCGTGCCTCCCAACGTCGACGACACGTCTGGTTCGGGCATTCGCGGCAACTTCCTCGATCCCGAGGCGTAATCGCCCGCGACCTGTGTGGTTTTAGTTTGCAGGCGCGTTCGGCCGTTCAGACTCGTCTATACTTTGCTGCGCAGTTTGTTCGAATATCTCGAGTGGGATAGGACGGCGCCAAGCCTCGAACCTGGTCAGGTCCGGGAGGAAGCAGCCATAAGGGACCTCTGACGAGCGTCCTATCCTACTCGGGATATTCTTGTGTTACGTGCACATTCGAAAGGGCCTGCCCGCTGTGGGTTTCATCGAGTTCATCATCAACTTCCTGAAAGACCCGCGCACGCAGATTGCGGCATGGATCACCATGCTCGGTCCCGTGCTCGTGTACTGCCCGCTGTTCTTGGTCGTGTTCATCGAGACCGGCGTCGTGTTCTTCCCGTTCCTGCCGGGCGACTCCCTGTTGTTCGCGTGCGGCGTGTTCTCGGCCGAAGGCTGGGGCCTAAGTCTTCCGGTCACGCTCATCGTGTTCTATGCGGCGGCTATTTTGGGAAACACGTCGAACTACTGGATTGCGCGGTTCTTCGGCAGCCGCATCATCGATTCGGGCAAGGTGAAGGCGCTCACGCCCGAGCGCATGGCGAAGCTCGACCATTTCTTCGAGAAATACGGCGGCTTGACCATCGTCATCACGCGCTTCATGCCGTTTTTCCGCACATTCGCCCCGTTCATCGCGGGTACGGGTCATATGAACTTCGCCAAGTTCACGATGTACAACGCCATCGGCGGCATCAGCTGGGTCAGCCTGTTCGTGCTCGTGGGCTACTTTTTCGGCGGCGTTCCGTTCGTCCAGCAGCACTTCAGCACCATCGTCATCGCCATCATCCTGGTATCGGTCTTGCCGGCAATCATAGGCGCCGTCCGCACCGCTCTGAACTCTCGCAAGAAGTAGTAGAATCTTCGCGAAAGCACTCGACATGAAAGGCGCGGTCAAGCATGGCTGAAGCTTTGTATAGGAAATACCGTCCGCAGGTGTTCGAGGACGTCGTGGGCCAAGAGCCCATCGAGCGCACGCTGAAGAACGCCCTGGCGCAAGACAAGGTGTCGCATGCGTACCTGTTCTGCGGTCCGCGAGGCACGGGCAAGACCACGACGGCTCGCTTGCTGGCCAAGGCGCTGCTGTGCGAACAAGGCCCCACACCGGATCCAGATGGCACATGCGAGGATTGCGCGCTTATCGCCGAAGGCATCCATCCCGATGTATACGAGCTCGATGCGGCGAGCCGCACGGGTGTCGAAAACGTGCGCGAGGAAATCATCAGCCGCGTGCAGTTTGCACCGACGCGCGGGCGCTACAAGGTGTACATCATCGACGAGGTTCACATGCTTTCGACGGCAGCGTTCAACGCGCTGCTGAAAACGCTGGAAGAACCGCCGTCGCACGTGGTTTTCGTCCTGTGCACGACCGATCCGCAGAAAGTTCCCGAGACCATCCATTCGCGTTGCCAGCGCTTCGATTTCCGCCGCATCGCGCCTGAGACGATGGTGCTGCGCTTAGGTGCCATCTGCATGGCAGAAGACGTGGAATTCGAAGGCGAGGCTTTGGACCTCGTCGCACAGCGAGCCGAAGGCGGCTTGCGCAATGCGCTGACGTCGCTCGAGCAGATCATCGCCTACGAGGGCGGTAAAGTCACGTTGAAGGGTGCCGAGTACTTGCTCGGCTCCATCGACTCAAGCGACATGGCCGAGATCATCGGCCACATCGGGCGTCGCGACATAGCCAGCTGCTTCCGTTGGCTTTCCACGTACGTGGAAACGGGTGCCGACCTCGCGCAGTTCGTGCGCGACATGGCGGTGCACGTGCGCAATCTGTACGTCATGGCGCTCGTGGGCGACGATGCCGAAATCGAGGTGTCCGAAACGACGCGTCGCCAGTTGGCCACAGAATTGCAATGGTTCGGCCCCGACCGCGCCAGCAGGCTGCTCGGCGTGCTCGGCGATTTGATCGTCGAGCTGAAGACGTCGTCTAATCCGCGTTTGGCATTCGAGATTGCCCTCACGCGCATGGTGCGCCCCGATTCCGATTTGACGCTCGAGTCGCTTGCCGAGCGCATCGAAGCGCTCGAGTCGGGGTATTCAGCTGTTTCGCATGTCGTGTCCGAGGCGGCGCCTGCGCTCAATCGGGAAGAAGCCTCTTACAAGGTGTTTGCGTCATCGGAGGCGGAAGGGCTTCGTTCAGAAGCTGCGCAGCCTTCACTGCGCCCCTCCGCTGCCGATGACGTTTCGCCCATTGAGGGCTTGCATAATGAGTCTGCCGCAGGCGCTACCTCGACCACGGGCGAAACAGACAACGGGGTGGGCGAAGTTCAACCTGTGGCGCAAGCCGCGCTTGGGACGCTATCGAATCCTGCCGCGTTGCAGCGCATTTGGCAGGCTACGCTTTCGACGGTCAAGAAGGAAAAGCAGGCGTACGGCGTGCTGTTCATGGGCGCCAAAGCGCGTTTCGACGCCGGTGCCAACACGGTGAAAATCGTGTTTCCGGCCGAAAGCGCATTTGCGTTCAATGCCGTGCAGAAGCCCGATGTGCGCGAAGCCGTCGAAGCCGCCTTGCGCAAGGCGGCGGGTTTCGATGTTCCGTACACTTACGAGCAAGCGGGAGCGGCTGCAGCGTACGAGGCTCGTTCGGATGCAAAGCCGCAAGCGCAGACGCAGTCGAGCTATCAGGCACAACCCAACCCGAAGCCGCAAGTGGAGCCCAAGCCCGAACCTCAGCGACAGCAGCCCGCCTATGACGATGCGCCCTATGAACAGGTTCCCTACGAAGACCTGCCGTACGAGCCCGTTCCGTACGAGGAGTTCGACGCTCGGCCCGAGCCTAAGCAGCCCGCTTCTTCCGCTAAAACCGCCAAGACGCCAGCGACTGCCGTTTCTGCAGACGACGCGGCCCAGGACGATCCGGCCGATATCGAGGCCATGTTGCAAGCCGGCTTCGGCGGCAACGTGGTTTTCAGCGAAATCGATTAACGCGCAACCGAAAGGAATGCCCTTATGGATATGAACGAGATGATGCAGCAAGCTCAGAAGATGCAGCTTGAACTCGCCCGCGCCCAAGAGGATATCAAGACCATGACATTCACGGCTTCGGCTGGTGGCGGCATGGTCCAGGCGACGGCGGTAGGCGATGGCAGCGTGTAGTCGATTGCCATCAATCCCGAGGTTGTCGATCCCGATGACGTCGAGATGCTCGAAGACCTTGTGGTCGCAGCCGTCAACGAGGCGCTGCGCGGTGTGGCGCAGCAAGGCGAAGCACGCCTGAGCTCCGTAACGGGCGGCATCAGCATTCCGGGGCTGTTCTAATGCAAGGCGCGCCCGCACTGCAGAAGCTGCTCGACGAACTCGAGCGGCTGCCCGGCATAGGGACGAAATCGGCTCAGCGCATCGCCTATTGGATGATGAACACCGACAGCGCCACCGTGTTGCGCCTGGCTGAGGCAATCACCGAGGTGAAGAGTACGGTGCACTTCTGCAATCGGTGCTTCAACTACGCCGAGGGCGACCTGTGCGAGATTTGCGCGTCGGGCAAGCGCGACGAGGGAATCGTGTGCGTGGTTGCCGAGCCGCGTGACATCGCCGCCATCGAGCGCACGGGCGCGTTTTCGGGCGTGTATCACGTGCTCGGAGGCGAATTAGCGCCCATGGACGGCATTGGCCCCGACGACCTGCATATAGCCGAGCTGTTACGCCGCTTGGCTTCCGAGGATGTGCGCGAGATCATCTTGGCGACAAACCCCAACGTCGAAGGCGAGACGACTGCGGCGTACATAGCCCGCCTCGTGAAACCGCTCGACATTACGGTGACACGGCTGGCAAGCGGCATGCCTGTCGGCGGCGAGCTCGACTTCGTCGACGAGGTCACGCTTTCGCGCGCAATCGAAGCCAGGCGGGAGCTGTAGGGAAGCGGACTAGCTGCCACGGCGTCGCAAAAACGCTGGAAAAACAGTCAATGTTTGGAAAAAATACTATTTCCGCAGGTCAAAGCACGAAAAAAAGTGTTTGCACCTGCGGCGAACGGTGGTATAATGCCTGTCAGCGGTTTTCCGCTGCAAGACGCCTTTTCATCGACGCGTGCTTGGTTTCTGGGAGGGGACGGGCATGTTGTCTTCTTGGAGAGGAAGCGCCGGCACACCTATACGGTATGTC
>JAFWJU010000039.1 GCA_017511465.1 Eggerthellaceae bacterium | reverse complement strand
GAGGGCGAAGCACGCACTTTGAACGACGAGCACGATATCACGGGCTTGCAGCTTGGCCAGCCCTTTCGACACGTTTATAGGTACAGTGGACGTCATTGCCTACAGGCACCATTCGAACACGGTTTTAAACGGCGTTTGCAAATCGGTGGCGAACACGCGCTTGATGTCCTTGACAGACCGTACGGGATCGTCGACGAAAACGATTTGCCGCAAGCGTTGCTGTACGTCAGGCTGCCGCATGGTCGCAACTGCCAGTTCGAAGTCTTCTCTGCCCGATCGCGAGCAGCCGACGAGCGTCATGCCTTTTTCAAGCACATTGCGTGTGAACACGGGGACTGGCGTCTCGTTCACGCCGAGCAACATGAGCGTGCCCTGTGGCGCGATATGCTCGATGACGAAATCGATGGCATCTGCCGAGCCGTTACCGCCAGCGCATTCGAACGCGTGGTCAAACGTCAGGCTGGCTGGCGCATCATAGGCGAGATAGCGCTCTGCCGCAAATGTGAACAGCGAGAGCTTTTCGCTGTTGTGTCCAATGATCACCAGTTGCGCTTGCGGCATGAGCGATGACAGGGTGCATGCCACCGCATAAGCCAGCGAGCCGTCCCCGATGATGGCAATGCGGTCGCGCTTGCCATGGGCAGCCACATCGAAGCGGTGGTAAGCATGGGCTGTCACGCTGACGAATTCCGTGATAGCCGCAACTTGCTGGTCAACGCCATTGCAAGACACGACGCGGTCGAGGGGCAGGTCAACGAACTCGCGCATGAACCCGTCGATGCCGCTCGAGCGGAAACCCGATCCGGCAGCGTAGTTTTCGTACACGCCCTGAGGGCCGTGTCCGGCGATGTTGGGAATGAGCACCACGTTATCGCCCGGCGCGTACGTGCCCGTAGGGTCGTGCAGCACTTCGCCCATGCATTCGTGTATGAGCGCCATGGGCAGTTTCTTGCGCATGACCTCGGGATTGCGCTTTCCTTGGTAATAGCGCTGGTCAGCATGGCAAATGGCCATGAAACGAGGTCGCACGATAACGCGTTCGCCCAGGGCAACGTCTTGGAACTTCACTGCGATGGTTCGCGGCGAGACCAGTTGGTAAACGTTGTTTATCACTAGTCCTCGATTCCCGTTTCGACCATGGCCTGCGCAACCCGATAATCCATGATCGTCGTAAGCTTGATGTTGGTGACATCGCCTTCAACCAGATGCACGGGTTGTCCTTTCAGCACCAGGATCTTGCATGCATCGGTAAGGGTGGCCCGCTCGTCTTCGCCAAGTCCCTCATACAGTTCCTTGAGCACGCTGATGCGGAAGCTTTGCGGCGTTTGCCCTTGGTACATGGTGCTGCGAAGTGGGATGGAGTCGATGGTCTCGCCGCCTTCGGAAACGACGATGGTGTCGGTTGCGGGAATGACCGTATCGCATGCTCCGAACTCCCGGGCAGCGGCGATGTTCTCTTTGATCGTGGAAAGCTTGACGAACGGCCTCACGGAATCGTGCGTCACGATGATGTTGTCGCTGGATGCGCCGAAATCCGCCTCGATTGCCTTGATGATGTTCATGATGGTGCCGTTGCGGCTTTCGCCCCCGACGACGACGTGCACGGGAGCGTTTGCGAGGGGGCTCGACTCTATCGTGTCTTTCGTGAAATCGACCCAATCGGCGTGTGTGCCGATATAAACGGCATCGAACTCTTCGCACATGAGAAACTTCTCGAGCGTATGAAGGAAGATGGGCTTATCTCCCAGGGGAAGATACTGCTTCGGCATGCTTTCGATGTTCATGCGGGAACCGACGCCGCCAGCCAAGATAGCTCCGAAAATCATGTAGCACCTCGCGTGGTCGTGTTTCCCGTCGGGGCAAGCGTCGATGCGCGCGCCGAGATGGGAAGTGCGTATACTGCATAATCTTGAATATTGTACGTCCGCTTCAATGGCGCGCATCGTGGCGCGGGTAATAACTACCGTATCCCCATGAGGGAAAGCGGCGGTTATGGTTCTGATGGGGATGGGCGTGTTGTGACCCGGGTGTCCTACCTGCCCAGTTTGCGCGCGTTTGCCCGCGAAAACACGCGGTACAGGCCCGTGCTCACCGCAAGCGCCCGCATGGCAAGCTTGCGCCCGTTACCGACATGGGGGTTCGCCAATATGCTTTGGGAGTTTTTGCGTAGGAACGAAACGATTTCTGCTTTCGTGTCGTCATCGCGCTCGGCGCCTTTGGCGAACATGGCATCGAGGACGTTGAAGTGCGCCCAGTACAACCTGAAAGCCGCAACCTCTTCGAGTTCCGGCGCCCGCTCGACGGTCGATTCGTATGCGTGCCTGGCGGCAACGAGGTGGTCGGCCATGCGTTTCGTGTAACACATAGCCGAAATCGTGTCGTCGTGGTGCCAGTAGCAATACAGGGGTTCAAGGTCGACGGAAACGAGATCGGCTTGCAAAAACCAATCGGCGACGATGTACGTGTCCTCGAATGTGAGCCCCACGGGCAAAGGCTTGCTCTGCACGATACGCTTCGCATACAGCTTTGTGGGAACCCAGACATGGATGACATCGCCAATCAGCTGATCGCGCAGCGCTTCCACTCCTGTTTGAACGTACTGCTTCGACGGCAGGGGATCTACGGTGCGGTTCGGGTACAGCTCGCGAGTGCCGCAAACGGCGATGTCGGAACCGTCTTCTCTGATATGCCTGTACAGCGTTTCGTACATATTCGGTTCGACCCAGTCGTCGCTGTCGACAAAGCCCACCCAGTCTGCCTGAGCCGCTTTGACGCCTGCGTTGCGGGCATCGGACAAGCCGCCGTTCACCTTGTGGATGACGCGAATCCTTCGGTCCCGTTGCGCCCAGCCGTCGCATAGGGCCGGGCTGCTATCGGTGGCGCCGTCATCCACCAGGATTATCTCGATATCTTCCAGCGTTTGCCCAACGAGGGACTTCACGCATCGGTCAAGATACGCTTCGACGTTGTATACGGGGACAACGATCGAGACAGCAGGTTTTCCCGATGCGGGATCGCTCATCGGTCGGTCACCCGCTCGCCTCCGCCGAATTCATACGTTCCCTTTTCAAGCGCAATGACGTCTCCCTTGTCGAATCGCTCGATAAGGTCGGTTACGGCAAGCACGTTTGCCCTAGACCTCGAAGCATCATAGGCATCGAGGCTCCCGTTGACGCGCGCGGCGAATTGGAACAGCTCGTAACGCTGGCCTTCGCCTGCGCTTTCGTAGTAGAACTTCCGCGTGTTGCGCAGGTCTTCCATTCGGACCTCGAAGTAATCGGTTTTCCACCAGGGAGCGGGAACGTATATATAGCCGCTTGTGCCGGTGATGACCATGTCGCCTTCGGTTTTGATGCCGCGGCCGACATTGAGCGTGGCCGATGCCTGGGGATACAGCAGGTCGGCTTTCGTCCAAGTGCAGAAATCGCCTTCGTACGAACAGACAAGCCGCGCATCAGAGTACTCGCTTCCGAGCAGGGCGATGGCGGGCAAAAGCGCATATGCTCCCATGTCGTAGAAACTGCCCTGGTACTTGTCGTTCTTGTCGAGCGCTTCGAACACGTGGCTGTACGAAGCCCGCACGTCTTTGACTTCACCGATAACCCCGCTTGCTATGAGCAACCGCAAGTGCTCGAAAGCGGGGAGGTACATGGTCTTCAGGGCCTCCATCAACACGAGGCCGTTCGCCTCTGCCAAGTCGAACAGCTCTTCACCTTCTGAACGCGAAAGGAACAGGGGGCTTTCGCAAAGGACATGGCGCCCGGTTTCGAGCGCATCTCGTATGAGCCCTGCTCTCAGGTTAATGGGAGCCGAAATGAAGACAGCATCAACATCGGCCAGCATGGCGTCCATGCTGGGGTATGCTTGCGTGTTTTCGGCCTCTTCGAACATGTCGTCCGTTTGACCCGGTATGGCGCAGTAGCCTGCCACCTCGATACCGGCGACATGTGCGCTCTCGCGTATGATCCTGGCAGAGAAGTAGTCGGCTCCAATGCAGCCAACGCGTATGATCTTGGCTTTTTCAGCGCGCAATTCGGTGGAGGAAACGCCTTCGGTGCGCGGAAGGTACACGACTTCGCAGTATTCCTTGAGGAAGTCGAATTTGCCTTCCCAATCTGAGCCGATGGCGAACACGTCGACACCGTATTTCAGGATGTCGGATATCTTCTGACCTTGGAATTCCTCAACGATGACCTTGTCGGGAATGCCGGTTGACAAGACGGCGTTCAGCCGGTCGCTCAACGGCTGAAACACATTC
>JAFWJU010000038.1 GCA_017511465.1 Eggerthellaceae bacterium | reverse complement strand
GAAATGCGGATGGCGTCAAAGTTTGTGACGTCGAATTCGCTCGTCATTAGTTCTCCTCCCCTTCACCGATGAGTTCGTTTTCAGATATGTTAAGGTCGCCCAATCCACCGATCAGGTCATCAAGGCCCGCAGCGATGCTCTCGAGCACGTCGGCGGTGTCTTCCTTGTCGGTCTTCTCGGCTTCTGCGGCCATTGCCTGGTACAGGGCGGAATCTTCATCGTCGACGTCAGCATCCATGTCGACGGGCTTCATGTCATGGCCTTCGAGTTCGATGTTCAGGCACAGCGAGCGCATTTCCTTGACGAGGACCTTGAACGATTCGGGCACCTCGGCAGCAGGAATGTTCTCGCCCTTGACGATGGACTCGTACGACTTGACGCGTCCGGACGTGTCGTCGGACTTGACCGTGAGGATCTCCTGCAGCACGTTGGAGGCGCCGTAAGCATAAAGCGCCCACACCTCCATCTCGCCGAAGCGCTGACCGCCGAACTGGGCTTTGCCGCCGAGCGGTTGCTGCGTGATCAAGCTGTACGGACCCGTCGAACGTGCATGGATCTTGTCGTCGACCATGTGACCGAGCTTGAGCATGTAGGTCTGGCCAACGGTGATGGGCTCGCGGAACTTCTCGCCCGTGCGCCCGTCGTAGAGCCAGGTCTTACCCGTGCGCGAAAGCTGCGGCACGAACTCGTCGCGCGCAAGGTCGCCGTACTTGGCATGGTTCATGTTGATGAGGTTGCGGTTGGCGCGCTCGATGCAATCGGAAATCTCTTCCTCATGCGCACCGTCGAAGACCGGCGTGGCGACGAAGAACGGGCCTTCGACGACCTCGTCGGAATCGTCGACATCGTCCCAGCCCCACTTGGCAGCCCAGCCGAGGTGGTTCTCGAGCAGCTGGCCGACGTTCATGCGGGACGGAACGCCCAGCGGGTTCAGGATGACGTCGATCGGCGTGCCGTCGGCGAGGTACGGCATGTCCTCGACCGGAAGCACGCGGCTGATGACGCCCTTGTTGCCGTGACGGCCAGACAGCTTGTCGCCCTGCTGCACCTTGCGCTTCTGCGCGACGTAGATGCGGACGAGCTCGTTGACGCCGGGCGACAGCTCGTCGCCAGCATCGCGGCTGAAGCGGATGACGCCGATGACGCGTCCGCCGGCGCCGTGCGGCACCTTCAGCGACGTGTCGCGGACCTCGCGGGCCTTCTCGCCGAAGATGGCGCGCAGCAGGCGCTCCTCGGCGGTCTGCTCGGTTTCGCCCTTCGGCGTGACCTTGCCAACCAAGACATCGCCAGGGAACACCTCGGCGCCGATGCGGATGATGCCGTCGGCATCGAGGTCGCTGATGAGGTCCTCGGAAATGTTCGGAATCTCGCGGGTGATCTCCTCGGGGCCGAGCTTGGTGTCGCGTGCGTCGACCTCGTACTCGGCGATGTGGATCGAGGTGAGCAGGTCTTCGGCGACGACGCGCTCGGAAATGACGATGGCGTCCTCGTAGTTGAAGCCTTCCCACGGCATGTAGGCGATCATGAGGTTCTGGCCCAGGGCAAGCTCGCCATGGTCGCAGCTGGGACCGTCGGCCAGCACGTCGCCAGCCTCGACGCGGTCGTCCTTGCGGACGATCGGGCGGTGGTTGATGCAGCCGGACTGGTTCGAACGCTGGAACTTGGGAACCAGGTACTCGTCGTAGTCGCCGTCATCGTTGAGGATGATGATGGTCTGGCCATCGACGTAGTCGACGATGCCGGAGTTCTGGGCGACCAGGATCTCGCCGCTGTCGACCGCAATGCGGTGCTCGATGCCGGTGCCGACGAGCGGCGCGGTCGGGCGCAGCAGCGGCACGGCCTGGCGCTGCATGTTGGAACCCATGAGAGCGCGGTTGGCGTCGTCGTGCTCGAGGAACGGAATGAGCGACGTGGCGACCGACGTCATCTGGCGCGGGGACACGTCCATGTACTGCACGTCCTCGGGCGCGACCTCGTCGGGCTCGCCGAAGGCGCCGGTGTTGGGGTCCTTGACGCGGCAGAGCACGCGGTTCGAGGGCACGAACTTGCCGTCGACCGTGTGGCCGAACACGCGGGTCTCGAGGTCGAATTCCTCGTTGGCCTGGGCGATAGTGTAGTTTTCCTCTTCGTCGGCCGTCAGGTAATCGATGTCGTCGGTTACCTTGCCGTCGACGATGCGGCGATACGGCGTCTCGATGAAGCCATACGGATTGACGCGCGCGTACGTGGCCAGCGAGCCGATCAGGCCGATGTTCGGGCCTTCAGGCGTCTCGATGGGGCACATGCGGCCGTAGTGCGACGTGTGGACGTCGCGGACCTCGAAGCCCGCGCGCTCGCGCGACAGGCCGCCGGGGCCCAGGGCTGACAAGCGGCGCTTGTGCGTGATGCCGGCGGCAGGGTTCGTCTGGTCCATGAACTGCGACAGCTGCGAGCTGCCGAAGAATTCCTTGATGGACGCGACGATGGGACGGATGTTAACCAGGCTCTGCGGCGTGATGTCATCGGGCTCCTGCATGCTCATGCGCTCGCGGACGACGCGCTCCATGCGCGACAAGCCGATGCGGAACTGGTTCTGGATGAGCTCGCCCACCGTGCGGATGCGGCGGTTGCCGAAGTGGTCGATGTCGTCGACCGACACGCCCTCTTCGCCATTGTGAAGCGCCGTGATGTAGCGCATCGTGCGGACGATGTCGTCGTCGGTCAGCGTGGAGGAATCGTTCTCGGGGTCTTCGCCGAGCTTCTTGTTGATCTTGTAACGGCCAACCTTCGCCAGGTCGTAGCGCTGGGGATTGAAGAACAGGCCGTCGAGCAGCGTGCGTGCGGAATCAAGTGTGGGAGGCTCGCCCGGACGGAAGCGCTTGTACAGCTCGATGAGCGACTCTTCGCGCGTGGTGGCGGGGTCGCGGTCGAGCGTGCGCAGCACCATGTCGGACGAACCGAGCAGGTCGATAATCTCCTCGCGGGTCTCGGCCAGGCCGAGGGCGCGAACGAGCAGCGTCGCCGGCTGCTTGCGCTTGCGGTCGATGCGCACGTGCAGCACATCGCGCTTGTCGGTCTCGAACTCGAGCCATGCACCGCGGCTCGGGATGACCTTGGCGTTGTAGATGATGCGGTCAGACGTCTTGTCCGGCTCGGCGGCGAAATACACGCCGGGGCTGCGGACGAGCTGCGACACGACAACGCGCTCGGTGCCGTTGATGATGAAGGTGCCGCGCGGCGTCATGAGCGGGAAGTCGCCCACGAACACCTCTTGCTCCTTGATCTCGCCCGTCGCCTTGTTGATGAAGCGAATCTCGACGAACAGCGGAGCCTGATAGCTGACGTCCTTTTCCTTGCACTCGTCAACCGAGAACTTGGGTTCGCCGAAACGGTGGTCGCCGAATTCGACTGCCATGTCCTTGGTCGAGTTCTCGATGGGGCTGATATCCGCAAACGCCTGCGAAAGGCCCTCAGTCTTGAACCATTGGAAACTGTCGATCTGAATTCCGATCAGATTCGGCACGTCCATGACGTCCGGAATCTTAGCGAAGGACCGCCTCTCCCTATAAGTGCTGGTAGAAGCTGGTTTTTTGCCTTTTGCCACGAGCTCGTTCCTCCTCACGTAACACCTGGATTTCCGAAAAAATGCACAGTTGTTCAAAATACAATGCGAAAACACGCGAGTCAAGAAAAATTTTTAGCAGTTATGGTAATTCGCTGTTTTATCAGGCGATTTGCAATGAATTATTCTCTGACGAGAAATGAAGAGCGGGGTTGCTGCAGGCTTCGTTCGAGGTGAAATTTGCTCGAGCCAAAGTCTCTTGGCAAATGAATACGAGTTTAGCCCGCTGCATGCTACGCTCGAGGTGATTTTTGCTCGAGCCAAGGTCTCTCGGCAAAAATCACTTAACCTCGCGCCGCATGCAGCGGGCCCAACTCGTTTCTTAATTAGGTTACGGGAAGGTCTACTATTCGGTGGCATCCTCGGGCTCGGGCTCTTCGGCTTCGGGCTCGGGCTCTTCCTCAGCTGCCTCCTCGGCAGCTGCGGCGGCTTCGGCGTCGGCAGCGTTCATGGCTTCGGCGATTTCCGCGGCCTTGGCTGCGAACGCGCTGCGCTCTTCGGGCTTCATCAAGCTCATGCGGGCCTCGAGGAAACCGTCGCGCACGGACGTCGTGGTCTCAGACGCGATGCGCTTGAACTCCTCGTTGAACTCCTTGCCCTCCTCGAGCGTGATTTCGCCCTTCTCGACGAGCTGATCGATGATCTCCTTGCCCTTCTCGCCCGTATAGGCCATCGCACCGATGCCTGCTAAAAAGATGTTCTTGAATCCGTCGCCGATGTTCGTCATAACGACCTCCTCATACGCGGCTGGTTTCGCTTCCCCTGCATCATGCGGCCTGAAATGCGCCGTTGCAACAAGCGCCACCGAATTGTTTTATTCCCGTAATCGCGCCTTAAACCAGCTTTTTGCGCGCCACTGTGCAAGCACTGTTTTGGCAAGCGCGCACTAAGCCGGGATTTGTGCCACGCCCCCATACCGGAGGCTTTATTTCCTGCCACGTTACGATTCACTTAGCGGGGATTTGTGCCAAACGGCAAAACTCGTGGCAGAGAATCCCGCTAAGTGAACCGCTTGCGTCCTTTCGAAGCGTGCATTTGATGGCGATTTCAGCCAAGAATAGCTCAGTAGCGTTCATTTATCGGGGTTTTCAGCCACGAAAACCGTAGATGTCAGAAAGCCCTGGAAAGTGAACGCTGGACCAGCAGGGGTGGCGCACGCCAGAGCAGTACGAAGCCAGAACGTCGCGAAACGCCCTGCGAGAAGGATTTGTTGCGCGTGGGCCGAAACGTCGCAGAACGAGCGGCGAGACGCGCTGTTCGCAAAGTTAGGAACCGAGCGGCTGCATCTACCTGATGTTCGCCTTTGCCTCCCGGCGCGCCCACGCATCGATCTCGAGAAGCTGGTCGATGGACTCGACGGCCTGAACGTCGTGGGCGTCCATGACGGCCTCGACGCACTCGGCAATGCCGAGGTACGTGCCCTCCCCTGCCAAGAACGCGGCGACGGCCACCTCGTTGGCGGCGTTCATGGCGCATGGCAACGTGCCACCTCGCTCGCCTGCCGCACGCGCCAGCGCCAGGCAGCGGAACGTATCGGTGTCGGGGGCGGCGAATTCCAAGCTTCCAAGGCGCGTGAAGTCCAAGGGCTCGACAGGAGCATCCCAGCGCTCGGGATACGACAGTGCATACTGGATGGGAATGCGCATGTCGGTCGTGCCCAGATGCGCCTTCACGCTTCCGTCCGAAAACTCGACCATCGAGTGGATGGCGCTTTGCGGTTGCACGACGACGCTGATGCGGTCATACGGCATGGCGAACAGGTGGTGCGCCTCGATGACCTCGAGGCCCTTGTTCATGAGCGTCGACGAATCGATCGTGATCTTCGGGCCCATGTTCCACGTCGGATGCGCAAGGGCCTGCGCTGCCGTGATATCGCGCAAATCATCGCGCGTGCGTCCGCGGAACGGGCCGCCCGAGGCCGTCACCCACAGGCGCGACACCTCGCGGGCGGATTCCCCGATGAGGCACTGGTAAATGGCGCCATGCTCCGAATCGATGGGCATGAGCGCTCCCGCGGGACCATGTGCGGGGGCGAGCCCCGCCTGGCGCCGCTGCTCGTCGACTTCGGCAGCCAACGGCATGATGAGGTCGCCACCCACGACGAGCGATTCCTTGTTGGCCAGCGCGAGCACCTTGCCCGCACGTAACGTCTCGTAGCTTGCGCGCAAGCCTGCCGCTCCCACAAGCGCATTGACGACCACGTCGACTTCGGGAAGCTTGACCAAATCGGCAACTGCCGCAGCGCCGACCGAAACCTGAACGCCTTCGGGAATCTCGACGTCGGGTGCCTCGGTTCCCAGCGCCACATACCGAGCACCGCATTCACGTGCTTGCTGCAGGGCTTCCTGCGCACGCCGCCCGGCGGCTAACGCGACCACCTTCACCTTGTCGGGATGACGCCGCGCAACGTCGAGCGTCTGCGTGCCGATGGAGCCCGTCGAACCGAGCACCACGATGTTTCGAGCTGTCATGATGGGCCTCCTAGACCAACGGCGGAAGGCAACCTGCGCCGAACAGGAGCAAGGCAGCTGCAACTGCCGTGGGCATGAGCGAATCGCATCGGTCGAACAAACCACCATGCCCGGGCATGATGGTGCCGGAATCCTTGAAACCCACGGAGCGCTTGATGCGGCTTTCGCACAAATCGCCCAACACGCTTGTCAATCCGCAGATGAGTCCAAACAAAAGGCATTGCCATACCGTGATGTCAATGCCGGGAATTACCAGCAGGATGCACCAGAAGGCCATCGACACGATGAGGCCGGCGATGAACCCTTCCCAACTCTTGTTGGGAGACGTGCGGGGCGCCAGCTTGTGCTTGCCGAAACGCGATCCGAAGATGTAGGCGCCGGCGTCGTTGAACCAGATGCTCGCGAATATGACGAGCACGGCGACGCCGCCCCAGATGCCGCCGATGGCCATGCGGATGAACAGCAAACCCGATAGCTGCATGCCCGTGTACATGGCGCCGAACAGGCACACGCCCACATCGGCGATTCGGGCGCGCAGCCAGTACACGTACCAAATCGTCAGCGCCAACACGAACGCCACCGTCACGTAAAGCAAGCCTATGAGGCCTAAGAAGAAAGCCGCAACGGGGTAAAGGACCGCCGCGACGATGCCGATGAACTCGTTGGGCATCTTGGCATCGGAACGCAGCATGTAATAGAACTCGCCGGTGCACACGCCGGCCGTCGCTGCCAGGATGAACATCGTCGATATGTCGCTGAGCAATATGCAGATGACGTTGAGCCCGACATACACCACGCCCGTGCGCAGCCTAACCTGGAACGAGCTGGCGTTCTTGAAGCGGTCGGGCGTCTTCTCGTATGCCTTCTCTTTAACGCGGCGGGCCCGATGCTTCGTCTCCTTGGGCTCGCCGGTGCGCGTCGTCTTCAGCGGCTCGGGAGCGAACTGCGGTTCGTCGGTATGTCGTCTGTTGTCAGCCACTTACACCGCCCCAAACCTGCGGTCGCGGTTTTGGTAAGCCAGCAACGCGCGAAGGAACTCGTACCGGTCGAAATCGGGCCACAGCACATCGGTGCAGTAGAACTCGGTGTAGGCAAGCTGCCATAGCAGGAAGTTGGAAACGCGGAGCTCTCCCGAAGTGCGGATGAGCAGTTCGGGATCGGGGATGTCGCACGTGTACAGATCCTGCTCGAACAACGCCTCGTCGACTTCGGGTGCCGCACCATCGGCGGCGGCCCTATCGGCGATGGCCTGCACGGCGTGCAGGATCTCCTGCCGCGACCCGTAGTTCACGGCGACGACGAGCGTCATGCCGTCGTTGTCGCGCGTCTTTTCCCATGCCTCTTCGAACGCCTCGCGCGTGTCGTCGGGAAGGCGCGACATGTCGCCGATGGTCTTCACGCGCACGTGCTCCTCATGCAAGCCGTCGACTTCAGCGAGCATGGTCTTGGCGAACAGCTGCATGAGGCCTTCGACTTCGTCGTCGGGGCGTTTCCAGTTCTCGGTCGAGAACGAGTAGATGGTCAGATAGCGCACGCCGGAATCGCTGGCTGCGCGGATGGTCTCGCGCACGGCCTCGATGCCGGCTTTGTGACCGCGCAGGCGGTTAAGCGCGCGCTTCTTGGCCCAGCGTCCATTGCCATCCATGATGACGGCAACATGCTGCGGCACCCGCGCCTCGTCAAGCTGCGCGGGGTCGAGCCCCTCCGGTGGATTGGGGTAAATCTGCTCAACTGGCTTGGAAAACATCCCGACCAGCTAGACTTCCATTAACTCGGCTTCTTTCGCCTTGAAGGCGTCGTCGATCTTGGCGATGTATTTGTCCGTCAGCTTCTGAATGTCGGTCTCGCCACGGCGAAGGTCGTCTTCGGTGATCTCGGAAGCCTTCTCGGCTTTGGCAAGCGCCGAGTTGGCGTCGCGGCGGGCATTGCGCACCGACACGCGGGCATCCTCGGCATAGCCCTTGCATTGCTTGGCCAAATCGCGGCGGCGTTCCTCGGTCAGTTCGGGGAACGGCAGGCGAATGCACATGCCGTCGTTGCTGGGCGTGACACCCAGGTCGCTTTCCATGATGGCGCGCTCGATGGACTTCAGCGAGCTTTTGTCCCACGGCTCGATGACCAGCAGGCGCGCATCGGGCGTCTTGACGCCGGCAAGCTGGTTGATCGGCGTCATGGCACCGTAGTAATCAACCTTGATGCGGTCGAGCACCCTGGCGTTCGCACGGCCGGTGCGGACGCTTGCGAATTCGTTGCCGAGCGCCTTGAGGGCGTTTTCCATGCGCTCCTCGGCATTCAACATGATCTCTTCGACTTCCATCTTTCTTCCCTTTCCGAGGCTTTTCGCCTATTCCACTATCGTTCCGACGTTTTCGCCCCTCAGGGCACGTGCGATGTTGCCGCTAACCGTTAGGTCGAACACGATCATGGGCATGTTGTTGTCCATGCACAGCGACGTTGCGGTCGTGTCCATGACGTGCAGGCCCTGGTTGATCACCTCGAGGTACGTGATGCGCTCGTACTTCTTGGCATCGGGGTTCTTCTTGGGATCGGAATCGTACACGCCGTCGACCTTCGTGGCCTTCATCAGGCAATCGACGTTCAGCTCGCAGGCGCGCAACGCAGCCGTGGTGTCGGTGGTGAAATACGGGTTGCCGGTGCCCGCTGCCAAAATGACGACGCGGCCCTTCTCGAGATGGCGTTCCGCACGGCGGCGGATGTAGGGCTCGGAAACTTGCATCATGGTGATGGCGGACTGAACGCGGCTGAACATGCCATGGCGCTCGAATGCGTCTTGCAGGGCAAGCGAGTTCATGACCGTGGCCAACATGCCGATGTAGTCTGCCTGGGCGCGATCCATGCCCTCGGCGGAACCTGCAAGGCCGCGGAAGATGTTGCCGCCGCCGACCACGATGGCCACCTGAACGCCGTCGCGGACGATTTCGCCAATCTGATCGGCTAGGTCATCGACGACTTTCGGGTCGATGCCGTATCCAAGATCGCCCGCAAGCGCCTCGCCGGATAGCTTCAGCAGGACGCGCTTGTACTTGTAGTCACCAGCCATGGATATCTCCTCCCGCGTACGCGATTTCCATCGCGTTCCATATTAACCGATTTACAAGTTCGCAATTGCCTAAATGCACAAGGGCGGCCCGCACTGTGCGAGCCGCCCTCTCCTTTTGCTATGAGTCGCGAGCCTGATGTAACGCGCTGGTCGCATTACATGCCGAACAGGCGCATGAGCAACTCGATCTCTTCTTCCGACAGGTCGTCGGTGCCGCCCTGGCTGCCCCAGCCACCGCGTCCGTCGCCGTAGCCCTCGGGAAGTTGCTGCTGCTGCCACTGCTGCGCCGACTCCTCGGTTTGAGCCACGATGTTCTCATCGGACGTCAGCGTCACGGGAATGTCGATTGACTCGCCACTGCGGTTAACCGTGACCGTTACGGTATCGCCGACCGCGTAGCCGCGCACGTCGAGCGTCACATCGGTCGTCGACGCGATGGGCTTGCCGTTGATGGCCGTGATGATGTCGCCGACCTGCAGGTCGGAATCAGCCGCGCCCGTGCCCGCGTAAATGCTGGCAACATAAGCGCCCGTTGCCGACGAAAGCCCCATACGCTGGGCTGTCTGGTTGTTCACCTGGGAAATGCTGACGCCAAGAGCCGCGTGCGTGGGCTCCTTGCCCGCCATGATGTCCGTGGCGATGCCCATGGCGTAATTGATGGGAATGGCGAACCCGACACCAGCGTAATCGCCCGAATACGACGAGAGCATGGAATTGATGCCGATGAGCTTACCGTCGGCGTCGACCAGCGCACCGCCCGAATTGCCCGGGTTGATGAGCGCGTCGGTCTGGATCATGTTCGGGTAGTACGCATAGTTGGGCACGGTCGTGCCGTAGTAGTAACTGTAAGCGTCTCCGGATGCGTTGAGGTCGAGGATCGTTGAGCGGTTCGTCGCCGACACGACGCCCGTCGCAACGGATTGCTCGAGGCCGAGCGGCGCGCCGATGGTCATGACCCATTCGCCGATCTTCAGGTCGTCGGAATCGCCGATTTCGGCTGCCACGAGGCCGGTCGTGTCGTCCACCTTGATGACCGCGATATCCGAGCTGCTGTCGGAACCGACGAACTCGGCATCGCGCTCGACGCCGTCAACGGTGACGGTCAACTTGTCCGCACCTTCGACGACATGGTAGTTCGTGATGATGTAGCCGTCATCCGTGATGACAACGCCCGAACCCATGCCGGCAGCAACAAGCTCGGTCGAGGAACCGGATCCGGACCCCACGCCATAGCCGTACCCGAAGCCGTAACCCGAATTCGTCTGCTGCTGGTAGTTGTATATGGCGACGACTGACGGAAGCGTCTTCGCCGCAACCGCTTCGGGAAGCGTCTGGCCTTGGTCGACGGCTTCGATGACGCTTTGATTGGACGTGCCGAGAACCGTCGTCGCAGCTGCGCCGGCATTGGCCTTGCCGCTGCCCAAGTGCGACTGCCATACGGCGAAACCGCCAAAGGCGATTGCGCACGCCAGAAGCGCGCCCAGGAAGCCGAACACGAACGCCTTGCCCGCACCCGACTTCTGCTTGGCAGGCTGTTGCTGCGCCATGTACTGGTTCGCAGGCTGGCCCGGCCCATTCGGTGAATTCGTCATGATTGCCTCACTCCTTTCGGAAGTGCGTTTACCTTGGAATGAAGCGTAGCACTCTATGCGGGGCTAGCGGCAGATTAAACTATTCCGTCATTTCCCCGTCATCCAAAGCGAATCTCTTTTCAGGTTCTTTTCAGGAAACCTTGGGAAACGCAAGGCGAAGGTGAACGCTATTCCTCCGACAGCAGGAATGCGCGGGTGCGCTCATGCTGGGGATTGTCGATGACGTCGACGGCGAGGCCCTGCTCGACGATGACGCCGCCGTCCATGAAGATGACGTGGTCGGCCACATCGCGGGCGAATTTCATCTCGTGCGTGACGATGACCATGGTCATGTGCTCCTCGGCGAGGTTGCGGATGACCTTCAGCACGCCCTTGGTCAACTCGGGGTCGAGCGCCGACGTGGGCTCGTCGAAGAACAGCACGGCTGGATCCAGCATCAGGGCGCGCGCGATGGCGACGCGCTGTTGCTGGCCGCCCGACAATTCGCAGGGCACCATGTCCTGCTTGCCCTCGAGGCCCATCTTCTCGAGCAGCTGGTATGCCTTGGCAATGGCCTTGTCCTTGGGCACCTTCTGCACGGTTACGGGCGCGTCGACGAGGTTCTTCAGCACCGTGTAGTGAGGGAACAGATTGAAGTTCTGGAACACGAGCCCGAAATGCGTGCGCGCCTCGCGCAACACGGATGAGCCGCCGTACACCGAACCCGACCCGTTATCGGTCGCCACGACGCAATCACCGAACGAAAGCGATCCTCCGTCGAGCTTTTCGAGCAGCGTGCAGCAGCGCAGAAGCGTCGATTTGCCGCCACCTGACGGGCCGATGATGGCGAGCACTTCACCGCGCTCGACCGTCACCGAAATGTCTTTCAGCACCTCGTTGTCGCCAAAGCTCTTGCGGGCATGTTGCAAGTCTAAGAGTATGTTCGAATCGGACATGTGGTTCTCCTCGGATGCGCCAGGATCATTCGCCCGTCACGTGTGCGCCAGTCCCTTTGCAAAGGTTAATCGTGGTAGTAGCTCAGCTTCTTCTCGATGCGGCCGAGCACGAACTCGGCGAAAATCGTGAACAGCCAGTAGAAGAGCGCGGCTAGGATGAAGGGAATCATCGTAACCTCGCTCGCGACGATTTGCTTGACCACAGTGAACATTTCGGCAAGCGCGAGCACGAACGCAAGCGACGTGTCCTTCACCAGCGTGATGACCTCGTTACCCATGGCGGGCAGGATGCGCTTGATAACCTGCGGAAGCACGATTTTCATGAACGTCTGCGCATTCGAGTAACCCAGCACCTCTGCGGCTTCGTACTGACCGCGGGCAATCGACTGGATACCGCCACGGTAGATCTCCGCGAAATACGCAGCGTAGTTCAGGATGAAGCCGATGCAGCAGGCCGTCATGACCCAGCCTATCTCTACATGCAGCCCTACGATGTCCATCGGGCCTATGTTGAGCAGGTTCAGCTTTATCCCGAACACGTAATACGGGATGTAATAGATTGCCATGAGCTGCAGCATAAGCGGCGTGCCGCGCATGAACGAAATGTACAGGCGCATGAGCCATGCAAGCGGCTTGACCTTGCTCATGCGGCCAAGCGCAATGAGCACGCCGAGCGGCAACGACCCGATGAGCGTGATGATGAAGATCTGGAACGTGACGATCAGGCCGCCGCCCATGCGCGTAAGCAGGAGCGTGAGGGTCAGGTTGCCATCCAAGCCCAGGTACGTCGCGCCGAATTCGTTGAGTAAAACTACGATATCCAAGGGAAAACCCCTCCGGTAAGAGCCATAAAAAAGGCGCCCGCCTCACAGGACAGGCGCCTTGGTTAAGCGAGGTTAGTCGACGAGCACCCAGTTGTCGAAGGAGATGTCGTCATACTTGTCGCACAGCGTCTTGACGGTGCCGTCCTCGTACAGGGCGAGCAGCGCATCGCTGACGGCCTGCGCCGTCTCGGCTTCGCCCAGCTTGAAGCCAACGGCGTAATGGTCGGGGCTCAGATGCTCGTCAAGGACAACGTACTTGCCCTCAGCCGCTGCCATTTGGTATTCAGCGATGGAGATATCGCAGGCAACAGCATCGATGGCGCCCGATTCCAGCTGCATGAACGCGCTGTTGTATTCGGGGATGACCTGCACAGCGCCACCGTCGAAGGACTTGCCAAGATCGGCCATATCGCCTTCAGCACCCAGGATAAGCTCGGGAGGAGCACCCGCCTGGGTGATGACCTTCTTGCCGGCCAGGTCGGCCAGCGCCTTGATGTCGCTGTCGGCCTTCACGACAACAACCTGCTCGTTGAGCATGTAGGGTTTCGAGAACTGGTACTGGCCATCGCGACCCAGCGTGCTGAAGCCGTTCCAGATGCAGTTGATGTTACCGCTCTCGAGCTCGAGGTCCTTCGAATTCCAATCGATCGGCTTTGCCTCGAAGCCCCAACCCATCTTCTCGCAGACAGCCTTGGCAAGGTCGATGTCAAAGCCGGTCGGGTTGCCGTCGGCATCCAGGAAGCCGTACGGCGGGTACTCGGCGTCGAAGCCGACGACGAGCGTGAAGCCCTCGGAAGCCCCACTGGAGGCCGAGCTGGAAGCAGCTGCGCTGGAAGCGGAGTCAGAACCGCTGGCAGAGCTGGCAGCCGAGCCGCTGGCGCCCGACGAGCAACCGGCGAGCACGAATGCCGCGATCGCAAGCGCTGCGACAAACGCCGCTACGAACTTGATCTTCTTCATGTGTTCCCTTTCCTTCCCTTTTCGACCGAAACGCCACCGCCCCTTGCGGTTCCTTTCGGCTTGCTTTATCACGATAAAGCGTTGGAGAGTATACCACACCTTGGCCCCCTGGATGGGCCTCCGAGCCGTG
>JAFWJU010000037.1 GCA_017511465.1 Eggerthellaceae bacterium | reverse complement strand
TTGCAAACGCCGTTTAAAACCGTGTTCGAATGGTGCCTGTAGGCAATGACGTCCACTGTACCTATAAACGTGTCGAAAGGGCTGGCCAAGCTGCAAGCCCGTGATATCGTGCTCGTCGTTCAAAGTGCGTGCTTCGCCCTCGGCATCCTCGTTTACGCTTCCGGCCTTTGGCTTGATGACTTCCAGGTGCAGTTCGCCGGGGTTTTCCTCATGTTCTTGAGCAACGTCGTCTATGCGGCGCTCAGGCTGGAAACGCGTTCGATGCTGCTGTTCCTGTACTTGGGCATGTTCTTGTTCTGGCTGACGCGACCGCTCTTCGGCATCGTGTATTACGACAACGGCGCTTGGCTGAACAGGATACCCTCTTCGGTGACCTTCGCGTTTTTGGCCATCGCAGTCGCGCTGTTCTTCACCCGCCTCGGCTGCGATTGCTACGAGTGGGTTTCGGATAGATGGGCCCCGAAACGCGAATCGCGAATCGCGCGTCGCGCGTCGAAGGGGAAAAGCCATCGGCTTTACGGCAACGACCTGGCGATAAAGGCAATTAGGCAAGCGTCCCTCATCGTGTTCGCAATCTGCTTCGTTGGCGCAGTAGCGTACAGGTGCCAGGAATTCTTGTACGCGCGATCGGTGTCGTATGAGGCGCTGCACCTTGTCAGTGCCAGCACGTATTCGTCAAGCACATTGGGAACGCTGAGCACCATGGCGCCCTATGCCATGTGCGTGTACCTTGCAACGATGCCGTCAAAGAAACCTGCGACGACCTTGCTATTGCTCAACATCGT
Organism: Eggerthellaceae bacterium; assembly: GCA_017511465.1. Taxonomy (GTDB): domain Bacteria; phylum Actinomycetota; class Coriobacteriia; order Coriobacteriales; family Eggerthellaceae; genus UBA9715. The sequence goes on along the minus strand of JAFWJU010000037.1, from coordinate 1,966 downwards.
GACCACGGTGCCCACCCTTCTCACGGGATCGCGGGGATCGTTCGTCCTCGCAGTGCTGTTCTTGGTGTTCTACTACCTGTTCCGCGCATTCGCCCGCCACGAGAAGGGATGGGTTACCAAGTTCGAGGTAACCCTCGTCGTTGTCGCGGTGCCACTTGGCATTTTCGGTCTCGGCATGGTCAACTACCTGCGTGGCGGGCATGACATCGCCCCCGAAAGCATCCTGGAAACATTTGTCGACGCGTTCTACAAACAGGGCGTCACGTTCTCGGTGCTGCAATACGCCTTCAACACGAATCCCGACCTGCAGCTTTTGGGCTTCAAGTTCTACACGCTGGGCCCGCTTACCCACACCATCACGCAAGGCTTCATCGGCCAGCAATTCTTAGGCTGCGAGCTCCTTCCCGAATCGAATAGCATCGAGCTCGCCGTCAAGGGAACCTCGTATGCCCACTCCATGTCGTACGTCACTCATTGGAACTACCTGGGAGGCGAAGGGTACGGCTCGTCATTCGTGCTCGAGGCGTTCGCCGACTTCGGATATGCCGGAATGGTTGTCGTCAGCGCGCTCGTCGGCATCGTCATGGCATTCTTCTCGAACCGGCTGACACGCGGCGGACTCTGCGGCGTGACCATCGCCCTGCTTGCCGCGCGTGCGGTTTTCTTCCTCCCCCGCGCCGAAACCCTAGAATGGCTCTCGTTCCTATGGGCGACCAGGTTCTGGCTTGCCGTGGTGATCATCGCGCTTTTGGCGCTGTTCCTGTACTGGCGCCTCCAGAAAGCGCATACGATACAATCATCAACGGAAACCATCACGGTATCCGCATGACGCATGAAAGGATGTTGTCCCGATGCTTGATATGACGTTCGTTCTCGAAAGCCTCCGCAGGCGCTGGTGGGTCGCCGTGCTCGTCGCGGTCGTCTTCTGCGCGGCCGGTTTGGCAGGCATGGTCATGCAAAAGAGCGATGCCATCTCCCCAACCTACACCGCCGAAGCTGCCTTTTACGTAAGCTACGACGACACGAAGGCAAATGCGGGAGACCTCGACGTCTCGCTCGAAGAAGACGAGTACCTCGCCTACGATGCGCGGCGTGTCGTGCTGAACGACTCGGTTGCCGGTGAAGTACGCCGTGCGCTGGGAGAAGACGTCGTCATTTCCACACCCGCCTGGCAAAACGACTTGACGAAGGTCGAGAACAAGACCCGCTTCATCTTCGTTGACGCTACAGCCGGCACCGAGGAAAAGGCCCTTCAGGCGGCAGACATGGCTGCGGACCTTGCCGTACAGCGCATCAACGATGATTTCGAGGGCATAACCGCCTTCGCAAGCGATGCTGCCGTCATCAGGACAAGTTCGGGCGGTGTGGCAAACTTCGGAGCCGATGCGCTCACGGCATCGCCGATTACCCAGGCAGCATCGTCGATCAGCGTTAAGAGGCTCATCATCTTCGCAGGCGCTGGGCTTATCGTTGGCATCGCCTGCATCATCATCGTCGAGTACTGCCGTCGCCGCATTCGCTCAGCCCACGATGTCGAACGCCTGCTGGGCGTGAACGTCATCGAAACGCTCGATTCAAACTCGGCCACAGTGGAAAGCTACCGACGTTTTGGCGGAATTCTGGATGCCCTTGCGAAACAGCGCGATGCGAAGAGCATATGCCTCATCGGATGGCCTGCCGAGGAAACCCCGACGGGAATCGTGAAGAACCTCGATGCCAATCTGCAATACGCGGGCATTTCGGGATGGGCGGGTATGTCGTCTTGCTCGAATAGCGCAAGCGCCCTTGCCGAATCGGATTCTGCCGTGCTCGTCATGACCCGTAACGAGCAAAGCGCTCACGAGCTTGACGAGTTCGCAAAAGCCGTGTCGGCAGTTGGGCTTGACGTGCTAGGTGCCCTGTACCTGGAACGGTAGCCATGAATAACGAGTCCTCCTCTCTCGAGCAACAGCCCTTGGTTTCGGTC
>JAFWJU010000036.1 GCA_017511465.1 Eggerthellaceae bacterium | reverse complement strand
GTCTCCCAGTCCGAATCGAGAAGCGGCTTGTCCAGGTGCTGGCCGTCATACGATCCGATCGACGCATCGGCCATTTTAATCATGATGCTCATGATGTCGCCCTGCGGCATGCGCCAGCCCTTGTTGAAGAAGAAGCTCAGCCAATCGAAATAAGGCGACAAAATGTAGTCGGGTTGCTCCGAGACGAACGGCATCGGAAGCTGGCGGTCGAGTTTCGCCCCTTCCCAGCACGCGGCAACGCAGAGCACCGGGTCGACGAAGAGCGTGGGGCTTGCGGGGATGCCCGACGCATCCAGGATGACCGGGGTGCCCAACCCACCTGCTGCAAGCACGACGAGGTCGGCCGCGATGATCTCGTCGGAGAACCCGCGCTTCACCACAACGCCAGTTGCCCGTCCATCTTCGATGACAACCTGCTTCACGGCAGCACCCGTCTCGATTGTCGCGCCATCAACATCGCGAATGAGCGCATCGGCTGTCCATTTCGCACCGTATTTGCAGCCGAGCACGCACTTGCCGCATGTGACGCAGCGCGAGGGATCCTCCATGAACTTGGGGGTGACTTGCGGGTCGAGGCCTAAATCCTCAAACACCTTGAACAGCTGCTCGGTGAGATCGGACCAACCGCCACGGTGCCCGGTTGTCTGCGGAACCTCGCTTTCCATCTCGGCGAATTCCGCATCCAGGTTCACGCCGATATCAGCCAGATAGCGGTCGTAACGCAGCGCATTGCCCGTGGCGAGCGTCGTCGTGCCCCCGATACCGCGGCCGATCACGTGCACGAGCCCACCTTGGACCTTGTCGATGCGCATCTCCGGGAACAGCAGCTGGATCATGCGCTCGTCGAGGAACAAGCCCGCTTGGCGCAACGGCTCGAACGTCTCGGTTTTGAACGCGAACGGCTTGAACTCCTGTCCTGCTTCCAGCACCACGACGTCCATCCCGGCAGCAGCCAGTTCCTTGGCTGCCATGCATCCGCCAGCACCGCTTCCCACTACGATTGCCTTGGCCACCGGGTTTCTCCTCTCGATGTTTTATCCGAACGCAACAACGCGCGTTTCCTCGCCAATGCAGCCACACGGTTACAAAAGTCAAATTAAGGTGACTTTTATCGTATTTTACGCTTCATGCGGCAACGGCTGCAATCAAATATGCCACGTTTGATTCAGGAACACTGCATGCGGCTGATGGCCACAACGACGATGCCGGTGATGGCCATGAGCGCGATGGCGCCGCCGAACATGACGACATAGCTTCCCGTCACGCTGACAATAGTGCCCCAGGCAAAGCCGCCCACTACATTGCTGATCGAGTTGACCATCGACACGCGCGAATAGATTTGCGCGTACTCGACGTCGCCAAAGCTCTTACGGGTGAACAGGGGCATCATGACGTTGGTTATGCCGTAATACACGCCGAAAAGAAGCGCCGCTGCGTAGAAGGCGGACACGCTGATTGCGAAAAAGGCGAACAGGGCCGAGCCCACGATGCCGAGAGCCAGCGCGACTAACGTGCTGGCATGTGGCAGTTTCTCCCCTATGGCGCCAAGCACCAGTTTCGAAACCGTCTGGCCTGCCATGGCCACCGACGAGGCAGTCGCCCCGAGAAGTGGCATGGCCATCCCGATGTCGAGGGTTGTGGCATAGCTGGGAATCATGAAGTAGACCGGCATGGCAACGTTCAGGGTGAAGCACATGATCAAGATGAGGTAGAACACCGGCATTTTGAACGCCTGAGCGGCGGGGATGCCCTGCGCTACGGACGCGCTCTGCTGAACTTCATCGCCCGCTTCCCATCCGACGGGATCGAGGCCCTTGTCTGCCGGCCGGCTGGACACCATGAACAGCGTTGCAGGCAGACACAAAGCTGACAAGACCGCGAACACCAGATACGTGGCTGACCATCCGATTGCATTGATGAGAAGGCCGCCCACGGTCGACCACACCATACCGCCCACGCCCGTGAACGCCATGCATATGCCCAGCATGATACCTGCCCGCTTGGCAAACCAACGGTTTATGAGCGTCGAAGGAGCCAAGAACAGCAACATGCCCACTGCCACGCCCATGGCGGCGGCAGCCACGTAAAACTGCCAGAGCGTTTGCGTGAACGATAGCCAAACGAAAGCCGCGACGACGATTGCCACCGCAACGGTCAGGCACATGCGGGCGTCTTTGCCATCGAGCAATCGGCCCATGAAGGGCAACGCCACGAGCGCGGCAATCCACAGAACCGAGATGTAATAGCTCAGCACGCCCTTTTCCACCCCAAGCGCCTCGGAAAGCGGCGGATAGAAGATGCCGGCGCAACTGAGGCCAAGCGAAAGCGGGATGAAGCTCGTTACCACAAGCGAAGCTACAACCAGGTAACCAAAGTGCAACTTTTGGCTTTTTTCCTGTTTGACTTGGGACATAACTGCTCCTTTAACCGCATCGGAAAGGGTACAGCACTTGGGTTTTTCTGCCAAATCCCCGAGTCTATCGGGCTTTTGCGCACATGCTTTTCCTGATAAACCATCCGTAAACATGAGGTGACTTTCATCGCAATCGCGCGTTCAGGTGATACCCTTGTGCCCATGGAGAAGAAACTGGTAATCGAACACTTCACCGACCCGCTGTGCTTCTGGTGCTATGCGATGGAGCCCGAGATGCGCAAGATCCGCGTGCTCCTCGACGACCAGTTGGACTACCGCATCGTCATGGGCGTGCTCTCGTCTGACGTGCACGAAATCATCGGCTACGACAAGGACGCCGAGCTGCGTTACGAAGTGTACCGTGCCATGCTGGCTAATTACTTCAGGGAGTCCGTGAAGATGGTCCGCATGCCGCTTTCGCTCGACAACATGCTGACGCACGGCCCCGAAGACCTCGTGTCGCTGCCGCTGAGCTTGGCATACTGCGCCATGAAGATGATCGACAAGGACATAGCCGAAGCGTACCTGCGGCGCATGCGCGAGCGCGTGTTCGCCGAGGGGTGCAGCCTGTCAACCGTCGATCAGCAGGTGCAACTTGCCAGCGAGTTCCCCATCGACGTGGAGCAATTCCGCAGCAACTTGGACAACCCCGAAATTGCGACCGTCTTGCAGCAAGGCGTCGACAAATGCCGAATCTACGGCATAACGGCCTTCCCCACCCTGCTCTTGCAATGGGGCGACAAGCGCATGATGGCGCAGGGTTATCACACCTTCGAAGAGCTCAAGCAAGCTATCGGTCAAGTCACCGGCGGAGACATCATCTTAAGCGATGCAGAGTTCTCGGAACGTGCACTTGAGACGTATGTCGACCGGTTCGGCAAAGCGGCTGCCTGCGAAATACAAACGATGTTCTCGCTGAATGACGCGCAGCTGGCAAACGCCATGATGGACTTGGTCGGCACTGGCCGCTATAAGACGCAAAGCTGCGGATCCAGCTACTTCGCCATGCCGCGATAAACGACGCAATAACAGTAGAAAAAAGCCAATAAAAAAACCCTTGTTATAACCATCATCAGCCCTTTCTGCATATAATGCAGTAAGCCGAAAAGGCAACAAAAGGGAAAGGACTTTATCATGGTTAACAAGAAGGTATTGGCACTGCTGGCAACAGCAGCGTTGGCAGCCGCGTTGGCCTTGGTGGGCTGCGGTGGAGCGCCGGCATCATCGGCAAGCTCCGCTTCGAGCGCGGCGAGCGGCGCATCGGCCGCAGCAAGCGAAGCGGCGAGCGCGGCGGCAAGCGCGGCAAGCGCAGCTGCAAGCTCTGCGGCAAGCGCGGCAAGTGCGGCAGCGAGCAGCGCTTCCGACATCGGCTCAGAAGCTGCGAAGGCGGCAGCACTCGCTCATGCGGGCGTCGCAGAGGCAGACTGCATCGAGATTGAAGTCAAGCTCGATACCGATGACGGTGTCGTTCATTACGACGTCGATTTCAAGGCAGGCGGCCAGGAATACGACTACGACATCGACCCAGCAACTGGCGATGTCATTAAATACGACTCCGAGATTGACGACGACGACTAAGAATGACTAGCACGGCTTTCAAACAAACGTGTCTCGTATCCGTACTCGCGCTTGCCATCGTAACTGCCATTAGCCTGGCGTTTCCGTCGGTCGCGCTTGCAAAAGTCACCGTCGACAACAACGAGCTCGCGCAGGGCGAGAACTCCGTGGGCGGCGGCACGGCAACGCTTACCGAAACGGCGCTGAACATGGCCAACGTCACTGCAAGCAGCATGAGCGTGGACGAGGACCTGACGGTCAGCTTCGACGGCGGCAACGACATCGGCGTCTTCGATATCGAGGGATCGGCGAACGTGGAGGTCAACTTCACCGGCGATAACGGTGTCGAGGACATCCATGCCCACGATTCGTCTAACGTGACCATCAACGCCAACGGGCACAACGATTTCGAGGAAGTCGAAGGATTCGAGAACGCGAACCTGACCGTCAACGTCACGGGCGAAAACGATTTCGAGACCATCGAGGGCCACGATAACGCCAACATCACCGTGCGGGGAACGGAATGCCAAAAGCGCGACACCCTCAACATCGGCGATGACGAAAGCGACAGCGGGCTTTCCGCGGAAAACGGCAATGTCGTAATCGATCACGTCACCGTGAACATGGAAAGCAAGACCGCCGTCGTCGGATCTCAATCGGGCAACGTCACGATCGATACGTCCAAGATCGCCTCGGAGGAAGACAACAAGTTCACGGAAATTATCGCAGGCGGCACGATGAAGGTCATCGAGTCCGTCATCGAAATCGTCGGCACGATGCATTCGGATGGCAAGATGACAATCGAGCATTCCGACGTGGAAGCCGATGCGCCTGACGAAGAGTACGATGCCAGCCCCTACCGCGTGTATTCAAAGACCGGCATCGAGCTTGTCCGCGAGAAGAACGGCGAAGTGAAAGAAGGCGAGCTTAACGGCGAGAAGGTTTGGTACGTCGATACCGGTGACGGCAAAGACGTCGACCTTGAAGCCGATGGCTTACCTGGTTATTACGCATGCAAAGACAAAGGCGTTGGCACTGGCGACAACACGAACCCGTGGGGACTTGCGTTCCTCGCGCTGGCGAGCGCCACAACAGCAGGCTACGCAGCCAAGCGCCGTAAGGACGATGCAGCATAAACCCATCTTATCGTTCCCGTTTTGCGTCACGGAGGCAATCGGAACCCGCTTCGGCGGGTTCCGATTGTTTATGGCACTTCGGATCACGTCACTTGTGCGTACAATGGGCAGCATGGCAAATCAATCACGAGGGCTACGGTGGTCTTCGGGGATTCAATACGGAGGATATCGTGGAACCAACAGGGCAGATACAGGAAAGGCCGTCGCGGACGGCAGGCGAAGCGGGCTGGCACGTATCGCGCTATAACCTGAGCGCACGGATTCCAGATTCGAAAATGGTGGCCATCGCCAATCTGTACAAGGGAAACTGCGCCGAGTACACCCCGATAGAAATGTACCTGCTCTCCGTCCTCGAAGAGCTTGACGAAAACCATCCCGTTATCGAACGTTTCGCCAAGCGTGGAGTCATCGCCAACTTCGACGAGCGTGCAGCGCTCGAGACCATGGGCCGCATCGGTGGTGCGTTCCCGTGGGGCGTCGGCCTCACTATCTGCCCCACGATGGGCTGCAATTTCGACTGCCCGTATTGTTTCGAGAACCACTTCGCTGGAAAGATGTCTGCCGAAGTGCAAGATGACGTCGTGGCACTCGCAGAGCGCATGATGGAAGCGAGCGGCTCTGAGAGACTGCAAATCACTTGGTTTGGCGGCGAGCCGCTGCTAGCCTCCGACATCGTCGAATCGCTGTCTGAGCGCCTCATCGCCCTCGCCGAGAAGCGCGGCGCCACCTACGTTGCCGACATCGTCACCAATGGATACCTGCTCACCCAGGATATCGTCGACATGCTCGATCGTTGCAAGGTGAAATCCGCACAGGTGACCATCGACGGCATGGGAGCAACTCACGACGCCACCCGCCGTCTTGCAAATGGCGGCCCCACGTTCGAACGCATCGTGTCCAACCTTCGCGATTTGAAAATTCCCTTCACTGTGAGAATCCGCCATAACGTGCACGAAGACAACCGCGCGGAGATAGACGAGCTGGAAGCGTTCATCGGCGCAATCGCCGAGGAATCCGGCAACAAGCTGGAGTACTACCCCGCCCCCGTGAGCGGCAATCCTGCAGCCGATGCCCGCGACGAGCGCGTGGGGCTGCTCTGTGATACAGATGCGAGCGAAGTGAGCATCCGCCAGGAGGCCTCGCGTTTCAGTGTTGGCCGGGGGCATTATTGTGGTGCGCAAAGCATGTGGGCCGTTGGCATCGACGAAAAAGGCAACTTGCAAAAATGCTGGGAGGCCGTTGACAAGCCCTCCATCAGCTTCGGCACGGCACATGATTGGGACCCCGCTAATCCACTCGTCACAGCCAAGAGCCCTGACAACCTGACGATGTACCTGAACACAACCAGCCCAGTGCCCGACGAAGAGTGCCGCGAGTGCGTGTTTTTGCCCATGTGCGTAGGCGGCTGCCCGCACAAGCGCCTGTTTGACAAGCGGTCTTGCGTTGCATTCAAGGACGACCCGAAAAGCTACGTGCTCGCCTTACATGCGCGAATCGAAAAGAAAGACGGGGGATCCGCCGCCGACGGGAAATAATGCGGGTTGCGTTTCCTCATGCAATGATTCCCCAGACTTCAGCAAAGGCGGCACGCAATCTATAACCCGAGCTCCTCGGGAGAAAAACGACCGCATACGTTCTCTTCGCTTGCGATTGCCGACGCCGCAAGCTTCGTTCCGATTGCGCAGGATTCCGCCAGGCTCTTGCCATACGTGAGGCCGACTGCCGTTCCTGCGAAGAACGCGTCTCCCGCCCCAGTCGTATCGACCACCCCAGCCTCCTGCGCTGGGCACCAACCACCTTGCCCGCCCGCCTGCACATAGACGCACCCTTGCGCCCCCATGGTCACAATCATGCTGCGCAAGCCGATTCGTTCAAGCTTCTCGGGAAGGATAGCCCGCAACTCCTCGGGCGATGCGCTGTCGAGCGCCGTCGAGAAGAGAACGCCCGCCTCCTGCTGATTGCAAACGAGGCAAGAGACCTTCCCTAAAAGGTCGCGTCGTTCGCACGCTATCGTCATATTGGTCACTGGCGAGTAAACGTCTTTGCCGTGTCGTTGCGCGAGATCGAGAGTCCTCTCGAGAATGGGCGCATCGATGTCGAACTCGATGCAAACGCTGTCTGCTTGCGAGACTATCTCATCTCCCTCGTCGGCGAGGATGCGCTCGATTTCGCTCGTATCGGGACGTTGCGAAATCGATCCAACCACATCGCCGGCTTCATCGAAAATGGCGAGCCACATTCCCAGGCCGCCTTCGGTTCGTCCGACATAATCGATATTGCAACCGTGTTGCGCAAGCCGCTCGAGAAGGTCGTCCGACAGCCCGCTTTCATCGACCACGCTCACATACGTCGGTGCCAGCCCGACGTTTGCTATGTCCTCGACGATATTGCGGGTCACGCCGCCGTGCACTTCGATCACGCGGCCAGCATTCCTTCCAGCTGGTATGTACTCGCCATGCGGATATCCCTTTATATCGATAAACGTTGTGCCTACGACGACGATTCCCATAGCTATCAACATCCCTTTTACCTGATCAACCTCTCGCGACAATTTAAAGGCAAGGTCGAGCGCTCATCTGCTACCGATAATGACACTATTGCGCGAAAAGCGCCACTGTGCAGCTGTCCCCCCAACAATGCGAAAAAGAACGGCGCTGACAGCCCGTAAGGGGTATTTCCTCCCGAGCCTCTGATGCTAGCCGCGGGAAGCACCTGCTATCATGTTTGACATCTTCGCAAAGCACAAGCGACGAGGAAATGCATGGACGCGCTGATTTACGTCATGATCTACGCTGGCAGCGCCTTGATGGTGTACAACATCGTGCGCTGTTACGGCTTCGTCAAGCGCATGCGCAAGGTCAGCGGCCTCGAAATGAGCCGCGCGGTCCTTCCCATACCGCTCGTCCTGCTCATCTGCTTCCTCATAGGCTACTTGGCAGTCGCGCTGTTCGGCACGCCCGACATCATCATCGCGGGCATCCTGTTCGGCGGCAGCGTTTTCGTCTTCATCGTGTTCAGCGTCATGTACCAGATCATCGGCCGGCT
>JAFWJU010000035.1 GCA_017511465.1 Eggerthellaceae bacterium | reverse complement strand
GTGACGACCTCGGCCGTCATGTCAAGCAGCGTCGCATAGCCGCCGACAGAGAACATGAAACCGCATTTGTCATCGGCGATGTAGGCGTCGACGACTGATTCGTCGGTCGAAAGCCAGTCGAGATTGGTGCGCGCATTGGCAATCTTCTTGCCGTATCCGCCTGCGCCCATGTTGTCGATGATCTTCGAATGGAACGTTTCGCCCCTAATCGAAGCGATGAAACGCGCTAGCGTGTTGCCCATCTTGGAAAGGTTTGCGGGCACGTTGCCGGTTCCCGACAAAACGCAGGCAGTAAGCTCCGAGCCGTACCGCGCGATGTAGCAACGGACGATGAAGCTGCCCATCGAATGGCCGTACAAGACATACGGAACGTCGGGGAACATGCGGGCAACCATCCTATGCAACGTATGCACGTCGCCCACGATGATGCCCTTGCCGCCCTTCATGGGAATGTGGCCGAACTCCTCGACGCCCTTGACCGACAAACCGTGACCTACGTGGTCCTCCCCGCAAACGACGAATCCGCGGCCAACGAGGTAGCGGGCGAATTCGTCATAGCGTTCGATATGCTCGGCCATGCCATGGACGATTTGCACGACGGCCTTGGGTTTTTCGATGCCGGGTTTGTCGGGGCAACCGTATTTCTCGTTGGTCCACAGCTTGCCGTTGATAACCGCCTTCTTGCTGTGCGAAACGAATTTGATCGGGACGGTGTAAACCCCATCATCCGCAACGGCTTCCTCGACTGCTGCTTCCTCGGCGATTCCTTCGGGAGGCTCTTCTTCGGCTTGCTCTTCAGCCGCTTCTTCTTCACCGGCTTCTTCCGCGATCTCTTCTTCGAGAGGCTCCTCGTCGGCGCCTTCGTCGACTGCTTCGTCGACGGCCTCTTCGGCCGCCTTTTCAGCAGCCTCTTCATCGGGCTCTACAGCTTCTTCGACCGCCTCTTCTTCGTCAGCGGTTTCGTCAGCCGCCTGTTCTTCGACAAGTTCGGCGGTTTCTTCAACGTCGTCAACCGCCTGTTCTTCGTCAAGTTCGGCGGTTTCTTCAACGTCTTCGGCAGCGGCGGTTTCGACGATGCCGTCAATTTCTTCCATGATGGCCCCCTGACGAACGATAGTTGCTTCCCCTTGCGAGCAGTCTATCACGGCAGATGCCACGCCACTCGCAATGGAGCCGTCATCGCCGATGACCATGACGCTCGCAGCCAAGTCGGGATCAAGCTCGCCGGAGACGCGTGGAGCTGCGTCGCCTGCCGAATTCGCCGATGAAGCCGCAATGGGACCCACGACGCGGATGAGGCGCAGCGCGGTCTCGTTATCCGGCATGCGCAATCCAATCGTGCCGTTGGGCGCGCAGAATGCCGCTGGCACGGCATCCGAGGCTTTCACGATGACGGTGAGGGCCCCGGGCCAATGGGCGGCAACGAGCTCCCTCGCCTTTTCGGGGACATCTACGCCGTATGTGTCGAGCGCTTCTGGACCTCCCACGAGCCAAGCGATGGGCTTGTCGGCTTCGCGCTTCTTCAGCTCGTAAATAGCATTCGGGGAATCCGCAAATTCCACCGCGACGCCCAAGCCATATACCGTATCTGTCGGAAATGCCACTGGCTTGCCCTGCTTCAGGGTTTCTATGGCGTCTATGAATTGGCTTGTCTCCATGGTTTCTCCTCTACAGCGAATCGTTCGCTTTTTCATGTCGACGTGCTATCTCGATGGCAATGCGAAGGCCATCGACGGCAGCGCTCATGATACCACCGGCATACCCGGGTCCTTCGCCCGCGGGGAATATACCGATATTATCGTGAATCACCTCGTCTCCCGGACGCAACCCGTGACCGCGTGCGGCATCGCGCGGTCGAACCTTGCGCTTGGCAAAGCGCATGCGGGCTTCAAGCGTGGTTTCGTCGCGCACAATGCGCACGGGACTCGAGCTTCGCGTTTCGACGCCGGTCATAACGGCATCGGGATTGGCGAAACCGCGCAGCTTCTTGTCGAGCAACGGGAACGCCTCGGCTATCGCATCGGTGATGAACTCGGGTAGAATCTCGCGCAAATCGCACCAGACGACTCCGCGTGCGTAGCTGGGCTTGACCGTCTTGGAAGGATTGCCAGCTGCATCGGCGAGGAAATCGCCGACCGTCTGGGCAGGTGCCTGCCATGGGTCGCCGCCCATCTCGCACGCCTCGCCATATGCGGCCTGTTCGATACGGCGCTGGAACACCGTGCCGGCAAGCGGGTCTCCGCTGCGGAAATCATCGGGCGTCACGCCGACGAGCAATGCGGCGTTGGCGTTGTCGGCATCCCGTGCGAAACGGCTCATGCCGTTGACGACCACGCCGAACTCCTCGCTCGCCGCAGCCACGACCTCGCCACCGGGGCACATGCAGAACGTGTAGACGCTGCGTCCGTTGGGCAGGTGCACGACGAGCTTGTAGTCAGCAGCTCCGAGGGCCGGATGTCCCGCCGCTTTGCCGTATTGGGCTTTGTCGATGTCCTTTTGCAGATGCTCGATGCGAACCCCCACCGAAAACGGCTTGGGCTGCATTTCGACATGGGCGCGTTGCAACATGCGGAACGTGTCGCGAGCCGAATGGCCGCACGCCAAAACGAGCGTCGTGCAGCTGAAACATTGCTCGCCTTCGGGAGTCGCCACGACTACCTCGCACAAGTGGCTCGCCTCGTCGAAATGCACATCTTGCAGCTTCGAGTGGAAACGGAC
>JAFWJU010000007.1 GCA_017511465.1 Eggerthellaceae bacterium | reverse complement strand
GTCATGCTGATCATGATCGTCGGGGGACGGATACTGCCGAGCTTCACGCGCAACTGGCTGAACAAGTTCGGCCGCAGCGATTTTCCGACACCTTATAATCGCTTCGACACGGCCACCATCCTGACGGGCATTGCCGCGCTCGCTTCGTGGGTGCTGACGCCGGAACATGTGCTCACCGCCGCAATCGCGACGATCGCCTGGTACGCCACGGCGCCGGACAGCAAGCTTCACCTGGGCGTTCTTGCCCTCATGTACTGGGGCGCAAGCCTCATGTGGACCGTCGATGGCATTAACGGCCTCATAGAAGGCGAGGGCTTCATCGAGATAGCGGATACTGCCGCGATGCTCGACGACGCGGTGCTCGGCCTGCTCGTCGTGATCGTCGGCCTGGCCGCCTGGGCCGTTTACCTGGTGGCCAAGGACCCCAAGCGCGTTCTGCGCAAGTCGCTCGCGCGCGGATAGCCAACCCGGTTCGGGACATGCCGGCCCCGTAGGCAGGATGGATGCGGGTTTCCACCTTGCCTACGGGGCCGCTTTCTCGCTCAGGCTGTCGTGATATACCCCGCTGATGCCGGGTAACGGCCGGCGTTCGCCGTTATCGCAGCTTCCTTCGAGCGAATATCAGCGCAATGTGAGCTGCTAGGCGTGCCCAGGCCGAACTACTACAGGCTACAAGTTCCGGCCCGTCGCCACGATCACGTCGGGCATTGCCGCAAGATTGCCGCGCGTTAATCGCAAGTACGCCACATGAGCAGGGACCCGACGCAGCCTCATAACCCGAAGGTCGTTGGTTCAAATCCAGCCCCCGCGACCAAAATCAAGTCCCTGACCTGGTAAAACGGTCAGGGATTTTTTATTGCGGGGGAATTTTCAGGCCGAAAATGTTTACCCCCTGAGACCCTTCCTGGCCCACATTTCCGGCCTTCTGATAAGGGTCAAAAACACGATCAAAACACTCATAAAATCTACTTTGAGGATAGTCTCGCGGGGGAATTCGGGGGGAATTTTCTCGGGATGTCACGGGGGGAAACGGCGTTTCGCGCTTCAAGCGAAGCGAGACGGAATCCCAACCCGCGTCGCTGCAGCAAGGAGATGTCCACTCCTATTAAACGTCAATACTCCCTGCACGCATCAGCCTGGAACCGGCTTCAAGACGGCGCTTGGGGCGACAATCGCCGGTATCCGCGCGCGGCTTTACCGGACGTGCTTCGAGAGCATGAGGGACTTCGTTACCAGCAAGGCGAAACAAACGATTCCAGCATACGGCTGCCGAGTTGCGATGAAGACCGCAACGCAGATTACCGACAGCACAGTTCCCGCTAAGAGCAAACGCCTGCTCAAAATCGGTTTGTCGAGATTGGCGGTGGCAACCTCGCAGAGCCCGCATAGTACCGTTGCGCCGACGACAACCGCGAAAGCGGCCTCCACCCACGGGCTGACACCGGACAGGGTCAGAAGCGAGACCGCCGAAGGGGCTTCTGCCCCGTTCCCGAACGCCGGGATGAACAGCAGCAACGCTACGAGCACGTCGAGCAAGCCGCAAACCAGCGCGGTGTTCCTTCTGGCAAAGGATCTCTTGTCTTCCTCGGCCGCGATAACGATTTCGTCGGGGCCGATGAGCTCGTCTATCGACACGCGGAAGAACCGCGACAGCTCCTTGAACGAGTCGATGCTCGGGTAGCCCCTGCCCGACTCCCACTTGGACACCGCAGTCCTCGACACGAAGACGGCCTCCGCCAGCTCCTCCTGTGTCAGCGACCTCGCCTTTCTCAGCTCCTGCAGCTTCTCGTTGAACTCCATGGTCAACCCTCCATTCTTGATGCGCGCCCCGCATCGGATGCGTTGACGGCGCAGTGGTACAGCATGAACAAAGCGCCCGCGAGCAGGACCGATCCAACGATGTCCGTCGCCCAATGCACGCCGGAGACCAGCCTGCCCGCGACCATGAGCGCCGAGAACGCGACGACGAACAAGGTTGTTGCTTTCCTTAGAGCCGGGCTGCCAGCCCTTCTGTCTATCTGGAACTTCAGCGTCGGCATAACGCTCAGCACCAGCAGCGTCGTCGAGGACGGGTAGGACGCCTCCATCGCCCCGTCTATGGGAACCGGCCTGTAGTTGATCGGAACCGCCTCGAAGAGCAGGTAGAAGAAGATGACCGCGATGTAGTAGACGCCCAAGAGCAGGATGTCCGGGTCCACTTTGAGCAGGCTCCTGCGCCTGACGAGCTGCACGGCCCCCATAGCCGTAAATCCCAGGGAAATGGCGATGGGCACGAGCCCGAGCCAGTCAGTGATCGTGTAGATTCGCATGTGGACGCCCGTCAATCCGTGGAACCAGATGTTGAACGTGGCGAAGCCCACGTTGGTGCCGTTCTGGCCTACGGGTCGCACATCCACGAGCTGGACCAGCACGGTCAAGAGCACGAAGGCGGCGAGCAATGCCACGCCTGCAACCAGGTTTCTTCTCGTGATGCTGTTCATCGGCGTTCCTTTCCCTCGATGGCTTTGATGCTTCGAAGGTAGCCGCCAGCCTAGGTGTGGAAAAGGGCCGTGCCGTCGCATTGGCGACACGCTCCGTCACGTTGTCTCTGAGCTGGCGTTTTCTGGGCAGACCTGCGGACTGGGCATCCATGGTTCCAGCCCGCAGGTCCTCTTGCTGCTAGGGCGTCGGCGCTATCGCCGCCTCAACCTCACGGCGATGGTATTCAGATGGTCGAGCGCACCGGCTTCGACGGCTGCGCGGTCCCCCGCAGCGTACTCGTTGTCGCAAGCGGTCCAATCAGCCCATGCCTCGCGCGTGCAGGCCATCTCGCGCATGTCGAGGATGTCCACACCGTCGGTCTGGGCAATGTTCGTCCGCCACCAGTCCATGTCGTGCATGTAGTCCAGCTGCTCGGGCGTCCAGGACGCGAGCAGGCATGCG
>JAFWJU010000034.1 GCA_017511465.1 Eggerthellaceae bacterium | reverse complement strand
GTGCAAACGGCGCGCGGCCTTCTGCATTTCATTCATACGCCACCCCTAATAGTTCGCAGATTCTCCGTGCTGAATGCATCGAATGGCAAAACTCGAAGCGCACGCCGTATTTCCTTTGCATGCTGTCCATGATTTTCGACAGCTGCGGCCCTTGCACTGGTTTGCGCGTCCCGTGCTTTATGCATTTGCCGCGTGCATCGCGTGGATTGCATGTTTTATTGCGTTTGTGGACGCAAGCTTTGCAATGTGTGTTCGTCCATTTGCACACATCGCCAACGCTCTTGTATTCGCCGCCAGCTTCTACGAGTATTACGAGCCTATAGCCGCTAGTCGCCGCTCTTGTCATTTCACGTGCGAACCTGTCATGATCGCGTGTGCAGTTTGAAGCAACCTCAGCCATTGAGCGTTTTGTGTCGATTGAGATATTCGAGCCGTCTGTCATGTAGTCGCCGAAGTCTAGCTTCTGGACGCGGGTGGCGACGTCATGCGACGCCCACCACCCCATCTTGTTCTTGTGCTTGCCCTCATGCTGACGGGTGTCGCACAGTATCACTTTCGCGTCCATTCGACTGGCCTTAGAACGGCAGCGAATCGTCGTATACGCTCGGCGCAGCTTCTGCCTGCGCGGGTGCCGCTTCGCTGGGCGCGAGCGTCTTCTTCTCCGGCACCTTGAAGCGCCCGTCGCGGATGTCCTGGACGCTCTTGATGCGCGGGAACGTCAGGCGCGTCTTCACCGTGCCGTCGTTGCCGAGATACTCTTCCTCGCCGACCACGATGCCGAACTGCTTGCCGATGAACATGTCCCAGTTGTCTGCCTGGAATGCGGCCATCGCGTCGAATCCAGGGTTGCTCTCGTCCAGGCACTGGATGGTGTTCTTCAGCGCGCCCATGTTCTTCCAGGACAGGTAGAACTGGTGCCCCCAGTCCTTTTCCTCGCCTGCCCAGTAATCGTCGCTGAACTTACCCGCCAGGCCGCCCTCGGCGATGTCGTAGATCAGCTTGACGTACTGCTTCTCCGCGATGAAATCGACGGTGCGCCCGTAGTCGATGCCCTTGGTGCGCACGGCCTGGCACCTCACGACGTAGCCGCCTGCGCCCATGCGCTGATAGTCGCCGCCCGTCGTGGCCTCGGCGGCGTTGTACTCGTCCATGTTAATCTTCGGCATCCTTTTCTCCCTTCTTCGCAGGTGCCTTGTCTTTAAGCGGGGCCAGGCCCCAGTAATCCCGAATGAGCGAATCGACCTCCTTCAGGTCGTTGTCCATCACGTCGGGCAGCATGTCCATGGGCGCCTTGGCTGCGTTGAAGCCGTCGCCGCGCGTCACGAACACGTGCTTGCCGTCGATGATGGTGGACTGGATGACGATCGGGCAGGCGCCCTCGATGTTGAACTTCTCGTCTATCATCTTGCCGATGGTCTTGGGCTTGCCACGCCCCTCGCCGTCGCGGTCGTAGTGCATCAGGATGTAGACAACCGTGTCGTTGTCCGTGTGCATCGCCGTGTCTATCAGCTGCTCGAAGTTGTACGCCATCTCGGTGAACTTCTGGTAGCCGCTCTCTTTGGAGCGCCTGAAGTTCTCCAGGCTCATGAGGTAGCCGGCATCGTCTATCACGTAGGCGCGCATCGTGTTGCGCTGCAGTGCCTGATGGATGGCACCGTAGCCTGCATGGTCTATCTTGCCGAGCTGCTTGCGGAACGGCAGCGGCTTGCCCAGCACGTTCAGGATGCCCACCTCGTCGGGCTCGAAGTTGCGCAGGCTCGTGGACTTGCCAGAGCCGCTGTCGCCCAGGATCAGAACGCACGCTCCCATCTAGAGACCTCCTTCCATGTATTGCTTGAACAGTTCCAAAAACTCGTGCGGGTACTCGACCCGCGCCTGGCTGCGGATGATGGACAGCGCGTAGTAGGCGCCGATGTAGAAATACGCGTCCGCGTCGCCCTCGTCCGCCAGCCTTCTCGCCCTGCCCTCCAGGATGGCCAGCAGGCCGTCCAGCTCGAACAGGCCGACGCGGGTGGCGGGTTCGTATTCGCGCAGAAGCGTCATTAGTACTCACCGTCCCACTGTGGCCCCACGTACACGTCGCCGTCCCATTCCTCGGGATGCAGCTTCTTCCCGCAGTACGGGCAGAACAGCCAGTCCGATTCGAGGTCGGCGCAGCACTCGGGGCACTCCATCGCGTCGGGCGGGTAGAAGTGCGGGTGCATGTCGTACACGCCTGGCGGGTAGTTGTCGTTCGCCATTACCCCACCTCCGTCCACGTCTTGCCGTAAACCTTCAGGATCGTGCGGACGCGCGCTTCGCTCCTGCACCGCTTCGTGTAGCTGTACGGGCCGTTGAGGAACGTCAGCTTCCAGCCCT
>JAFWJU010000006.1 GCA_017511465.1 Eggerthellaceae bacterium | reverse complement strand
TTTGCCGCTCGGCCCCTGGGTGACGGGAAACCAGCCCACATAGCGCGCGCCTTCGGTCGCCTTGCGGTCGATGATCTCGCGATGGCTTTCCATGTCGGCGTTCAACGCGTAGTTGTTCTTGTCGAGCTTCACCCTAACGTACTCGTACTGCATGGCATGTCCTTTCATACGATTCATACTATATGCGAAATGGTAAACGCCTAGAACCGCAGGCACCATCAACCAAAGCGGACAAAAGGCTTAAGAGCGTGTCACGTTTGGTTTACATAAGAGGCTCGCACGTGCGTGTCTACGCGTAGAACTCCTGCCAATCGTCCAATCGCAGCAAGCCCATGTTGCCGCCGAAGACGCATCCGCAATCGATGTCGTGTTTGCGACCCCAATGCATCATGCGGGCGGCGGCGCCAGCGGCGCGCACTTCGTCTGGGCAACCGGGCAGTTCGGGCTCATGGCACAACCCGATGGTGGGCTTGTGTCCCGACACCACGTCGAACGGCGGCTGTTCGGGCGCGCCGTACCAGTCGAGGCCAATCCACATGAGGTCCTCTTCCGATTGGATGAGCCATTCGCCGTCTTCGGCTTCGGGCTCGGCAGGGCGGATGCCGGCATGGCACAGCAGGACCAGCCGTTCGCCAAAGCGCAGCGTCGCCGCATTCGGCGCCCGCGTGACGATGCGCTGGAACGCGTCGACGGTTGCCGGATCCAGCTTCTGAAGTTGCTGGATCGTGGCTGTCCCGCCGTTGATTTCCCACGATGGCTGGTTGACCGCGTCAAAGCGGAAGCGCGACCATACGCCCATGAACGCCCAGCTGGCCATTTCCTCGTGGTTGCCCATGAGGAAATGAATGGGGGAGCCCTTCGCGTTCGCCTTGTTGTCCACGAGCCACTGGGCGCACAGGTCAATCTGCTGCCCGCGGTCGACGATGTCACCCAGGATGTAAAGCTGGTCTGAAGCGGGGTCGAACTGCGCGCTGTCGAGCACGGCTATGAACCGGTCGTAGCAACCGTGTATGTCGGAAACAGCGTAGACGGACATGCATTCTCCTGATGACGGGCGTGGTGCCGAAGATTTCAGCTTTGCACATGGTACAGCAAGACGATGGCGCGTTGGTCGCATCTGTTGGCATGGTGATGCGTGGAGCAGCGCTCACTTCGCATGGTTTTCAGCCATGCGGGTGAAGGTTTGGCGGGTGGGGCGTTCACTTGCTGGACTTTTGCGCCAGGCAAGCGCCGGATTTGGTGGGTGAAGCGCTCACTTCACGTGGCGTTCTGCCATTTGAGGAAACTCATGGTTGAGATTCCCGTTAAATGAACGCTCACTTCGCCAATGTGGCTGAAATTGCCGCAAAGTGAACTGCCCGAAAGGGCGAAACGGGTTCACTTAGGTCGATTCCCTGCCACGAAAACCGCGATTGGTTCAAAGCCCCGCAAAGTGAACGCTCGGGAGTACGGAAAGACAGCCCTTTGAGAGCGAAATGGCGCAAAACCCCACAAAGTGAACTCTGAAGCGCATGGGAAACAGTCTTACTCGCTTAACGCAGCCAAGGTCTGACGTGCGGCAATTCCGATGCGGCTTGTCGCGAGCGCCTTTGCGGTTATGACGTCGTCGATGCTGTTGAATGTCCTCAGCGTCGACGTGATGCCGCCCAAAATGAAGGAAAGCTCGAGCTTCGTCTCGTCGGGAAGCTCTTCCCACGAGGCTCCGGTAATTTGCATCCAACAGTCCTTGATGGAGTCTTGAATCGTGGCTATCAACATGGGCGAGCCGCTGCGCATTGCAAGGAGCACCTTGTTGAAGCGCTCGTCGAGACCTTGTTCGGCGATACGTTCAACGTTCATCGACTCGGGGTGGGCGAACAATGCAAGCACATGCATCGCCGCCTCGATCGAATAGACTTCCGCGACGGCGCTTTTGGCCACGTGCTCGACCGAATCGAAATAACGGTAGATGGTGTTATGGTTGACCTGCGCTTTCGCCGCAAGGCCCTTGACCGTGATGCTGTCGTACGGGCCTTCTGCAAGCATGCTCCAGAACGCGTCGATGATGCGCGTCCTCGCATCGGGGCCCGCCTGGTCTTTTCTTGGCCGCGCCATGTTCACCTCGCAAAACTAGACGATAATTCTATTTGTTCTCTTTAAGTATATAGCTCCCGTAATTACAATTCGAGTCAGATGCAGAGAACGGGGGATTCCATGCTCACGACAGGACGCAACGACGGTTCGGCCATCGTGTTCGCAGGCGTTTGCCAAGCGTTCGGCAGGAAAACGCCCTTCGCCGACATGCGCAAGACGGTGCTCGACGGCATCGACTTCGAGGTGCCTCGCGGGCAGATCGTTTGCCTGCTCGGGCCGAGCGGCTGCGGGAAGACCACCATGGTCGACCTCATCATCGGCAACACCATCCCCGCAGCGGGATCGGTGACGGTGCTCGGCGAGCGGGCCCCTTATCCGCAAGCCCGCAAGAAGGTGGGCTACATGCCCCAAGACGAGGCGCTTTACGATGACATCACCGCCGAGGAAAACCTGCGTTTCTTCGGAACCATGGCCGGCCTAAGCGGGGCGCACTTGTCAGATCGCATGGCCAAGCTGTTGCAGTTCGCCAAGCTCGAAGACGACCGCAAGAAGCTCGTGTCCCATTATTCCGGGGGCATGAAACGACGGCTGTCGCTTGCCATCGCCATGCTGCACGAACCCGAGCTGCTCGTCCTCGACGAGCCGACCGTCGGTCTCGACCCCGCGCATCGGCGCGTCATATGGGACGAGTTCGACCGGCTGGCAGCCGAGGGGGCGACGATTCTTGTGACCACGCACATCATGGACGAGGCGGCTCGTTGCCATCGCATCGTCATGTTGCAAGGCGGCCGAATCATCGCCCAGGGGAGTCCGGCGGTTATCCTGGCGCAAACAGGGACCGCCGATTTGGAATCGGCTTTCCTCGCACTCGACGTGGGAGCGGAGGCCCGAGCAGGAGAAGAGCCCGACGCGGGAAAGGGGACCCAAGCAGGAAAGAGCCCCGACGCGGGAAAGGAGGCCGCCGATGCGTAACGTGTTGGCCATTGCCCGCCGCATCCTCGTGCAGTTCGCGCACGACAAGCGCACGCTCGGGCTGCTGTTCGTGGCTCCGATCGTGGTGCTCTGGCTGCTCACAGTCCTGCTCGGTCAGGGGGAATACGAGCCCAGGCTTGCCGCAGTCGATCTTCCGTCCGAATTCGAGGCGTGTTTGGTAGACAAGGACGCGACCGTTACGGTTGCGGACATGGACGAAGCGGAGCGCATGTTGCGCGCCAACGAGGTCGATGCCGTGCTGTACTGCGCTGGCGAGGAAGGCGACGAGCTCGTGGTTTGGGCCGAGGGGTCCGACTCCACGAAGACGTCCGCATCGCTGCGCGTGGCAACCGAGGCGCTGGCCGACATGCGCGCCGATGCGGCTGACAGGATGAAGGCCGACGTCGAATCGAAGCGCGCCGAGCTCGAAGACCTCAAACAGCAAGCCGAGCAGAAGCGCCAGGAGGTTCTGGATAGGGCCGACGAGCTCCGTGCGACGTTCGACGACGTGCCCGATGCGCTCAAACAGCAATTGGGCGTGAGTGAGGAAGACCTGGACATCGCCTCCGAGTTCGACGATATCGAGTATCCCAACTTGGATGATTTCGGTTTCGACCTCTCGGATTATCTGCCCGTGTCGAGCGTGGAGGTGTCGTACCTGCACGGCAACGACGAGTGGAAGATGTTCGATTTCTACGGACCAGTTTTCATCGGTATTTTCCTGTTCGTGTTCGTGTTCATAACGAGCGGCATGTCCCTGGTTAACGAGCGCAGCGCAGGAACCATGAAGCGCTTCCTCGCGACACCCGTGAGGCCCGCGGAAGTTCTTGGGGGCTACACGCTGGGATTCGGGGCTCTGGCGCTCGTTCAGTCGGCGATTATCGTGCTGATCGCCCTTACGCTTATCGGGTTTCCCTGCGAGGGAAACGTCGCCTTGGTCGTGCTCACCGCGGTTTCGCTTGCCATCGTCAGTGTGACGTTGGGCCTTTTGGTGAGCGGCTTGGCGTCGAGCGCGTTCCAGGTGATCCAGCTGATGCTGCTGTTCGTCGTTCCGCAGATCCTGCTTTCG
The DNA here is from genome assembly GCA_017511465.1 of Eggerthellaceae bacterium. Classification (GTDB taxonomy): domain Bacteria; phylum Actinomycetota; class Coriobacteriia; order Coriobacteriales; family Eggerthellaceae; genus UBA9715. Next base: position 12,620 of record JAFWJU010000006.1, on the reverse strand, counting down.
GGGCTTTTCGACTTATCGGCCGCGCCTGGATGGCTTCAAGCTATCAGCTCTTGTTTGCCCCTTACCTATGGCGTGGATGCCCTACGCGCGATCATGTTGCGCGGCGCCGGCTTGGCACAGATAGGGCTCGATTTGGCAGTTGTGTGGGGCTTTGCCATCGCGTTCTTCGTGCTTGCGTCGATTGGCTTTAGAAAGAAGAGGGCGACTCGTTAGCCGAGGGGCGGGCAGGTTCCCGTCGAGTTTGGGGTAGCATGGGCTTATGGGTTACCTGTACGAAATAGCAACCACGGCGCCGGCCTTCCTAAAGCCGGGGCATTACGACGCTCATCCGCCAGCGCGCTCCAAAGAGCCCGAGGTCATACCGTTTGGGTCCGACCGTCAGCAGCATTGCACGTTATGGGAACCCGACGAGGTGCTGCATCAGGCGCCCGTCTTCTATTTCCATGGCGGCGGGTACGTGTTCGGCGAGGCCGAGTCGATGGAAGACGCGGCCAACGTCTACAACGCGCAGGGCTACCGGTTCTGCTCGGTCGGCTTCCGCGAGGCGCCGTTCCACAAGTTCCCCTCTATGGTGCGCGACGCGTTCAACGGCGTGAAGGCGGCAATCGATTGGATGGAAGAGCGCGGCGTCAACTGCGACCGCATCATCATCGGCGGCACGAGCGCGGGCGGGCATTTGGCGGCGCTCGTGTGCTACGCAACGTGGCTGCAAGAGGCCTTCCGATTCCCTGCGGACCGCATCGTGGCGTGCATCAGCGTCGCAGGTGTGGCCGATGCTGCCGACCTGCTGGTGAAGCCGTTCCCCACGTACGCGGCGTGGCGCAAGCTGGTAGACCTGCGCACCGATGGCGAAGACCGCGATGCCATGCGAAGGGCCATTGCACGCTATTCGCCTGTCGACATCGTGGAAGAAGAGGCAGCACGCAACGCGGTTCCCGACATCCCGCTGTTCGTGGTGCACGGGCGCAAGGACACGCTGAGCCCGTATGCCAGTCAGGTGCGTTTGGTCGATGCCCTGCGCAAGGCGAACGGCGACGACGCGGTCGAATTCCTGACGCTGGAAGGCCGCAACTGGCAGCACATGAATACGACGGTCACCATGCACAAAGATGCCGTGGACGAAAGCCAAGCGCTCAGCGCGCTGTTCGCCTGGCTTGCCGATAAGGCGTAAACTAGCTGCCAGCATCAATGCCAGAATCATCAAGGAGGGCGCATGCTCGAGCTCGTGGTGCTCGCAAGTGGAAGCACCGGCAACGCCGCCATCGTGCGCGATGCCGCAACCGGGCGCGCCCTGCTGGTCGACTGCGGCATCTGCAAGCGCGAGTTCTTCGTGCGGTGCGATGCGGTGGGCGTCGACCCGCTGACAATCGAAGCCACGCTCGTGACGCATGCGCACACCGACCACACCTCGGGACTCGGCGTGGTGCTGCGCGGCTTGCACAAGAAGGGATGCACGCCGCCTTTGTACGCCCACCCGCTCGTGCGCGCGCAAAGCAAGCCCATCGCCGAGGTCGAAGGCCTCGTGCAACAGCGCGAAATCGCGCACGGCAAGCCGTTCGAGGTCGCGGGAATCACGGTGGCGCCTTTCCCGACGAGTCATGATGCGGCTGGTTCCACGTGCTTCAGGTTCGAGGCGGGCGGTGACGCCATTGGCTACGTCACCGATACGGGCATCGTAACGCCGCAGGCGCACGACAGCCTGCAGCAGGTGCGCATCCTCGCCATCGAGAGCAACCACGACGTCACGATGCTGAAAGAGGGGCCCTACCCGTATCCGCTGAAGCAGCGGATCCTCGGCAGCGGGGGACACCTTTCCAACGCTCAATGCTGCGAAGAGGTTGTGTCGCTGCTGCATCCCGGCCTCGAGCACGTCATCGCCATGCACATAAGCCAGCACAACAACACGTTCGTCCTGCCCGCGCGCGAGTTGCAGCAGGCGCTTGCCGCACACGACTGCGATGCCAGCGTCCACGTGGCGTTGCCCTACGAGCCCATCAAGGTCTCGTAAATATGTTTTAGGGCCAGACATAACCAATCGGGGACTGTCCCCAAATGGTTACGGGTTCCGTCAAAGAGAGAGCAGGCGGTTGCCGCCGTTTCAGGCGCGTAGTGCACTTCGCGGGGATTTGCGCCAAGCGGGCGTCGGGCCTGGCGGGCGGAGCGTTTACTTGCTGGGTTTTTACGCCAAGAGAGCGTCGGATTTAGCGGGTGGAGCGTTAACTTCGCGGGGATTTCCGCCATTTGCGGAAACTCTTGGTTGAGATTCCTGCAAAGTGAACGCTATTTACGTTGTCGTGGCTGAGATCGCTGCAAAGTGAACTGCCCGAAGGGGCGAAACGGGTTCACTTAGGCCGATTCCCTGCCACGAAGTCTCGCGAATGGCTTAAAACCCCACAAGTGAACGCTAAGCCATACGGAAAGCCAGCCCCATAAGGAGGGACTGGCTCAAAACCCTACAAAGTGTACGCTGTACGCTCCGATAAACAAGAAGGTTTACACTCGCGCAAACCTCACGTGGATGCCGCCGCGCAGGTTGGGTAGGCCCTGCGCCGGGTCTAGGTTCCAATCCTCATCGGGGAACAGCATGCCGTCGTTGTGAAGCATCGCCTTGCCCAGGCCGGCTGCAATGCCCGCCGGCTGCTCGGGTTTCCACCAGCCGTGGGGAATGCGCACGGTGCCCTCGGGCTGCGCGTCGTCCAGATGCGCCATCAGCTGCACGCTGCCATAGGCGGATTCCACGACGCACCAGTCGCCTTCCGCAACGCCTTCGCGCTCGGCGTCGGTCGGGTTCACGAACGCCAGCGGCTCGGGCAGGGTCTTGCGCAGCGACTGTATCTGGTGAAGGTTCGTGTTGTACGTGGCCGCATCGCGCGATCCCGCGAACGCGACATACGGGAAGTCGCCGCCGTCGGCGCCCGGGTCGGCGGGCTCGATGTACGCGGGCAGCGGGTCGAACCCAAGCGTCGCAAGCACCGAGCTTGCAAGTTCCACCTTGCCCGACGGCGTCACGAACGAGCCCAGGCAGACGGCCTTGCGCATCACGGGCTTGGGCGCCACTTCGCAGGCTTTCTCCCACGATGAGCCCAATTCGGCAAGCTGGTAATCGAACAGCTCGTAGCGATCGGCCCAGGGGAAGCTGTCGCCAAACCCCAGGCGGTCGGCCAGGCCCTTCACCACGAAGTACCAGTCCTTGCATTCGCCAACCGGCTCGACCAGCTGCTGGCATGCCGTGAACAGCGGCGCCACATCGTACTGCGGGCGCAAGGCGTCGCGCTCGGCCCACATGTCGCCCGGCAGCACGTAGTCTGCCAGCTGCGCCGTCGGCGTGATCCAATGGTCGAAGACCACGACCAGGTCCTGGTTCAAGAAACCCTCGACGATGCCCTGTTGCCCCGCGTAGCTCATGACGGTGTTGTTCGCAACGGCGAACGTCGCCTTCACGGGGTAGGGGCCTTCGCCCCGCATGGCCGCGAACAGCGCGGGCGGCACGCACGCGACCGATTCGGCCATGATGTCGGGCACGTAGGGGATGCCCGCGCGTTCGTTGGCGGCGTCGTACAGTTCGGCGGCGCGGAAGGTCAGCAGCGGGTGCGCGTCGGCGCCCAGTTGGGCATCGCGCGCCTCGCGTCCCAGCGAGGCATGGTCGGCCAGCACCGAAACGCTCGCACCGCCGAGCGCGGGGCCGAACACCGTCTCGCTCACGTTCAGGTACCCGCAGATGGCGCGCATGATGCACTGCGCCTGCAGCACCGATGTCGAATTCGATTGCATGTCGCACGTGGCGCCCCACGGGATGATGGCCGCTTCGGCGCCGGCGTACACGCGCGCCGTCTCGCGGATGGCATCGGCTGAGATGCCGCAGATTTCGGCAACGGTTTCGGGTGGGTACTCGCGCACGCGTTCGCGCAGCTCGTCGAACCCGATGCAGTTTGAAGCCACGAAATCGCGGTCGTAAAGTTCCTCTTCCACGATGACGTTGAGCCATCCCAGGGCCAGTGCGGCGTCGGTTCCATAACGGATGCGCAGGTGGTAGTCGGCCAGAGCAGTGGTGGCGGTGGCGCGCGGGTCCACGACGATGAGCTTGGCGCCCCGCGCGAGCGCGGCCTTCAGCTTGCAGAACTCGGCGGGCCAAAGCTCGGGGCCCCTGTTCTGCCCGAAGTACACGATGACGTCGGCAGCGTTCCAGTTTGACACGGCGAGCCATCCGTACACCGCCCGGTGCACTTGCGCGGTGTTGCCCATGCACAGCTGCGTGGGAGCCGTGTAGTTCGGCGTGCCGATGCGGTTCATCAGGCGTCTGGTGATGCCGCCGAACCCGTGGTTGAGCGGCGTTTCGCAGAAGGCGACCGACGTCGGGCCGTACTGGCTGATGACGCGCTTCAGCCTGTCGGCGATCTCGTCGAGCGCCTGGTCCCAGCTGATGGGCTCCCACATGGGTTCGCCGCGTGTTCCCACGTTCTTGAGCGGCCGCGTGACGCGATCGGGATGCAGCCGATACTCGTCAATCATGCGCGTTTTCGGGCAAATCGCGGGAAGCGCCGGGTCTGCGGGCTCGAGGCGCATGCGCCCGTCTTGCATCGTCGCCTTAACGGCGCAGCCTCCGTCGCAAAACGCGCAAACCGTGTACCGTTCCCAGCTCTCCATGAGCCACCCCCTGTTATTGCGGTCACCGTTGCTGCAATGATACGTTCTAGCGGCGAAAAAGTCAGCAAAAGGGCGTCGGGCCGTGCGCCAAGTAACCCGTAACACGCACACTTCGCGGGGATTTGCGCCACGTTGGCATCGTGCCTGGCGGGCAGAGCGTTCACTAATTGGGCTTTTGCGCCAAGTTGGCATCGTGCCTGGCGGGCAGAGCATTCACTTGCTTCGCTTTTGCACCAAGCGGGCGCTGGATTTGACGTGCGAAGCGTTGACTTCGCGGGGATTTCCGCCCTTTGCGGAAACTCGTGGTTGAGATCCCTGCAAAGTGAACGCAATTTGCTCTGTCGTGGCTTAGATCGCCGCAAAGTGAACTGCCCGAAGGGGCGAAACGGGTTCACTTGAGCCGATTCCCTTCCACAAAATAATCGCGAGCGGCTCAAAACGCCGCAGAGTGAACGCTGCGACGCATAGATAACCAGCCCCTTGTACGGGAAATGGCACAAAACCCCACAAAGTGCACGCTAAGGCACGCAGAAATCAGCCCGCATTTCAGGCAAAGCTTGGACTTGCAGTCACTGTCCTCGGCGTCGTCATCGCCGGCGATGGCTGCCTGCGCCTCGTCGGGCAGCGGCATTCGACCTGTTTATATAAACCAATCGTAGCCGCATTTCTTGCAGCGGTAGTAGGTCATGTGGATGCCGTACGGTTCAATGTCGATATCCGTGCTGCCGCACTTCGGGCACTTGACCGGATCCTTGCAGTCCCCCGCCTTCGGATCGTCTCCGCCGGCGATGGCCGCCAGAGCTTCGTCGGGCAGCGGCACCTCGGCCTCCTTGGCAAGCGCCAGCAGCTCCTCGACGCTTCCGCACGTACGTGCCTTTTCCTGCAGTTCGGGACTCAGGTTCTCGATGTAGTCTTTCAAGCTCATGTCCGCGCTCCCTTCATCGTCTATGGGTCCGCTTCACTCGTATCACTATACGATGCAGCGGGCCCATCGTTTCACGGTGTGCCAAGGGGACAGGAGTAATTAGCGCATTCACGCACTTGGCGGGGATTTGCGGCGCTCGGGTATTGTTGCCAGGATGCAGTTCTTAGCGCTCGTAGGCTTGAAGCCCCAATTGCACCGTCGAGGCGATGCGCTCGTCGACGTCTTTCATCCACAAGGCGCTGACGGTGAATGAGGTGTCCACATCGCTGATTGGTATCAAAGCAATGCCCTGATCAAGATGTGACTTAATGATTTCTGGCATGACAGCGACGCCGTCACCATCTGAAACAGACAAGATGAGCGAGTCGATATCCCGATAGTACGAAATAGCTGGTGCCGTTTTGTACCCGGGAACAAGCGAGGTGATACGACGGAACGTATCGGGCTCATTGACGGGGTCGGGAAGAACGAGCGGCTCTTCGGGTATCTGTTGCGATGAAACGCTGTCAAGCTTCGCCCACTTGTGCGATGACTTAACGGCTAAGCAGCGCTTGCTGACGCAAAGATCGCATGACTGGCACGAGCTAGCCAACATGGGATCGACGTTCATGACCACGGCAACGTCGATGATGCGTTGGAACAAATTGTTGAGCAGGTCCGGATATTCAAACGCAAGCAACTGCACTTCCACTCGCGGAGACGTGCGAATAATTGCCCTTTTTAGGGCAGCAGCTTCAAAATTGGTTGCTCGCCGCATGAATCCAATTGTCAGAACTTGGTCAACCGACCTCCGGGCGGCTTCGACCATCGACATGGCGTTATCGTAAGCGGCCAGCACTTGCTTTGCGCCTTCGAGAAACGCCTTGCCTTCTCGCGTGAGCTCGATGTGGTGTCGGTCGCGATCGAACAGCTTTATGTCCAGCTCGCTTTCGATTTGCGCAATATGCTTCGAAAGCGCAGAAGGTGACATGAACAGGGATTTGGCTGCGTGGCCAAAGCTACGCGTGTTTGCCGTGACGACGAACTCGTGCAGGTAATCGATTCTCATGACACTATCATTCGGGCGAAATCGGTTGACATCGCCCGAACCCCCTTCAAAACGAGATTCTAGCATAGGGTCGCGTAACGGTCCTGCCTGCGAACTCTTGCTTTCCGAATTGGAATTTTGGATGCGATATCCGACACATGCTCCAAGGTTACTCGCCAATAAAATCTGATAAGAGCGCACAAGAAATCTGATGCCCGACTCATGTCGGCCAGATGCGTGCTCTCGCCAAAAGAGAAAGGGGGACTTGTGGTCAAGAAAGGCTTTGGAGCCGATTCATCGCACATCAAGGGGCTAGGGTGGTGCTCCGTCGGATACGGCTCTAACACGGGTGTTGTCGACGTGCGCGAAGGGAAGATCTTGCGCACGCGCAATTTCGACTACACCGAATGCTATACGCCCGAACAGTTGAACGCGTGGTCCATAGACGCTCGCGGAAAGACGCTACATGCACCGATGAAGTCGGTCTTGCCACCGCTTTCGATTGCGTACAAAAGCCGCGCGTACTCCAAGAACCGCGTGCCATACCCGCTATTGCGTGAGGACTGGAGCCCCGAACAGCGCAATCCTCAAAACCGCGGGAAGTCAAAGTACAAGCGCATCAGCTGGGACGAAGCGCTCGACATCGCCGAAGCGGAAATCAGGCGCCAGTACGAGGTTTATGGCCCCGGCTCTGTTCTGTGCATGTGCGACGGTCATGCCGAAACGAAGACGATTCATTGCGCGCATGGCGCCATGGTGAACCTGATGGAAAACGTCATGGGTGGTTGCACGGTTTCGGCTCGTCAAGCAGACAGCTGGGAAGGTTGGTTCTGGGGCGCCGAACATGTATGGGACGGTTTCCCCACCGGCCAGGGATACCAGAGCAACCTCCTATACGACATCTGCAACAACACGGAATTGCTGCTGTGTTGGGGCTGCGATCAGGAAACCACCCCTTGGGGTTGGGGAGGTTTATGGGCGTCGGTCATGTCGTTCCACTTCAGCGACATCGGGATACAGCAGATATACATCAGCCCCGATGTGAACTACGCCGCTGCAGTTCATGCCGATAAGTGGATTCCCGTGTATCCCAACACCGACCTGGCGCTGCAGTTCGCCATAGCGTACGTGTGGATTACCGAAGACCTGTACGATAAGGAATACATTGCCACTCATAGCGTCGGCTTCGATTGGCTGGAATACGAGGTCATGGGCGGTGAATCCGGCATACCCAAGACTCCGGAATGGGCAGAGGAAATCTGCGGCGTGCCCGCACGTACCATCAAGTCGCTTGCGCGCAGGTGGGCTAAACAGGCAACCTCGGTTGCGCATTGCAATGGCGGCAGCTACATCCGCTCGGCTTACTCGCACGAACCGGGGCGGATGGAGGTCTGCCTCCTGGCTATGCAAGGCTTAGGGAAGCCCGGGTGCAACCAGTTCAAGTTTTTCGAATGGGGCTTGCTGGGAACAGAATCGACCAAGGCGATGCCCGCTTCGGTGCTCGATCCGTCCATCATTGCGGCTTACAACGGCGCCTTCACTCATCGTTACCAGCGCTTCGTTCCCAAGACGCTCATCCCCGAGGGCATTCTCGCCGAGAAGCCGCTGTACTGGCATTCCATCCCGTGTGTTTCGATGCCCAAAGAAGTGCAGTTCGAAGAGCACCGGTTCCCGGCAACCGACGACGATCCGTACCTGCATATGATTTGGACCGACTCGCCCTGCTGGTCGACATGCTGGAACGATGGCAACATGTTCTCCGAGGCGCTGCGCAACCCCAACATGGAGTTCATCATGGCGCAGCACCCGTGGCTCGAAAACGACTGCCTGTACGCCGACCTCATCTTGCCCGTATCAACGAAATACGAGCAGTTGGATGTGAACAACGAACTCAACCAGGGAACGCCCAACACGTTCTTCATCGAGACGCCGTGCATCGACGTAATCGGGGAGGCGCGCACTGACTGGGAGATCGTATGCAACATCGCCGAGAGGCTCGGCGTTCTCGAAGAGTACCAGACCGATGCGGGCGGGCACCTTCGCAAAGACACCGAAACGTGCATCAAGCTGGCTTTCGACGATTCCGGGCTCAGTGACTTCATTTCATGGGATGACTTCCAGAAGCAGGAATACGCCTCGGTTCCGTATCGCGAGAACTGGCGTGATGCCCCTTGCGGTTACCGCGATTTCTACGAAGATCCGGAGAAGAACCCCGTGTCAACGATGTCGGGCAAGCTCGAGATTTACTCGAAGGCCTTGGCAGCCAATTTCCCCGACGACCGCGAGCGCATGCCGTATCCGCATTACATCGAGGAAGGCGAGACGCATCAGGAAAGCCGCCGTGGTTTGCGTGGCGAGAAGTATCCATTCCTTTTGGTGTCGAACCATCCGCGATGGCGCGTGCACGCGCAAATGGACGATGTCCCATGGCTGCGCGAGCTGTCGAAGCAAATGGGCGAAGACGGTTACGCTTACGAGCCCGTATGGATCAATCCTCGCGACGCGGAAAAGCTTGGCGTGAAAGACGGCGACGTTGTAAAGATTTACAACGAACGCGGTTGGGTGCTCGGCGGTGCAGTGCTCACCGAGCGCATTAGGACGGGTGTTGTGTCGCAGGACCATGGCGCACGCATCGACCCCATCGAGCGTGGCGTTTCCGATCGTGCCGGCGCGAACAACCTTATCGCGCCAAAAGGCACGACTTCGAAGAACTGTCCCGGCGAAGTGACGAGCGGCTACCTCGTAGGTGTAGAGAAAGCCGATCTTGTGCAGTTGGCCACAGAGTATCCTGATGCGTTCAACAGGGCAATCGATCCGCAAGAAGGACCCAGCATCATGAATTGGATTAGGGGGTAGGCTCATGAAGGTATTTGTGTTTGACGCTGCCCGTTGCAACGGATGCTGCGGGTGCCAAATTGTCTGCAAAGACGAGCATTGTGGAAACGACTGGATGCCATATGCCAAGCCGCAACCTATGACAGGGCATTTCTGGTGCAAAGTCGATCAAGTTGTGCATGGCCAGGCGCCCGTCGTGAAAATCGAGTACACGCCTCGCATGTGCAACCACTGCGACAACGCTCCATGCATTGCTGCAGCTCCTGATGCCGTGTACAAGCGCGAAGACGGCCTGGTCATCATCGACCCCGAGAAAGCAGCGGGGCATGCCGAGCTCGTTGACGCCTGTCCTTACGGGGCCATTTACTTCAACGAGGAGCTATCGCTTCCGCAAAAGTGCACGGGTTGCGCTCATCTGGTCGATGCGGGAGAACTGCCGCGTTGCGTTGATTACTGTGCGACAGGCGCATTGCGCTTCGGCGATGAGGAAGACTTCGCCGACGAGATTGCGCAAGCCGAGGTGCTCGGTGACCCGGCCCTTGGTCCCCGTGTCTACTACTTGAACAGGCCCCATCTTTTCTTGGCTGGCAATGTGTGGGATCCCGATGCGAACGAGAACATCGAAGGCGCCGTTGTCACCTTGCTTGACGCCGAGGGAGCCATTCTGAGCAAGCAGGAAACCGACGATTTCGGAGACTTCAATTTCAAGCGAATCGATGCGGGCGGTTATCGCCTGCGCATCGAGGCGGAGGGTTTCAAGACGGCGGAACGCGAAGTTGATTTGCAAGAAAGCCTGTACGTCGGCGATTTCCCGCTTCAACGATAACAAGTGGAACGGCCAGTCGAGGCGGTTGGCCGTTCTATTACGAGCTCCGTCCAAACGACGGCATGATAGGAGGGGCAATGTGCTTTAGACCAGCGGCAATTGATGCGCCAGTTATTTGCGCAAATTGCGGTAAGGCAATCAGCCCAGAACAAGCGAAGACGCTAGACGCTTGCCCGTATTGCGGGTACAGCGACATGGGTGGTGGCGCAGAAGACGGAATACCGCACCCACCGGGATCGACACCTGCTGCACCTCCGGCAGCACCGCGGGCAAGTACGGTTCCTGCTGCACCGCGTGTGAGCGCGGTTCCCTCTGCACCTAAGCCGGGCGAGCCGGCGAAGTAGCGCTGCAGGCAAAAGGAGCCCACGTGAACGGCAGAGGCGAAGAAGCAATTCCGAAAAGAAAACTGCACTTCGGATATTTGGTTGTCTCGGCTCTTGTGCTTACGAGCTTTGTGCCGTTGTCGCTGGGCATCAGCTGTTCCGGGCTCTTCTATCCTCCTATTGCCGAGCTGCTCGGTATCGAAAAGGGGATGGCAAGCTACTACATCTCTGTGTTGTGGATTGCGTCTATGGTGTCCTTGCCGTTTACGGGCAAGTTGCTCAACGGCAAGGACGCCAGGCTGTGCCTTTCACTTGCCGTAGGCGTGATGGCCGTGGCATTCGTCTGGCTATCGTTCACGCGTACGCTGTGGCAGTTCTATGTGGGAGGCTTCCTCATGGGCATCGGCGTGGGCGTGCTGCTGTTTTTAGCGCCCTCGACCCTTGTGAACCGCTGGTTCGCAAAACGCGCCGGCTTCTACCTTGGAGTCATAATGGCGTTCACCGGCATCGGGGGCGTGGTGTGGTCGACAGTGGGCGGTGTGCTCATAGCCACGATTGGCTGGTCGGCAACCTATCTCGTGTTTGCCGCGATGACGGCATGCGTGATTCCAGCCGTTTTGCTCATGGTGGCCAGTTGGCCCGAAGACAAGGGCCTTGAGCCGTGGGGCGCCGAAACTGGCGCCTCAAGCGAAGCGGAAGCTGAGGATTCGCAGCGCGCTAACCGTGCGCATACGGAGGGCGTACCTGCAAGTCGCGCCTTCAGGATGCCCGTCTTCTACCTGCTGGCAGTTCTTGGGTTCTTCCTGAACTTCGGCATGTACGTTTACATCATGATACCCAGTTACGCCACGACGCTTGAAATCGGGGTTGCGTTCCCGCTGCTTGGAGCCACGGCGGGTTCTGTGGCTATGGCGGGTCAGACTGTGTCGAAGCTCGCGATGGGCGCAGTTGGCGAGCGCCATCCCATTGGGGGCATGGCTGTCACCCTTGGCTGCGGAATCGTGGGTCTAACCCTCTTTTCGTTTGCGACAGGTTCTGTTGCCGGTTACTACGCCGCAGCTCTTGGCTTTGGGTTCTATTACGGCGTCACGAACGTCATGATGCCCATTCTGGCCCGAAGATGTTTCGGCAATCTGGACTATGCGACGATCTATTCCCGAATATCGGTTGTGGCGTCGATCAGCAATGTGGTCGGGGCCTTCTTTTGGGGCACGCTCATCGATTTCACCGGTTCGTATGTCCCAATGTTTGCAGGGGTAATCATGCTGCTCGCTGCTAGCATAGTGCTTGTGGTTGCCATAGTGCGCAAGTCCGATTCACGCGCTACGAAATCCTGATGACATTTGCGGCGCTCGAGCGCAGGGATGTGTCGGGCGGAGCGTTCACTTTGCAAGCTTTTGCGCCACTCTTGAAATCTCATGGCACAAATCCTGGGAAAGTGCACGGCGAACGACGCTGTTGTGGCTGAGATCGCCGTAAAGTGCACGGACTGAAAGGGTGTGGCAGCGCACTTGGCAGGGTTTTGTGCCACGAAACTATGGAAGCGGTTGAAAAGCCCGTTAAGTGCGCGCTCGAGATCATGGAAAACAGCCGCGTATCGAGGGCCTTGGTTGAAAACCCGGGAAAGTGCACGCTCGGGCGCATCAAAGAGAGGTGTGCCAAATACTGCTGTCCCCGATGGCACGTCCAAAAAAGTTCTAGCTGTCCATGTTGAAGGACACGCAGAAACGCGTGCGCTGGCCATAATGCACTCGTCCCGCAAAGAAGAGGAGCGGGAAGGGTGAAGGGTGGCAATCATGGGCAGCGCTATGCACAGCGTCAGCAACGGGTGTTTCAACGATTCGCACGCATCCACCACGCAAAACGAAGAGCAGTACATCAACGAGCTGCATGCGCAAATCGAAGAGCTGCGCGCCAAGATCGTCGACACGCTCATGCAGATCGACTACATCACGCTGCAGGAAAACCCGCGCATCAAGGCAGACTACGCGGTCAAGGCCGGCTACCTGGTAAACGAGCTGTTGCGGGCGCAAGTAGAGG
>JAFWJU010000033.1 GCA_017511465.1 Eggerthellaceae bacterium | reverse complement strand
GGGAGTGCTAATCCGATACTTTCCTGTAACAGAACGCCTACGCTTCGTCCCTCATCAAGGGGAACAGCAGCACATCGCGGATCGAGTCGCTGTCGGTCAGCAGCATGACCAGGCGGTCGATGCCGATGCCTATGCCGCCAGCGGGCGGCATGCCGTACTCTAGTGCGCGGATGTAGTCGGCGTCGTAACCCATGGCCTCGTCGTCGTAGTCCTTGGCGGCGACCTGCGCGTGGAAACGCTCGGCTTGGTCGATGGGGTCGTTCAGCTCGTTGAAGGCGTTGGCATACTCGTGACCACAGATGTACAACTCGAAGCGGTCGGTCAGGTTCGGGTCCTCGGGCTTCTTCTTGGCCAGCGGCGATATCTCGAGCGGATGGTCAGTCACGAAAATGGGCTGCACCAGCTTGCTCTCGCACGTTTCCTCGAAAATCTCGGAGATCAGCTTGCCCTTGCCCCACGGTTCTTCGACTTCGACGCCGACGCGCTTGGCAATGGCGCGCAAGTCCTCGAGGCTGCGGTCGAATGACACGTCCTCGCCCGCGCCCTCAGTCGCCAGCTCGATCATCGTGCGGCGAGGCCACGGGCCTTCGAGATTGATCTCGATGCCCTGGTAGGGCACTTTCAGCGTTCCGCAAGCCGCCATGGCGGCCGCTTGGATGACGCCTTCGGCGAGTTCCATCATGCCCTCGAGATCGGAAAACGCGCAATACGCTTCCATCGTGGTGAACTCGGGATTATGCGTTTGGTCCATGCCCTCGTTGCGGAAGATGCGGCCGAGTTCGAATACGCGCTCGAAACCGCCTACGAGCAGGCGCTTCAGCGGCAGTTCGGTGGCGATGCGAAGATAGTAATCGCGATCGAGCGCATTCAGGTGCGTGACGAAGGGACGCGCGTTGGCGCCGCCCATGATGGACTGCAAGAACGGCGTCTCGACCTCGAAGTAGCCCTGCTCTTCTTCCATGTAACGGCGGATGGCCGTGATGATCTTCGAGCGCTTTTCGAAAACGGCGCGCACTTCGGGGTTCGCGATAAGGTCGACGTAACGCTGGCGATAGCGGATTTCCTTGTCGGCCAGTCCGTGGAACTTCTCGGGAAGCGGACGCAACGATTTGCTTAGAAGCTCGAAGCGCTCGACGGCGATGGACAACTGACCGCGACGCGTCTTCATGACGGTGCCCCACACGCCGATCCAGTCACCCACATCGAGGTCCTTCATCTCGGCGTACGCCTGCTCGCCCAGCACGTTGATGCGGCAGAACAGCTGAATTTCGCCCGTCGTATCGCGCATGGTGAAGAAGCTGACCTTGCCCTGAACGCGCTTGGCCATGATGCGGCCGCACATCTGCACGGCGTCTTCGGTCGATGCGCCGTCTTCGAGCTGTGCATAAGCCGCGTCTATATCAGCTGCATGATGCGAGTAGTCGAATGCATGCCCGTATGGGTTGCCGCCGGCTTCGATGATGGACGCGCGCTTGGCCTTGCGCACCTCGATAGGGTCGTCTTCGATGATGTCGGGGTTTTGTTCCATGTCAGCCATTGCGCACCTCCACTACCCGCCAGCCAGACGGACAACCTGCAATTAGTGCTCGATCTTCAGAATATCCATCTCGATCTTGCGGCCGGTGGGGCCAACCGTCTCGATATGGTCGCCCTTCTTGTGGCCGATGAGCGCGGAGCCGACGGGAGACTCGTTCGAAATCTTGCCTTCGGCGACATCGCTCTCGGCGGCGCCGACAATCAGGAACACGCGCTCGCGGCCGCCCATGTCGACCGTGACGGTGCTGCCGATGTTCACCTTGTTCGAGCGCTTGGGCGTGGTGACGACCGTCGCTTCGGAAAGGATGCGCGTGATCTCGGCGATACGCGCCTCGACCATGCCCTGCTCGTTCTTGGCGTCGTCATATTCGGAGTTCTCGGTGATGTCTCCGAACTCACGCGCGACCTTGATGCGCTCGCCGATTTCGGCGCGCTTCTCGGTCTCGAGGTAGTGCAGCTCTTCTTCCAGCTTTTCGCGCCCTTCGGGCGTCAAGATGACATTGTCGTTAGCCATAATGCTTATCCTTACGGGGTCGGGGACCGGCTATTTGCCGTCCGTGTCTTGCGCCGCGGGAGCCTCAAGCTGGGCAACGGCGCTTTCCTGCTCGGCAGCTTCGGCCTTCTCGGCTTCCACTTCCTCGAACTTCTCGTCGATCTTGTCCTTACCGGCCTCGACGCCCTCGCGAACGCTCTTCACGCCGCGACCGAGCATCTTGCCCAGCTTCGGAAGTTGTTTGGGACCGAAAATGATGAGCACGATCACCAAGATGATGATGAGCTCGAGTCCGCCCATTCCGAAGAACTTCATGTGTCGCCTCCTGCCAGACATGTCGTTTGACAAGCCTAAGAAAAAGGGGATGGCTCCGAAAAAGCATCCCCTTTATCTGCGATGGTCGGCGCGACTGGATTTGAACCAGCGACCTCTGCGTCCCGAACGCAGCGCTCTACCAAGCTGAGCCACGCGCCGATGCTGTTCGACAGCGGGTGAAATACTAGCACAATTAGCCGCAGGTTTTAAGAGAAGTTTTCGTGTTCTCGCCCAAGCGGCTTCGTATTATCACAGTGTGTCCACAATGGCCGATGACGGCTTAATGGTGGAACAGGCGCATCCCCGTGAAGGCCATAGCAATGCCGTATTTATCAGCGGTCTCGATGACGTTGTCGTCGCGAATCGACCCGCCGGGCTCGGCGATGTAGGCCACGCCCGACTTGCGTGCGCGCTCGACGTTGTCGCCGAACGGGAAGAACGCATCGGACCCGATGGAAACGCCGGATTGCGTGGCAACCCAGGCCTTCTTCTCGGCAGGCGTCAGCGGTTCGGGCTGCTCGGTGAACACCTTTTGCCATTCGCCATCGCGCAGCACGTCGTCGCATTCCTCCGAGATGTACACGTCGATGGCGTTGTCGCGCGTCGGACGGCCGATGCCCTCGATGAACGGAAGGCCCAAGACCTTCGGATGCTGGCGCAGGTACCACGTGTCGGCTTTGCTGCCCGCCAGGCGCGTGCAGTGGATGCGGCTCTGCTGGCCGGCGCCGACGCCGATGGCCTGCCCGTCCTTGACGTAGCACACCGAGTTGGATTGCGTGTACTTCAGCGTGATGAGGGCCACGATCAGGTCGATCTTGGCAGCCTCGGGGATGTCCTTGTTCTGGGTCACGACGTTGGCGAGCAGTTCCTCGCCAATGTGGAAGAAGTTGTGGCCTTGCTCGAACGTGATGCCGAACACGTCCTTGTACTCTTGCTCGGCGCACACGTAGTCGGGGTCGATCTGCACGACGTTGTAATTGCCCTTCTTCTTGGTCTTCAGGATCTCGAGCGCCTCGTCGGTGTAGCCGGGCGCGATGATGCCGTCGGAAACCTCGAGTTTCAGGTAGTTGGCCACATCGGCGTCGCACACATCCGAGAGCGCCGCCCAGTCGCCGTAGCTGCACAGGCGGTCGGCACCGCGTGCGCGGATGTAAGCGCAAGCGATGGGCGACAATTCGCCTTCGCCCTCGACGAAGTACATCTGGCGGTCGATGTCGGAAAGCGGCACGCCCACAGCCGCGCCAGCCGGGCTCACGTGCTTGAACGACGCGGCAGCCGGAAGCCCTGTTGCCTCTTTCAGCTCGCGCACGAGCTGCCACGAGTTAAGCGCGTCCATGAAGTTGATGTAGCCTGGCTTGCCGTTAAGCACCTGCAGCGGCAAATCGCTGCCATCCCGCATGAAGATGCGCGACGGTTTCTGATTGGGGTTGCAGCCGTATTTCAGCTCGAGCTCGTTCATCATGTTCCTCCTTGCCAGCGCAGCGCGCTAGTCGCCCAGATTCTTGTTGTACAGTTTCACGTCGCCGTTCACGTTGGCATACAGCGAAACCTTGTTGTCCTCGTTAAGCGCTTCCCACAGCGTGTCGGCATCGGGCAGCTCGACGGCAATGGGCTCGCCCACGAACGTGGGAAGCGGGCTGCCGTCGCCCTGGTACGTGCTGATGAAGTAACCGCAGCCTTCGTCGCAGCCCTCGTAAGCGAAGAACTCGCGCACGCAACGGCCGCCGACGTGCTTGAGGATGGATATCTCGAACGTACCGTCACCGTTGACGATGGCGCTGATGCGCGGTGTGAAATTAGGGGCATCGGGCTCGTATTCGCGCGCCATGCAGCCGTCGCGGAAGCTGCCGGCCTCGACGATGGTGTCAGTCTGGTCGCCGTTGGTCACGACAAGCGCATCGCCCATGGTGCGCACGGGATGGTAGATGATAAGGCTGGGATCCTCGACCAGCGCCGGGTCGTGTGCCTCGGTGCGGATGCCGTCATCCGTCAACGAGAAGATACGGTTGCGGCTGTTTTGGCTCCGCCCCATGATGAAGTAGTACACAACCCCATTGCCGACGGCGATGCCGCGACCAGGATAGGGATTGCTCTTAAGGATGTCCGCCAAGTTCTGCATGTCTGCCCTCCAAATGCTCGAATCGCCGTGTTGCGTTTGGAGGCCTGTGGCGATAATCCGACCTTCTTGCGAAACGCGGCTAGCCCAGACGGTCGGCATGATATGTGCGCGCCGCTCCCCCGTGGTCATCCACGTTAGCCCGTCAGTCGCAGCGCGGTAACGCGGTCAGTGTACCATCTGGAACAAGATGGGATGCGGGGGCAATCACGTGCATCGCCCAACGGAGCGCACGCGAGCGGTCAACGGGGAAAACGTCTGCGGCCGTTGCGCGCCTGTCTCACTCCAGCGTGGACTAACCGCTCTTCGCTCCAGCGCAGCAGCTGCGGAACTCGCCCGCTTCGCGGGCTCAAACAGTCCTCGCTCCCGCTGCGCCTGCGCTCATCGCAGTCCACGAGTCGTGGACAGGCACCAACGGCCGCAAACGTGCTTTCCTGCTTGTTAGTCGACGAACTTTCTCTCCAAAGCCGACGCCACGGTAGGCGGGACGAACTGGTCGACGGGGCTTTGCAGACGTGCGAGTTCACGGACGATGGACGACGACAGGTACATGTATTGAGGCGGCGACATGATGAACACCGTCTCGAGCTCGTTGGCCAACTGGTAATTGAGAGCGGCCATCTGGAACTCGTATTCGAAGTCGGTGATAGCCCGCAGGCCCTTGACGATGACGGACGCGCCCTGTTCGCGTGCGAAGTCCACGAGCAGGCCGTCGAAGGGCTCCACGCGCACGTTATCGAGATGCTTGGTGGCCTCACGCGCGAGCTCGGTGCGTTCCTCCAAGCTGAATAGCGGGCTTTTGCTGGGCGAAGCCGCTACCGCTACCACGACCTCGTCGACGAGCTGCGCAGCACGCGTGATGACGTCAAGATGGCCGTATGTGATGGGGTCGAATGTGCCGGGGGTGACTGCTCGCTTCATTTACGCCTCTCCCTCCAAGACGCCGATGGTGACGCCCGTTTTGCCGTATTTCTTCGACGGGCGCACATCGCACCCGATTTCCTGCAGTGCACATGCCACGTCTTCAGCCGACTTCAGGGCATGTTCGTACACAATGATAGCGCCTTTCGCCACCATGCCGCCTTCGGCCAACGCGCTGACCATGCCCAGCACCTCACCGGCATCGTAGCTGTACGGCGGATCTAAGAACACGAGGTCGAACGCATACGGGGTGACCTTGGGCAGGCCGTTCATGACGTCGCGGCGCAAGACGGCGGCGCGGTTGACTTCGAGGCCGCACGTGCGCACGTTGTACTCGAGCACCTTGGCCGCCTTAAGGTCGCGCTCCACGAACGCCGCGAATTCGGCACCGCGCGACAACGCCTCGATGCCGAGCGCGCCCGATCCGGCGAACGCATCGAGCACGATTGCGCCTTCGAAGCCGCCTCGCAAACTGTAAAGCGAGCTGAAGAGGGCCTCACGCACACGGTCGACTGTGGGGCGCGTGCCCTCCCCTTCTGGGGCGCTGATCGTGCGCCCACGCAATGTGCCTGCGACAATTCGCATCATCAGCCTCCTGCTAAACCTTCGGCACGACGGTACACGACGCGGGCTTCGCGCGCAAGCGCCTTGTACTGAGCGGTTTGCAGTTGTGGGTCTTCGTCGAGGATGGCCAGGGCGTCTTCATGGGCTGCCTCGATAAGCCGTCCATCGCGCACGACGTTGACCAACTTGAGGAGCGACGCGCCGTGTTGGCGGTTGCCTAGGATGTCGCCCTCGCGGCGCAGCGACAGGTCATATGATGCCAATTCGAAGCCGTCATCGGTGCGCTGCATGGCGCTTAGGCGCTCGATGGCCTTCTCGCTCTTCGTGCCGGAAACCAGATGCACTTGGCCGGGAGCATCGCCTCGGCCGACACGGCCGCGTAGCTGGTGCAACTGCGACAAGCCGAAACGATCTGCGTCTTCCACGATCATGACCGTGGCGTTGGGAACGTCCACGCCCACCTCGATGACGGTCGTCGCCACGAGCACGCCGATCTCGCCTGCGCGGAACCGGTCCATGACCTCCTGCTTTTCGGCAGCGGGCAGCTTGCCGTGCACGAGGCCGACCTCGTAATCGACAAACACCTTCGATTGCAGGAACGCCGCCTCTGCTTCGGCGGCAGACGCGTTTGCGCCCGTCATGTCGTTTTCGTCCTCGATGGCGATGCGCTCGAACTCGTAAACGTCTTCCTCTTCACGGGAAGAGCCCTTCTTTTCCGATTCGGACTCGGGAGCTTTCTCGCCCACGAGCGGGCACACGACGTACACCTGCTCGCCACGTGCGAGGGCTTCCTTGGCGGCGTCATACGCCACTCCCCTGCCTGACAGCGTGTGCACGAACGTCGTGCGCGGTGCAGCCGTATGCGGCCGCTCCTTGATATAGGAAAGCGACAAGTTGCCGAACAACGCCAGTGCCAATGTGCGCGGGATGGGCGTCGCCGTCAGGAACAGCGCGTCGGGACACGTGCCCTTGGCCATCAAGGCCACGCGCTGGTCCACACCGAAACGCTGCTGCTCGTCGATGATGACGAGCGTGCAATGGTCGAGCACCACGTCATCTTCGAGCAGCGCATGGGTGCCGAAGAGCACGCTCGTGTCCCCCGATGCCGCACGGTTCAGGATGCCCGCACGCTCGTCAGCCGATGTCGAGCCGGTCAGGATGTCCCACGTCACGCCTGCCGCATCGAGCAACGGGCCCAGACTTGCCGCATGCTGGCGGGCCAAGATCTCGGTCGGGGCCATGAACAGGGCTTGGCAACCCGTATCGGCGGCAGCCGCCAATGCGAAAGCCGCCACGATGGTCTTGCCCGTGCCCACATCGCCAAGCAACATGTGGTTGGCCGTGCGCGGCGCCGCCATGCGCTGCAAGATCTCGTCGCACGCCTGCTGCTGCTCGCCTGTCAACGTGAAGGGAACGGCTTCGGCAAGCGCCTTTACTGCGGGCCCGTCGATGACATGAGCCGTGGCAGCAAGCCCAACGCTTCGTCGCTCGCCCTCTTGCATCAACATGAGCTGAAGCAGCAAGACCTCCTCGTATGCCAAGCGGCGGCGCGCTTCACGCTGTTCTTGCATGGTGTGCGGGAAATGGATGCACGAAAGCGCGCTGTTGCGACTCATGAGCCGGTACTTGGCGCGAAGGGAAAGCGGCATGGGGTCGATGAGCCCCGTGACTTCGTCAAGCGCGTTGCTGACGAGCCGGCGCATCATGCCAGCTTTGATGGCGCCGGTAAGCGGATGTACGGGCACGATCATGCCGTGGAAATCATCACCCGACCCCTCCAACTGCTCGATGTAGGGATTCGTCATGCGCTTGTAGCCGTAGTTGAACGCCACCTCGCCCGATAGGGCGACAGCAGCACCGGGCTTCAATTGGTCGGCGAGCCACGGCTGGTTGAACGCGGTCACGATGAGCGTGCCCGTGTCGTCGACAACGGTGACCTCGGCCAGCACGACACGGGGCTTGGGTCGCTTCACCTTCACCTCGTGGATGCGCGCCTTGATGGTGCACGTCTCGCCAATGCGGGAATCTGCAATCGTGGCGACATGAGACATGTCGATATAGCGGCGCGGGTAATTGGAAACCAGGTCGCGTACCGTCGAAATGCCCAACTTGCCCAGCGCTTGCGCCCGCTTGGGGCTGACGAGCCGCACCGACGTAACCGGCGCGTCGAGCGCCAGCGTCGCTTTCGTGCGGTCAACCGCCTTGCTGTCGGCCGCCGTCGGCACCTTACTCTACCGAGAAGATAACCGGGTACAGCGGCTGCTCGCCACGTTGAGCGTCAATCTCGAGATCGTCGTACTCAGCCTCGATGCGCTCGACGAGGGCTTCCAGCTGCTCGTCGGAGTAGTCCTCGCCGGCGAGCACCGTACACGTATCGGCATCGTCGGCTTCCATGACCTCGAGCAAGCCCATGACGACATCCTCGATGGACGATCCAACGGCATCAATCGAGCCGTCGGCAATGCCGATGACGTCTCCCTCTGCGATGGGGTCGCCCTTGGCGTCGCGCGAATCCTTGACCGCCGTGGTGACTTCGCCCGTCTTGACTTCGGAGAACGCGTCGGTCATCGACTCGATGTTGTCCTCGAGCGTCGCATCCGGGTCATAGCCGAACAGGGCCGAGAACGCTTGCGGCACGCTCTTGGTCGGAACGACGCCGCATGACATCTCGGCCAACTCGGCAGCGCTGTTCGCCGCCATGATGATGTTCGAGTTGTTGGGCAGGATGATGACGTTGTCGGCATTGGTGGCGTTGGCGGCATCGAGCAAGTCGGCCGTGGAGGGATTCATGGTCTGGCCGCCCGACACGACGACGTCGACGCCCAAGCTGCGCAGGATATTGGCATTGCCCTCGCCAGCGGCAACGGCCACGACGCCGAACGGCTTGCGCTCGGCCGGCGCCTCGGATTGCTCGGCCACGAGCTTGTCGTTGCGTTCAATGCTCTGAAGGTCCATGTTGTGGATGAAGACTTCGAAAATCTGACCACGGTCGAGGAAGTATTCGAGCACCTGGTTCGGGTGGTTGGAATGCACGTGCACCTTGAAGCGCGGGTTCGCGCCCACGCACAGCTCGCAATCGCCCATCGTGGACAGGAAGTCGAGCGCCTCGTCCTTGTCGAGCGTGTCGGAATACACCAGGAACTCGTTGCAATAGCGGTATTCGGAGCCCTCCCAGTCGTTCAGATGCTCGATTTCGACTTTGGGCTCGGCTTTGGGCGAGAACTCGAACTGGTCGCCCGCAAACTCGCTTTTGCCCAAAAGCGCGCTGACAAAGCCGTCGAACAAGATGGCCAGGCCGAAACCGCCGGCGTCGACGACGTTGTTTTCCTTCAGCACGGGCAGGAACTCGGGCGTGCGCTGAACCGACGCATACGCCTCGCGCACGATGAACTCGAGTGCTTCATCGATTTCGAGCTTCTTCTTATGGGCTTGCTTTGCAGCAGTCGCCGAATCTTTCAACACCGTGAGGATCGTGCCCTCGACCGGTTTGCGGACGGCTTGGAACGAAACCTCGGCGGAACGCGAGAACGCTGCGTCGAGCGCCTCGGTCGTCAAGTGGTCGGATTCAGTGGATCCTTCGCACAAGCCGCGCAGGATCTGGGACGTGATGACGCCGGAGTTGCCGCGTGCGCCCATGAGCGCACCCGTCGTGATGGCCTTGCGGACGTCGGCGGCCGACGCGCCCAAAGGCAGCTTCGAAACGTTCTTGACGACGGATTCAATCGTCAGCGACATGTTCGTGCCCGTGTCGCCGTCGGGCACGGGGAACACGTTAAGGCGATTGATCTCTTCCTTGCGCTCGCTGAGGTTCTTGCTCGCCGCCGCAATCGCGGACAAGACATCGTTGCCGGTAAATTCAGTCATATCGTTGTTCTTTCCAGGTAGATACGGGTGCTGTAACGCTACTTGCGGACCTTCACGTCCATGACATGCACGTCGATGCCGTCAACGGGAACGCGTGCCTGCTCTTTCAGGACGAACGAGACGGCGTCGACAAGGTTCTGCGACACAGCGTTGATATTCATGCCATATTCGATGACGACATACAAATCGACATGGATGCCGGCGTCGGTCGTGGCCAGCGTGATGCCACGGCGCAGGCGCGAAACCGGCAGGATCTTCGAAATGCCATCGGCGGCGTTCGGCGCCACCATGCCCACAACGCCGTAGCATTCCATGGCGGCATGGCCAACCATGTCGGCCAGGACATCATTTGCAACATGCAGTTTTCCAGGAACAGGTGCCATGTAAAGCTTCCTTTCCGAACGCGGGCTTGTTCTGCCCATCGTTTGCGTAACTTAAAAAGTATAACGCACGATACATCATAGCCGCACATCAGCGTATGATTCACATGAAGGGTTTCACATGAAGGGCATTTGAAGACGGCAAAAATCCTTTGATGACGTGCCTTTGGTGTGCTATAGTTTCTTGGCTAGTTTGAAGGCAAACGGCGAATGCCGTGATGAAATGCAGTTATACGGAGTTGATAGCCATGTCTAAGATTTGCGAAGTTTGCGGCAAGAAGCCCGCCGCCGGTCGTAACGTCAGCCACTCGCACCGCGTGACGAACCGCTGGTTCAAGCCCAACATCCAGAAGGTCACGATCCGCGACAAGAGCGGTCATGTGCGCAAGGCCAACGTTTGCACGCGCTGCATGAAGGCCGGCAAGGTCGAGCGCGCGTAACTAACGCTGTTTCATCGCATAAAAAGCCCGCTTCGGCGGGCTTTTTCTCGTTGGGGCAAGTATTTGGGACAGGCGCCGTGGGTCATTCGATGACGAGCAAGCGCTTGCAAACCGGACATGTGCCGATGGGGGCTTGGGCGCGCAGCGAGATAAGATGGCCGCCTTCGATATGCGTGCGGCACACTCCGCATGTCTCGCCATCGAGCTTGCCGATGGCGACGCCACCGGTCTTTTCAGCCGTCTTCTTGTACGTGCGGGCAAGCTCAGGCGCAATGGAGGCCATCAGCTCGTCGCGACGGGCCGTGTTCGCGCGGATTTGCTCGGCGAGAGCGCTGTCCTCGCCTTCGAATGCGGCACGCAATGAGGCTTCCTTGGCTTCCGACGCGGCGATGGCGCCTTCGAGCTGGTCGCGAACGCCCTTGATCTTGTCGAGCTGCGCTTGCACTTCGACGCGTTTCTCGGCAAGCGTTTCGCGGCGCTTCATGACACCGGCCATCTCGCGCGAATGCGATTCGACCTTGCGGTAATCAGACCCTGAAGCGTCGATGAGCTGTTGAGCGCGCTCCTGCTTTTCGGCGAGCGAGCGGTCTTCGTCTTCGACGATGGTCATCTCTGCATCGGCCTTCTTTTGCAGTTCATGCACTTGGTCGAGCTTGCCCTGGATTTCCCCGCGCTTCTTGCGCAGGCGCATGACCTCGATCCGCTGGGGTAATTCGACGCGCTTTTTCGTCGCTTGAATGGTGTCCAGGTCTATTTTCTGGATCTCGAGCAGAGCTTCGAGGTCTTGCAAATCAGCTTGCATGCACGTGTCCCTTCCAACGGTTGCGGACTGGACACATTGTAACCGTTATGGCCGCTAGATTCGAGTGGCGTCAGGTGTCGACCAATTCGAACCTTGGTCCAAGATGAACACCTCATCGGACGGAACGCCTGCATCGATTGTTGCCTGCGCGAGCAGGGCGCACAACGGGAGTTCGCTCACGTCGTGGCCGAGTTCCACAACGCACAGGCCCGCCTGCAAGGCGTCGAGTGCTGCATGGTACTTCACCTCGCCGCATACCAGGCAATCGGCGCCAACGGCAATCGCAGTTTCTATCACGTTGCCAGCAGAGCCATTCGCAATGACGATGCGCTTGACGGTTGCAGAAGCGCTCCCCCACACACGCGGCAAGCGTCCGAACACCGATGTGCACCGAGCGGCAAGATGCTGCAGCCTGAACGGCGCATCCGACGGCCGGACAGCGCAAAGCTGGCCGTAGCCCTTTTGCCCGCTTTCGTCTACGGGAATCAAGATGCGCTCGAAATCAACGCCCAGCATGCCTGCCAGAAGGCGCGTCGCCGCAACGCTGACATCGAGCGCCGTGTGGAAGTTCATCAGCGCCACGCCCTTGCCGATGGCGTCGTACACGTTGACGCCGGGCGCGCTGGCAACGGCATACGAAGGCGAAAATACCGCAGGCGGTTCGATAAATGCGGGATGATGCGTTAGCAGCACGTTTGCGCCCGCCCGATAAGCGGCCTCGATGGCGTCGTGCGTCACGTCGAGCGCAACCGCCACGCTCGTGACGAGTGCTGCCGGATCGCCGACGAGCAAGCCCGTGCGGTCCCATTCCTCGGCATCTTCGCGCGGGAACTGCGCCAACAGCGCCAGTTCGAGGGCGCCCACTGTCAACGGCTTCGTTTGCTTCGAGATTTCACTCGCCTGGGCTTTCGTAAGCTCGGTGCCGCGGGCATCTTCGATGGTTATCATGCAGATTCCTCCCTCGTGCGAAAAACAGGGCGCCGTGCATCGCGCTATCGCGCAATCACCTGTTGCAGCGCCTCGACAAAGCGATCGATGTCGTTTTCGGTCGTGTAGCGTCCGAACGAAACGCGCAAAGCGCCATATGCCTCATCGGCGGAAATGCCCATTGCGCGCAGGACGTGGCTGGGCTCGAGCGAATGCGACGAGCATGCTGACCCGCCGGACACGCCGAAACCCATCATGTCCAAGCGCAAGACGAGCGTTTCGCTTTCGAAGCCGCTTGCGAGCACATGAACGATGTTGGGCAGGTAGTCCTGCGAGCCAGTCGGCGCATCTACCGTGCACCGCACGCCGGGCAAGGCCGCCAAACGGTTCCGCAAGGCGTCGCGCATCGCGCGCTGGCGTTGGGATTCCGCATCGAGGATCCCCATTGCCGCATGGCACGCAGACGCAAACCCGACGATTCCCGCAACGTTTTGCGTCGTCGACCGCCTTCCCTCTTCTTGACCGCCGCCGAGCATCTGCGCTTGCAACGGGGTGCGCGCCTTCAGGTACAGGGCACCCACGCCCTTGGGTCCGCAGACCTTATGAGCGGAAAACGACGCCGCATCCACCCCAAGCGCGCCGACATCGACCGGCACCTTGCCCAAAGCCTGCGTGGCATCGGTGTGGAACAGGGCGCCATGCTCGTGGGACATGCGCGCAAGCTGCGCGATGGGCTGAATCGAGCCGATCTCGCTGTTGGCCATTTGCACCGACACGAGCACCGTGCGCTCGTCAAGTGCGGCGGCGAGGGCTTCTGGCGTCACGAAACCGCCCTTGTCGGGGTTGACGTACACGACGTCGAACCCCTCATGCGCCAGGCGGCGCGCCGGTTCCAACACGGCATCGTGCTCGATGGACGTCGTGACAACGCGGCCGACGAAATCCTTGCCCTCGCGCTTGCGGCGGTTGTCGGAAACAGCACGCGCAATGCCGAGTATCGCCATGTTGTCGGATTCAGTCGCGCCCGATGTGAACACAACCTCGTTCGGACGCGAGGCCCCCAAATCGCGCGCCAGTTGCTTGCGCGCCAATTCCATTTCCTCGAACGCCGCGCGGCCGGGCGCGTGCAGCGAGTTGGCATTCATGCCATGCGCGATGTTGCCCAAGCCGGGCACCAAGTACGGCGCCATGGCCTGCGCTGCTTCCTCGCACAGCGGCGTTGTGGCCGCCCAGTCGAGGTACACGTAATTGTCCGGAACGGTTATCGGCATGATGTCCTGTTCGAATGAATCGTCACGCCAATGCGGCGAGACGGGCCTTGTTGCCCAGGGCCTCGATTTCAGCCAAGGCAGCCGCAGGGTCTTCGGCGGCGTAAACGGCGTTTCCGCACACGATGACATCGGCGCCGGCGGCGCATACGCGCTCGACCGTCTTCAAGCCGATGCCGCCATCGACCTCGATGAGCATGCCGTCGTTGCCGGCTTCGCGCGCCATGCTGACGACCTGCGCCACCTTGTCTTCGCTGCCCTCGATGTAGCCCTGCCCCGAAAAGCCGGGCTCAACGGACATGATGAGCACCATGTCGAGTTTGCCGATAGTGGACGACAGCACGTCCGCAGGCGTGTTGGGCTTCAGCGCCACGCATGCCTGCGCGCCGGCTTCGTGAATGGCCTCGACGGCCCGATCGGCCCACTGGCCTTCCAATGCCTCGATGTGCACGGTGACCATATCGGCCCCCGCCTCGAGGAACCAGGGAAGCTGCACGAGCGGATTCGAGATCATCAGGTGGACGTCCAGCGGCAAGCTGGTGATGTGCTTCAGCTGCTTCACGTGCGGGACGCCGATGGTCAGGTTGGGCACGAAATGCCCGTCCATGACGTCCACGTGCACATAACCCGCACCCGCCTGCTCGATCATGGCAATGTCACGCTCGAGGTTCATGAAATCCGCCGAAAGGATCGACGGAGCGATTTTCACTGGCTGGAACATTTCGCCCCCAAGAATTCGACTGAGCTTACACCGCCATTCTAACGCAAGTCGTATAATGGGATTCGACGGGAGGCGACATGACGCAACCGCAATCCACGTACTTCACGTATGCCACGGTCCACGGGCCTATCACGATTCGCGCCACGAGGCGCGGAATATGCGAAATCGTGTTCGACCAGGCGAAACTCGAAGGTTCATGTGCGGCTTCCGATATGACGAACGCCGCCGCCACCCAGATTCAGGAATACCTCGCCGGCAAGCGGCAATCGTTCGACGTGCCCATCGACGCCAAGGGAAGCGCTTTCCAGAAAGCAGTCTGGGCCGAGGTGTGCGCCGTGCCTTACGGCGAGACGAGGTCTGCCGCCGATATCGCAGATGCGCTCGGCAAACCGGGAAGCCACCGTTCGGTCGGCACGGCCATCAAGCAAAACGTACTGGCGCCGATAATCCCCACGCATCGCGTTTTAGCCGCTTCGGCCACGGGCAAGCAAGCGAAGATAATGCGCGCGCTGCAAGCACTCGAGCAGCGCGTTGTGCAAGATGGCTAATCCTTAGCTTAGTAGAACTCGGGTTTGAGCGAGCGGGCGGCCAACTTGCTTGCCACGTTTCGAGGGTCAACGCCTTCCCAAACGAGCGACCGCACGACGTCGGTGATGGGAAGCTCCACGTTATAACGCGATGAGAGCGCCGAAAGCGTCTTGCAGGCAAGGGCGCCTTCCACCACCATGTGGCGGCGTGCCTCGTATTGCGCGACTGTCTCGCCTTCCGCCAGCGCCTCGCCGAACATGCGGTTGCGTGAATGGCGCGACATGCACGTAGCAATGAGGTCGCCTGTCCCCGCAAGCCCCATGCAGGTCATGGGATCGCCGCCTGCGGCTGCAACCAAACGGCCCATCTCGGCTTGTCCGCGCGTCATGAGCATGGCCGCTGTATTGTCACCGTACCCCAACCCGTACGACACGCCGACCGCAATGGCGATGACGTTCTTGAAAGCGGCGCACAACTCAACTCCCAACACGTCATCGCTCGTGTACACGCGGAATGCAGGAGAAGCCAGCATCTCCTGGAAGAAACGCGCCGTCTTGGAAGATTCCGACGCCACGACCGTCGCCGCCGGCACGCCCTGCACGACTTCTTCGGCATGGTTAGGCCCCGAAAGCACCGCCAACGGCTGGTTGGAACCCATAACGTCGCGGAACACTTCGACGGGCACCATGCCCGTTTGAGCTTCGACGCCCTTCATGCACAGCACGATGGGGACATCCGCGCCGACGAGGCCTGCCATGGCCTGTGCCGTGGAGCGCGCGTATTTTGATGGCGTGACGACGACGACCGCATCGGCGTTGCCAAGCGCTTGCGCCATATCATCTGTTGCCACAATACGGTCCGAAAGCACGGCGTCTTTCAGGTAATCGGGATTGCGATGGGTCTCGTTGACGCCGTCGGCCACCTCTACGCGACGAGCCCACAAGCAAACGTCATGCCCGTTTGTTGCAAGCACTTGCGCCAGTGCCGTACCCCACGACCCGGCTCCGATTACCGCAACGTTCACTACCATCAACTCCCCACGTATCGCCCAAACAAAGGCAAGGCCTTTTACCCTATTCTATCAGCCAGAGCCGACGCAGCAAAAGCAGCCGTCGCCCACCGTCCCAATTCGAGCCGCCGCGGATCGCCCCGATGCGAACAGGGATGCGCCTTCCGGAAAAGCATCTTTTAAATGGGTTTTTAGTCAGTGTTTGGCATGTCATGCAAAACGTGTTGCTTCGCTGCTATAATCTGCCTTGCGCTCTGTGAGCGCCCTTACGCACGACGAGACGAAAGGCGGAATCCCATGACCATCAAGAACGTTACTGTTGCAGGTGGCGGCGTGCTGGGAAGCCAGATTGCGCTGCAAAGCGCCTATTGCGGCTTCAATGTCACCATCTGGTTGCGTAGCGAAGGCTCCATCGAGCGCTGCGCTCCGAAACTCGACCGCTTTGCGAGCATCTACGCGGCGACGCTCGAGGCCACAAAAGACGATCCCTCCAAACGGGCGGACGGGCTTTCCAACGAGGGCGCCACAATCGAGGAGCTCGACGCGCTTATCGCCAAAGTTGCGCCTGCACGTGCGAGCATCAAGCTGACGTGCGACTGGGATGAGGCGTTTGCCGATGCCGACCTGGTCATCGAAGCTGTCGCGGAAGACCCAGCGCAAAAGATCGATTTCTACGAGAAGCTGCAGAAGCACCTGCCCGAAAAGGCCATCGTGGTCACCAATTCCTCGACGCTTCTGCCGAGCCAGTTTGCCGACCATACGGGTCGTCCAGAGAAATACCTGGCGCTGCACTTCGCCAACAACATCTGGGTAGGCAACACCGCCGAGGTCATGGGCCATAGCCGCACCGATCAACAATACTACGACCAAATCGTGAAATTCGCCGAGGACATCCGCATGGTGCCGTTGTGCCTGCGCAAGGAGCAGCCCGGCTACATCCTGAACTCGATGCTCGTCCCGTTCCTCTCGGCCGCCGAAGCCCTGTATGCCAACGACGTGGCCGACCCAGAAACCATCGACAAGACTTGGACGCTCGCAACCGGCGCGCCGAACGGCCCGTTCCGCATCCTCGACGTCGTGGGCTTGGTCACCGCTTACAATATCGTGACCATGAACCCGCAGGCAGCTGACCCCGAGTCGACCCCTGGCAAGATCGCCGCGAAGTTGAAGGAGAAAATCGACGCGGGTAAAACCGGCATCAACGCCGGCGAGGGCTTTTACAAGTACAACTAGAAATGGTTTGTGGGTGATTCCCGCGACCACGTTCAACGACTGAACACGGCCCGGCGTCACAAGGGCTCATGTGACGCCGGGCTTTTTCATGCAGCTTGCGCCGAGCGCGTTATCGGCGTGAACG
The DNA here is from genome assembly GCA_017511465.1 of Eggerthellaceae bacterium. Taxonomy (GTDB): domain Bacteria; phylum Actinomycetota; class Coriobacteriia; order Coriobacteriales; family Eggerthellaceae; genus UBA9715. Next base: position 15,120 of record JAFWJU010000033.1, on the reverse strand, counting down.
GGTCCTCTGCCTCTGCTGCTGCCCGGATTGCTTGGATTCGCCCACGCGGCGCTCGGTGCCATCGAGCAAGCGGCGGATATTGGCTCGATGAGCCCACACGACGGTGAAACCGACGATCGCGCAGAGAATCACCGCAGGCCAATTGCCCCAGAAAATGACCAGGGCGATAAAGGGGCAAGCCAAAGCCGAAGCCACCGAACCGAGTGACACGTACCTGAAAACGATGACTAACACGGCGAAGATGAGCAATTCGATGAAGGCGCCGATGGGACCGAACGTGACGAACAGGCAGCCGATGGCAACGGCAATGCCCTTGCCGCCCTTGAAGCCCAGCCACGGGCTGAAGATATGCCCGTACACGCAGCCGAGGAAAGCCACGGCGGTGGCGATGTCCGTAGCAGGCTTGCCCATGCTGAAAAGCCCCGCTATTCCAAGCGCAATGAAGCCCGACAGCAGTCCCTTGCCGAAATCCAGCACGAACACGGCGTAGCCAGCTGGTTTCCCCATCGCGCGAATGGCGTTGGTCGTGCCGATGTTGCCGGAGCCCTCGTCACGCAGGTCCTTCCCGAAGAACACTTTCGAAATGACGAGTCCCCAGGGAATCGATCCCAAAAAGAACGAGATGACGAGTATGAGTATGTACGCGAAAACGCCCATGCAACAACCTTACCTACAAACCTAGTCTTTTTTCTTGAACTTAAAGCGAATGGGCGTGCCCTCAAGGTCGAAGTGCTTGCGCATGTTGTTTTCGAGGTAGCGCTCGTAGTTGTCGTCGACGATGTCGGGACGATTCGCGAAGAACGTGAACACGGGTGGCTGCGTATCGGTCTGCGTGACGTACTTCATGCGCAAGATGGCCTTGCCCTTGGTGATGGTGTGTCCCGTCTCGCGGATTTCGGCGAGCCACGTGTTCAGCTGGTTCGTCGGAATGGTCTTGGAGTAGTTCTCGTACGCCTTGTCGATGGCTTCCCAAATGCGGTGTACGTTCTTGCCCGTAAGAGCTGAAATGGCAACGACCGGCGCGTACCCGACGTACATCATACGGTCTTCTACGCGTTCGCGAATCTCGGCTTTGGCGTCGGGGCCCTCAACGATATCCCATTTGTTCAACGCAATGACCAGGGCGCACCCGCGGTCGTGTGCGAAACGCGCCACGCGCTGGTCCTGGTCAGTTAAGCCCAGCGTGCCGTCGATGACGAGCACCGCCACGTCGGCGCGGTCGATGGCGCGCATCGCGCGCACGAAGCCGTAGTATTCCACGTCCTCGTCGATTTGGCTCTTGCGGCGCAGGCCGGCCGTGTCGACGATGGTGTAACGCTTGCCGTCGTGCTCGACGGGCGTGTCGATTGCGTCGCGCGTCGTGCCGGCGACATCCGACACGATGGATCGCTCACCCGACGTCATCTTGTTGGTAAGCGATGACTTACCCGCATTCGGGCGGCCGATGATGGCCACGTTGATGCCCGAATCCTCGGCTTCGTTCGCACGGTCGAGCGCGCCGGTCTCGTGCAGCTGCTTGACGATCTCGTCGAGCAAGTCGCCCGTGCCATGACCGTGAATGGATGAAATGGGCCACGGATCGCCCAATCCCAGCTGGTAGAACTCGTACATCTCGTCGTAACGGTTGGGCGTGTCAAGCTTGTTCACCGCGACGAGCACGGGCTTCTTCGACTTGCGCAACACGCGCGCCACTTCCTCGTCGTCGGCGTTGACGCCCGTGCGGGAATCGACGATGAGCACGATGACATCGGCCTCGTTCGTAGCCGTGAGCGCCTGGCTGGTGATGGAAGCCTGGAAATCGTCGTCGCTTCCCATTTCGATGCCGCCTGTGTCCACGACGGTGAAGGCGACGCCATTCCATGAAGCCTCGTGATACGACCGGTCGCGCGTGACGCCGCGCATCTCATGCACGATGGCGTCGTCCGCGCCTATGATGCGGTTGACGAACGTCGATTTACCGACGTTTGGCCGTCCGACGACGGCCACGAGGGGCAATGCCATGATGGTTTCCTATCTACGCGATGAGCGCGATGATCTCGTTGAAGTACTCTGCAGGTGTACAGGATACCATGTGAAGGTTTTGACCTGCCGCTTTCCCCATTTCCTCCAACGTCATGCCATCGAGCGTCAGCCCGTCGTCGTTGAAAACCACACACGGGATGAGGAAAAGGCTGCGTGGAAGATGGCCCTCTTCCACAATCGCGTTTACGATATCGTCGGCCACGAGCAGACCCGTCACGTCGACGTTGCCGCCGAAGAACGCGTTGGGCACATACAGAGGCTGGAAGATGTCAGCGATACCAGAATGCGCGATAAGGGGCTCGAGGAACTCGCGCTGAGCGCACCCCACCACCATGCGGGCAACAGCATGCGCTTGACGCAGCGCGTTGGCGCAGGCGGCAACGGCGCCCTCCCCTTCGGCGCGATTCCAGTCGTCGACCGTCGACCGCACGATGCCGATGCCGTCTTCGAACATGGCGAAGTCGCCGTAAAACTCCGTCGGCGGCAAATGGTCGAGCAAGTCGTCCGGATAAGCGTTGCGGTAAAACTCGTCTGCGGCGAACACCCACGGAGTACCCCGCTCTTTCATGGCGCGCTTCTGAAACGGCTCTACGATGTCGAGCAAACCACGGGCGGCATCCTTGTCGTTGAAGCTGTGGTCGAACATCGTCTGGAAACGTGTGTAGCCAAGTGGAACTATGCCGATGCCCAGGATTCCGGGGCGCTCATATGCCCATGAAAGCGTCTCGGCAAGCGCGTCCCCATCGTTCTCGCCGGGAACGAGCACGATTTGCGCATGAAACTCGATGCCCACCGCCAACAGCCGCTCGAGTGCATCGATGCCATGCTGGGCGTGCTTGCCGATAAGGCGGCGGCGCACTTGGGGGTTGCTAGCCTGCAAGGACACGCGCAACGGCGATATGCGCTGCTCGATTATGCGCGCCTCGTCTTCAGGCGTCAGGTTCGTGCACGTGATGAACGTCCCCACCAAAAAGCTCAGGCGGAAATCGTCGTCGCGCAGCGAAAGCGACGGGCGCATGCCGGGCGGCAATTGGCGCATGAAGCAAAACGTGCAGGCATTGCGGCATTGCTTGACTTCGTCGAACACGAGCCCTTCGAACTCGAAGCCCCAATCCTCGCCCGGTTCGCGCCAAAGCTCCACTTCACCTTTGTCGCCGTCGAGGTCGATGTAAGAAACCCTGATGACGTCCTCGGATGAAAGCCATCGCCAATCGATTGCGTCTCGCAAGGGCTGGCCGTCTACCGCCGTGATGAAACAGCCAGGTGAAAAGCCGGCATCATCGGCCGGCGAAGCGGGCTCGACTGAGGCGATGAGCGCTCGGCATGCGAGATCGCGCTCGAAATCTTTCGGAGGATACTGGCTCACAGCTGCTTCAGCCACGCGATGACAGCTTTGATCTGGTCTTCGGGAGTCGAGGCGCCGGCTGTCACGCCTACGGTCTCGTAGCCTTCGAACCATGCGGGATCGATTTCGGAAACGGATTCTATATGGTGCGTGCGCGGGCACGATGCCGCGCAAATCTCGGCAAGACGCGTCGTGTTGGATGAATTGCGCCCGCCGATGACCACGATTGCATCGACGTTCTGGGCTAGTTCGGCAGCCGAGTCTTGGCGATGGCGCGTCGCCAGGCAAATCGTGTGCTTGACGATGGGCGATATGCCCTGAGCCTTTATGGCATCGACAACCGCATCGAGGTTCTCGCGTCTTTGAGTCGTCTGCACGACCACGCCGATGGGCGCCCTGAGATCGCTGGGCACGTCATCGGGCGATGGCACGATATCGACCTTCGCCCCTTCGCGTCGGGCCCATGCTTTCAGGCCTTCGACTTCGGGATGACCCTCCTCGCCCACGACGATGACACGACAGCCCTTCGAAGCCAACCCGGCAGCCGCCTTTTGGGCACGTGCGACGTGGGGGCATGTGGCATCGACCATGGGAAGGCCCTTGGCCTCGACCTCTTCGTATACCTCGGGCATAACGCCATGGCTGCGGATGATGACGGTTGCCCCGTCTTCGATGTCGTCGATGGAGTCGGCGACGAACACGCCACGCGCCTTGAGAGCGGCAACGACCCCGGGATTGTGAATGAGCTGCCCGAGCGTATATGCCTTCGCATGCCCCTCTGACGCTTCAAGCGCCATGTCGAGCGCGCGCTGCACGCCGTAGCAGGCCCCGGCATTCTCGGCGAGTACAACCTTCATGCGCATCCTTCCGCATCTCTTTCATCAGCCAAGCAGCGCGGCGACTTCTTCCGATGTCAGGCGCGGGATGGGATGCTCGGCAAACGTCTCGGTGAAATCCTTGTCCTCGGGGAACAAAGCCACCATATCGACTTCTTCGGGCGAGACGTGCTGGAACATGGCAAAGCATTCGCGCAGCGCGTACCACACGCAAGCGTCCAGACGGTCGTCCTTCGGCAAGAAATCGAAGTCGGAAAGAAGGACCGGGTTTCCGTATTCCACCATGACCTTCGGGAACCGCAGCCGCTCGCCCTTGCGCTTGATCTTGTCGACGTTGTGCACGGCCATGGGAAGGATGGGCGCCTTGCCCATGCGCGCGATGAGCGCCGCACCTCCGTGCACGCGCGGGGCGGCAGAACCTTTGCCTCGACGCGAGCCCTCGGGCATGATGCCGACGATCTCGCCGTTCTTCAACATGCGCGCCGCACGCTTGACGGCCGTGCGGTCGGCAGAGTCTCGCTTGATGGGAAACGCGCCGATATGGGCGAAAATCCACGCCAGAGCGGGATTGGCCTCGAACAGCGAGTCGCGCGCGATGAAGCGCGGCCAGTATTTGGGACGGATGGCCAGGTACATGAACACGACGTCGAGGTACGACGTGTGGTTGCTCACGACGACGACGCCCGACTTGGCGGCAAGCTGGTACAGGTTATCGCGGCCCCTGACCTCGTAGCGGTACAGCACCTTGCAGATGCCGGCCACCGTGCCCACGATGACGCGGGCAGGCACGCGGCTTATCCGCTTCTTGCCGTTTTCGTATTCGTCAACGCCAAACGGCCTGTCGAACAGGTCGGCGTATTTCTCCTCGTATGGGGGCTTTTGATTGTCTGCCATCTTAGCCTTGGGCCTTTCGCGCCAAGTCGCAAATCGCTTCGACGACTTCTTCTATCGTCATGTCGGACGAGTCGATGTGCACGGCATCGTCTGCAGGCTTGAGCGGCGAGGTGGCACGCGTTGAATCAGCCGTATCGCGGCGGATGATGTCGGCCAGCACCTCTTCGAAGTCGGTGGAACCCACGCCCCGCTGCTCGTTCTGCAACACGCGACGGCGAGCGCGCGCTTCGTCGGACGCTGTCAGGAACACCTTGACTTCGGCGTCAGGGAACACGACGGTGCCGATGTCGCGGCCTTCAACCACGTAGTTGCCCGCGCGGCCGATGCGCTGTTGCTGCGCGACGAGCGCCTCGCGGACGGCGGGTGCTGCCGATACGGGACTGACGGCACGGTCGATCTCGAGCGTGCGTATGGCCAACGTCACGTCGTTGCCGCCGATGAAAACGCCGATCGGCGAAGGGTTGCCGGGTTCGTGTTCAAACTCGATGTCGTACGTGCGCGCGAGCTTTCCAAGCGCTTCGTTGTCGTCGAGCGCGACGCCGTCGTGGACGGCTTGCCATGCAACCGACCGGTACATGGCGCCCGTGTCGAGGCACGCGAAGCCAAGTTCGGTCGCAACCAGTTTCGAAACGCTTGATTTGCCGGCCCCGCTGGGGCCGTCTATGGCGATAATCATCGTGCCAACTCCTTCATGTCGCGCAGGAAATCGGGATAGCTCACGTCAACGCTGTCGAAGCTCGTGACGCCAACGGGCACCCGACCCGTTAATCCCACAAGCGACCACGTCATTGCCAGGCGATGGTCGCCACGTGAATCGAACACAAGCCCCTCGGGCACTTGCAGGTCGGGTTGACCCTCGATGAACAGGTCGTCGCCTTCGGTCCATGCGTCAACGCCCAGCTGAGCCAAACCCTTGACGATGGCGTCGAGGCGGTCGGATTCCTTGGCGCGCAGCTCTTCGACATTGCGGAACACCGTGAGGCCCTGCGCATGCGCCGCAACGAGCGACAGCACCGGCACCTCGTCGACGAGGCTGGCGATCTTGTACCCGGGAATCTCGCAGCCATGAAGGCGGGGCGTGTAACACGCGCCGATGATGCCGAAGGGCTCCTTGCCCGAACTGCCCGTGCGGCGCGTCGTGACGTCGGCGCCCATGCGTTCGAGCGTCATGAGGAAGCCCGTGCGTGCCGTGTTCAGGCTGACGTTTTCGATCTGCACAGCGCTGCCCGGTTTCAGCAGGGCCGCACATACGATGTACGCCGCAGACGAGGGATCGCCGGGCACGCGGATTTCAGCGGAATGCATCTGCGTGGGACCCAAGACGCGGGCCGTGCGCTCGCCCGCCGTGGTCTCGACGCCGTATTCGGGCAGCATGAGCTCGGTATGGTTGCGTGACACGGAAGGCTCGTTGAGTTCGGTCACGCCATCGGCGTAGACGCCTGCCAACAGCACAGCTGTCTTCAGCTGAGCCGATGCCATGGGCGAATCGTACTTGATGGCACGCAGGCGCTTGCAGCCATGCTCGGTGATGGGCAGCGTCTCGGCTCCAGCAGGGTCGAATTCCACGCCCATCTTCATAAGGGGCGCGGTGATGCGGCGCATGGGGCGCTTCGAAAGCGACTCGTCGCCCTCGATGCGCACCGTGATGTCCCACGGCGCGAGCACGCCCATCAGCAGGCGCGCCGTCGTTCCCGAGTTGGCGCAGTAGATGGGGCCATCGGGCTGTTTGGGACCAGCGGCGCCCCACCCTTCAATGCCACCGGCCAGGCTGCCGTCGGTCTGCTTCTCGAGCGAGACCTTGGCGCCGAGCTTCTGCACCGCCTTGATGGACGCCCGTACATCGGACGAGTCCAACACGCCGAGCAAGCGCGAAGTGCCCTCGGCCATGGCCGAGAACAGTATGGCGCGGTGGGAAATCGATTTATCACCCGGTACGACACATGAACCATCGAGAGGTCCTGGTAAGGGGTCGATAATGCGCGGTTCGCTTTCGTTAGACATGGATATACTCCTTCGGCATCAACGGTGCGAACGAAACTGCATAGCCGGCATCGATCAGCTTGGTCGACAGCTGGCCGATATCTCCTTCGTCGGTAAGGATCATCGACAGGTATGCGCGGTCCTCGGTGACGTGGTCGATTTCGATGGATTGGATGTTGCAACCCACTTCGCTTGCAATCGTGGTAGCCTCGGCAACGGCGCCGGGATGGTTGGTGATGGGAATGCGCACTTCAAGCAGGCGCTCGGATGACGGCACCCACGCGGCGGGAAGCGAACGGCGCACATCCGCGGCAGATTTAAGCATCTGCGTGAGCGTGGCGCGGTCGCCCGTTTCGAGCGCGTCGGCAAACGCACCCAAAATGTCGCGCATATCAGACAAGCCGGCTTTCACCTGGTCGGCATTGTCGAACGCGATACCGCACCATAAATCGGGCGAGCCGGCCGCGATGCGCGTCGTGTCCTTGAAACCGCCCGCTGCCAGACGCATGACGGTCTGCTGCTCGTCGGCGGCTCGTGCGGCCAGCGTGACAAGCGACGATGCCACGAAATGAGGAACGTGCGACACGACGGCGACGGCACGGTCGTGTTGGTCGGGTGCGATGACGATGACGCGCGCACCCAAACCCGCCACGAACTCGTGAAGCGCGGGAATATGGTCGGGCGGCGTGTCCTCGCTGGGGCACAGAATCCAATACGCGCCCTGGAACAAGTCGGCACGGGCGCCGTCTATGCCGTTTACCTCGGAACCCGACATGGGATGACCGGGCACGAAGTTCTGCGGATAGCGCAGCGTTTCGGCAGCCATCTTGGTGACGCGCTCCTTGGTGGAGGCGGTGTCGGTGACGATGCCCGTATAACCGCTTTCGGCAATAGCCTTCAGGTACGGTTCGTCGGCATCGACCGGCGTGGCAAGGATGACCAAATCGCAATCGGTCTTCAGAAGCTCCATGAAGCGGGGGTCGTCATCGGCGATAGCCTCGTCGACGAGGTCCTTCGATAGCGCAATGCGCCGGGTGCGCTCGTCGACGTCGATACCCGTTAGGTGCACATCGGGCCATGCCTCGCGGATACCGCCCGCGATGGACGCCCCAATCAGGCCCAGACCGACTATGACGACGTTCTTGAACATGCGTCCTCCCAGCATGTACGTTACGAGCCTATTCTATCGCATAGAGCACGGGATTGCTGACAGCGGGAATTGGGGGCTAGACCGTGCGGACGCGCACACCCTCCCGTTACGAGCGGGCAGCGCGACGGAGCTTGTCGACTTCGGAATCTGTCAGCTGGCGCCACTCCCCAGGTTTCAGCTTGCCAAGGCGCAGCGGGCCGAACGATTCGCGATGCAAGCTGACCACTGGATCGCCCACGGCATCGAACATGCGCTTCACCTGGTGATAGCGCCCCTCGCGTAAGGTGATGCGCACGAGCTTGCGCGCCTTGTCAGCATATGACACATCGGCGGGTTGCGTCGGGCCGTCATCAAGCGTGACGCCGGCGCGCAAACGCTGCGCCGATTCGTCCTCAAGCGGCTTCTTCAAACGCGCGAGATACGTCTTCGCCACATGGTGACGGGGATGCAACAACAGGTTGCCCAGCTCGCCATTGGTCGAGAACAGCAAAAGCCCCGTCGTGTCGGCATCGAGCCTGCCAATGGGAAACAGCCCCGGGAAATCGTCGGTGGGCACGAGGTCTGCCACGATCGGCTTATCGGATTGCGCTTTCATCGTCGTGATGACGCCTGCGGGCTTGTGAAGCATGATGGTGACGGGTTCGTCCGCCAAGCTCACAACCTTGCCATCGACTGCCACCTCGTCGACGAGCGGGTCGACCTTCGATCCCAATTCCGTCACGACAACGCCGTTCACGGTGACACGACCCGCCGTCATGAGGTCTTCGGAACCGCGACGCGATGCTACTCCGGCACGCGCCAAAAACTTCTGCAAGCGCATGGGGACGATGCGACCGCCAAGGCCGTCTTCAGGTCGATCCTCGAATGCCAAGGGATTACTCATCGTCTGTGTTGAACGTCAGCTGGTCGAAGTCGACCTTTTCGACGACGCCGAGGAGGCTCGCCTGAGCATCGGCGACAATCTGCTCGGGAGTAGGCAGGTCGCGTTCGTCAGGCACGGCAGCATCGGCGGCAGAAGGCGCGCCGAGGCGCTCGCGGATAAGCTGGACCGTCTTCTCGTCGGGTGCGTATTCTTCCAAATTGGGAAGGTCTGCCGGAGAGCGCAGGCCGTATTTCTCGAGGAACATGCTCGTCGTGCCGTACAACCCGGGATTGCCCGGCGCATCGGCAGAGCCAACTTCACGCACGTAACCGCGGTCGATAAGCGTATTGAGGGCGGTGTCGGACGAAACACCTCGGATGGCGGATATCTGCGCGCGCGTTATCGGCTGCGAATATGCCACGATGGCAAGGACTTCCAAAGCAGCGCTCGACATGCGGCGCGTATCCCACGACAGCACGTACTTCTCGATGAGCTCGTGGTAGGCGGGATGCGTGTACAGGCGCCACCCACCGGCGACCTCGCGCAGCTGGATGCCGCGCGCATCCTCGTCGAGCTTGCGCTGCAGGTCTTCGAGTGCCAGCTCGATTTCCTCGACGTTCTCGCCAAATATGTTGGCCAGCGTTATGGCGTCCACCGGCTCGTCAGTGACGAACAGCAACGCCTCGAGTGCCGCCGGCAAGTGCTCTAAATCGATTCCCTCAAACATGGTCGCCTCTCATCGCCGCACGCATCGCGTGTTACGAGTATTCCTTCTGCAAATCGTCATCTTCATCGAACACGAGCTCGCCCGCCCCTTCGATGTAGTCGATTTGAATGTCGCCGAACTGCTGATCTTGGGTCACGCGCACCATCGAGCGCTTGTACAACTCGAGCACCGCCAAGAACGTGACCACGACGATTGGTGTCGGCGTGTTCTCGTTGACGAGCTCCGAGAATTTCATGTGCTTGCGGTTGACGATGCGCGAATGGAGCGCCCGGACGTGCATCTCGACCGGTATGGGCTTGGCCGCGATATGCTCCGATTCGAGCAGCGCCGTCTCACGGCGGGCGTAAGCTTCCACCGCCAGGCTGGCAAGCGCATCGAGCGATACGTCCCGCAGGAAATCGGGCATCGCCTTGGTAAATTCGGGATCGGGCCCGAACGGACGGCTGTGCATCCGTGCCTGCAGCTTCTCGCGGCTGTCGAGCATCGCCGCGGCGTTTTTGAACTTCTTGTATTCGATAAGGCGCGCTACCAGGATGTCGCGCGCCTCGTTGGGCGAAAGGTCGGCTATCTCCTCGTCGGTGGCGTCCTTGTCGCGCGGTATGAGGCTTGCCGCCTTTATCTCGAGCAGCGTGGCTGCCACCAGCAGGAAATCGCTGGCAACGTCCAAATCGACGATGTGCACGCGCGAAATCTCGTCGAGATACTGGTCGGCGATGTCGGCGATGTTGATGGACCCGATGTCGACGCGCTGCCGGCTCACAAGGTACAGCAGGATATCGAACGGGCCCTCGAAATTGTCTGTGCGAACGCGATATGACATGACTACACCGGATACATCAGGTTGAACAGGTTATACGCCGTCACGTCTAGGTAGGCGCCAATGGGATTGACGCCCAGCACCTGGGGAACCAGGATGACGATGACGAGGAAGATGGGCAAAGCGTACTGCTGAATCTTGTAGTACGTCGGCAAGTACTGCTTCGGGCAGAAGAACGCGAAGATAGACGAACCGTCAAGCGGCGGGATGGGCAAGATGTTGAAAAACAGCAAGAACAGGTTGATGAGTATGTAATACGGCAGGAACAACAAGTAGAAGTAATAGAACAGCTCGCTGGACTGCACGAGCGACACGATGGGCGTCAACGTGTAGAGCGCCCATGCAATGGCCGTCCCCACAAGCGCCTGAATGAGATTTGCCGCGGGACCGGCTAAACCCACGATGAGGTCGCCTTTACGCGGGTCCTCGAAATACTGTGGATTGTACGGCACCGGTTTGGCGTATCCGAAGATGGGCATGTTAAGCAGCATAAGCATGAGCGGCATGATCACCGTGCCGAACGGGTCGATGTGGCGAATGGGATTAAACGACAGGCGTCCCGCGCTTTTAGCCGTCGGGTCACCCAACCTGTATGCTGCGAAGGCATGGCCCATCTCGTGCAGCACGATGGCTGGCACGAACGCCAAAATCGAGCAGATGACATATGGAATGGATACTGAGCCCATAGGTTCATGATACCCGACCATGCGCGCTCGTTCGCGCCTTTCACGTAAAGCGAACGATGACAGGGGCTCAAACCATTAGACACTTCATTGACATTAGGGTTAACATCATTTGTCAAACTGGACTATAATGCTTTGAGTAACTTGCTGTTCGGGAAAGGAGCGCCACCCATGTTCGAATTCGCTGTATTCTTCGTCCTGCCTTTTGACGAGACGATTCCCAGAGGCTCCGGCGATGAAGCCCTCGAGCGCATCAAGCAAGTCAAGAATGAAGCCGAAGAGAAGTGCCTTGAGGCGTTCCACGAGATTATTCCCGAAGAGAAGAAGCAAAGCCACAAGGTTTGGGCGCAGAGCCGTATCGATCTGGAATCGCGCGTCATCGGCGCAAGCCTGCGTTTGCCCATCGAGAAAGGCGCCGACCGCGACGTGGTAAGCGCAGTCCGCGAAGACGACTTCCTGTACTGGGACTTCAGCGAGCTCAACGGCTGCATGAACGCCATGTACAAAGCCGTGTCGGCTGTCGCCGAAGGATACGGGGCTACCGCCCATGCCGCCTTCAGCGACGTGAGGTACCACTACTAAACCGCCGCTTTCATCGCGCAGCCAAGGAACCCGGCTCATGCTGGGTTCTTTTTTCTCGAACAGAATCTTTTCTTTCAATTCTGCCAGCTGAAATTCCTCGTCGCGCGAGGGTTCTAAGCGCAGGCTCCGTTTCAATCCCGCACTTCTGGCCTTTCTGTCCATTTCGAAAAATCCGATGACAGATATTCTAGAAGTGCGTGGAAATCGGTGCCTCGAACCACGCACTTCCGCAATATCCGTCCAAAAACGGCTCGAAAACCCCGCACTTCCAGCAATTCCGTCATCGAAAAAACGAATTTGGACTGATTTGCCGGAAGTGTTGGATTGGCTGGCGGGAAATGACGGAAGTGCGAGGTCTGAACGAGGCTGATGGCTGATTCGCCTCGTAAACCAAAACACAACGGCCTGGGCGAACCCAGGCCGTTGCGAGTTTGTGCTTTCGAGATGGCTTACTTGAAGAAGCCCTCGTAGTTGTACATCTTCAACTGGCTTTCGAGCTTGGTCATGGTGTCGAGCGCAACGCCGATCATGATGAGGATCGACGTGCCGCCGAACGCCTGGATAAGCTGGTTGCCCGTGAAGTAGAACAGGATGGACGGCACGACCGCGATGAGGGCGATGTAAAGGCCGCCCGGCAACGTGATGCGCCTCATGACGTTGCGGATGTAATCGGTCGTGGCCTTGCCGGGACGGATGCCCGGAATAAAGCCGCCCTGCTTGCGGATGTTGTCCGCCGTCTCCTCGGGATTGAACACCATGCTGGTGTAGAAATACGCGAAGAAGACGATGAGAGCTACCGTCAGAATCCAGTTCAGCCAGCCAGTGGAAACCCAGTCTGCGAACGTGGACAGCCAGTCCACGTTGAACAGGGCCGCCAGCTGCGCCGGGAAGTAAATCAGGCAGCTCGCGAAGATGATGGGGATAACGCCGGCAGCGTTGACCTTCAGCGGGATGTACGTGTTCTGGCCACCCATCATGCGACGACCCTGCACGCGCTTGGCGTAGTTCACGGGAATGCGGCGCTGAGCGCGCTCCATGAAGATGATGGCCGGGATGCACGCGAGGACCACGATGAGGATCAGGATCGTGATGGCGATGCCCATGCCAAGGTCGCTCGTCAGGTTGATCGAGCTGAAGATGGCGGACGGGACACGGGACACGATGCTGATGAAGATGATGAGCGACATGCCGTTGCCCACGCCGCGCTGCGTGATGAGCTCGCCCATCCACATGATGAAGGCGGTGCCCGCAACGAGCGTGAACACGATGACGATGCTGGTCAGCACATGCGGCACCTGGTCGCTGAACACGACGCCGTACGCAGACGACTGGAACAGCAGCAGGTAGCCGATGGCGTTGATCAGGCCCAGAACCAGCGTCAGGTAACGGGTGATCTGCGTGATGCGACGACGACCCGTCTCGCCTTCACGGGCCCAACGGCCAACTGCCGGGATGACGCCCTGCATCAGCTGCATGATGATCGATGCCGTGATGTAGGGCATGATGCCCAACGAGAAAACCGAGAAGTTGGACAACGCACCGCCAGTGAACAGGTCGAGCATGGTCATGGAAATGCCGCCCGCGTTCGCCTGGTTCGTATCCATGAACGCCGTGGCGAACTGGTTAAACGGGATTCCGGGAACCGGCAAGTAAGCGCCCACGCGATACAACGCCAAGATGGCGAGCGTGAACAGAATCTTCTTGCGAAGCTCCGGAACCTTGAATGCGTCGACAATCGAACTTAGCAAGGCTCTTCAACCTTTCCGCCCGCAGCCTCGATCTTGGCCTGCGCGGTCTTCGAAACTTTGTCAACCTTGACAGTGAGCGGCTTCGTCAGCTCGCCGTCGCCGAGAACCTTGACCAGTTTCTCATACTTTTTGATGATGTTCTTCTCGATGAGGCTGTCGCGGTCGACGACGTCGCCGGCCTCGAAGCGCTCTTCCAAGACCTTCACGTTAACCGGCACGTACTCCACGCGGTTGATGTTGGTGAAGCCGGGCAGTTTCGGAAGGCGACGGGCCAGAGGCGTCTGACCGCCCTCGAAGCCTGCACGCTTGCCGCCGCCAGCGCGGGAAAGCTGACCGTTCTCGCCACGACCGGCAGTCTTGCCCTTGCCGGAGCCGGGACCACGGCCGACGCGCTTCTTTGCATGACGCGAACCAGGTGCCGGATAAAGATCTTTGAGTTCCATGTTGTTCTCCTTTTTCGCTATACGGGGCTCCCACCCCGTGCTGGCAGCTCGCTCGCCAGCAAACTCCTACGCTTTAACCGGATGCGATTAAAGCTCTTCAACCTTGATAAGGTGCTTGACCTTGAAGATCATGCCGCGCACGCTCTCGTTGTCAACGATGTCGTGCGTCTTGCCGATGCGGCCCAGGCCGAGCGACTTCAGCGTCTGGTCCTGGTCGTACTTGCGGCCGATCTGGCTTTTAACCTGCGTCAAACGCAGCATTTTCTTCTCTGCCATTGTTCAGCCTCCTTAAGCCTGCTCGGTGGCGTCAACCGCAGCGGGAGTCTTCTCCTTGCGGCCCCAGATGTAGTCAACCGACACGCCGCGGCGCGCAGCGACCTGCTCCGGGCTCTGCATGTTCTTGAGGCCCTCGGCCGTCGCCTTGACGATGTTCATGGCGTTGTTGGTGCCAAGCGACTTCGTGATGACGTCCGTGACGCCCGCGAGCTCCATGATGGCGCGCACCGGGCCGCCGGCCTTGACGCCGGTACCGCGGATGGCGGGCTTGATGAGCACGCGGCCTGCACCGAACTCGCCCAGGATGTCATGGGGCACGGTGCCTTCGGGCGTGAGCGCCACGTGGAACATGTTCTTCTTCGCGTCCTCGACGCCCTTGGCGATGGCGGTCGGGACTTCCTTGGACTTGCCCAGGCCAACGCCGACGTTGCCCTGGCCGTCGCCCACGACCACGAGCGCGGTCAGCTGCATGCGGCGACCGCCCTTAACGGTCTTGGCGACACGTTTGATGGTTACGACGCGTTCCTGAAGCTCGGGAACGTTCGATTCCTGCTGTTTCTGGTTACGAGGCATATCGCTATTCCCTTTCTAGAACTTCAGTCCTGCTTCGCGGGCGGCATCCGCAACGGCCTTGACGCGGCCATGGTACAGATGTCCACCGCGGTCGAACACGATTTCGGTGATGCCGGCCTCGATGGCCTTCTTGCCGACGATCTCGCCGAGCGCCGCAGCGCCTTCCACGGTGCCGCTCTTCT
>JAFWJU010000032.1 GCA_017511465.1 Eggerthellaceae bacterium | reverse complement strand
TCGCCTTGAACGAGAATCAGCACATGTCTTACTGCAAAGCATGCGAAGAAAGCGAAAAGGAGCTTAATGCTGGCATCGGCAGAAGACGCCATCCAAAGATTCGAAATTGACAGGGCTAAGAACGCTGATTGCCCGATGATGAGCAGGGCTTGCGCCAGCGACGATGCGAGAAGCAGCGCAAGGGCGGCCTTCATTCCGGGAAGTCCGAGTAGCGCTTTGTCAAACACGTCGCCCCTCCTTTCCGCCCACCCTGAATGCCCACGATAACACAGGCGAAATGTTTTATCATGAGAGTATCGTAACGACGTGAGAAAGGGGCTTTCATGTCCAACGAAACGATGACCCTCGTTATCATTCGCCATGGAGAAAGCGAATGGAACAAAAAGAACCTCTTCACAGGTTGGGCTGATGTCGACCTGTCCGACGCGGGTCGCGAAGAGGCGGCGGAAGGCGGCCGTGCGCTGAAAGAGGCGGGCTATGACTTCGACGTGTGTTACACGAGCTACTTGAAGCGCGCCATCCACACGCTCAACATCGTGCTCGACGAGATGGACCGCGCGTGGCTTCCCGTCATTAAGTCATGGCGTCTCAACGAGCGTCATTACGGCGCGTTGCAGGGACTGAACAAATCCGAGACCGCCGCGAAATACGGCGAGGATCAGGTTCTCATCTGGCGCCGTAGTTTCGATATCCGCCCGCCGGCGCTCGAAGAGGGCGACGAGCGCGACGCGCATCTGATCCCCTCGTATCGTGACGTCGATCCTGCCGACGTGCCCATGCACGAGTGCCTGAAAGACAACATCGCCCGCACGTGGCCGTATTTCGAGTCCGAGATCTTGCCGCAGATGAGGGCCGGCAAGCGCGTGCTCATCGCAGCACACGGAAACTCGCTGCGCTCGCTTGTCAAGCAGTTCGACAAGCTCAGCGAGGAGGAAATCGTCAAGTTGAACATTCCCACGGCGGTTCCGCTGGTGTACACGTTCGATCAGGACCTCAACGTCATCGAGAAGAAATACCTCGGCGATCCGGCCGTTATCGAGGCCAAGATTAACAAGGTGGCAAACCAGGGCAAGGCCAAGTAGGGCCGCAACGCCAAGATTTGCAAACGGGTCAGGCTTGAAAACCTGGCCCGTTTTTTCGTGTCCCATCTTGCGAAATGAGCCATTAACCAAGTTTTCACTTTAGCTTGCTGTAGTAATAGTTATAATGTTTGAACTTGCATGTGTTCACGCATGCAACTGGTATCTGGCATCTGGCCCAAACGCAGGGTTTACCCAGATGGAAGAAAAGGGAAGGAAAGGAACACCATGAAGAATCTTACGAGAAGGGGTTTCATCGGAGTTGGCGCTTCCGCTGCCATGGCGGCTGCCTTGGTCGGTTGCTCCTCCGGCGGTAGCTCGAGCGCCGCTTCCAGCGCTTCTGCATCGAGTGCCGCGTCGAGCGCGTCTGCTTCTAGCGCTTCCGCTTCTGCAAGCGCAGCTGCAGCAGGAGCCATGCGTTTCGTGACCGGCGGCGAAACCGGCACGTACTATGCCCTCGGCACCATCATGGCGCAGAATGCTAACGCCAAGGCTGGCCTCGATATCACGGCCGTTTCCAGCGGCGGTTCGCAGGCCAACGTGCTCGAGATCGAAGACGGCACAGCTCAGCTCGGCTTCTGCCAGATCGACGTAGCGACCTATGCGTTTGAGGGAACGAACGTGTTCGACGGCATGCCGGTTTCTGTATTCTCGACCGTTGCCTGCCTGTACGAAGAGCAAGTGCAAATCGTCACGTGCGACGAGAACATCAAGTCCGTTGCCGACCTCAAGGGCAAGAACGTATCCATCGGCGCTGCCGGCTCGGGTGTGTATTTCAATGCGGTCGACATCCTCGGTGCTTATGGCATCGATGCCGAAAAGGACATTTCCCCGACGTATCAAAGCTTCGGCGATTCGGCTGAGTCTTTGAAGGACGGCAAGATCGACGCTGCATTCGTCGTCGCAGGCGCCCCGACTACCGCCATCACCGACCTGTCCACCACCAAGCAGGCCTACCTCGTCGCTCTCGATGCCGAGCACACGGCAGAGCTCGTCAAGATTTCTCCGTACTACAACGAAGCCGTTATCAAGGGCGGCACGTACGCAGGCATCGACGAAGACATCGCGACGCTGTCCGTAAGCTCCGTCATCCTGGCTGCCGACACGTGCTCCGAGGACGACGTTTACGCGTTTACCGCCAGCATCTTTGACAACCTCGAGGAGCTGAAGGCCTCTAACGCCAAGTTCGAGGAATTCAACATCGAAAAGGCTGCTTCCATCAAGACCGTTCCGTACCATGCGGGCGCTGCGAAGTACTTCACGGAGAAGGGCTTCGAGGTTGCCACCAAGTAACACTCGGGTTCCTGGTTTTTAGGTACGCTCCGAAGTCGCGGTGGGGTCACGAGCCCCATCGCGACTTCTCGGTAAAACGGGAGGTTGGTTTTGACCTGGTTCGACAAACGCAAGAAGGATAAAGACGCCGTTATTGTCGACGCGGCCATGATGGAAGACGTCGAAAAGGCAGTGCGCCTCGTAGGCGACTTCGAAGACGATCCGTACATGAACGAGGCGCTCGATGCCTCAGACGCAGAGCGCGAGACCATCGAGGCGCTGTCCGCCGCCGTCGCTGCCGCCAACGACGCAGCCGATGCAAAGGACGAGGCGGACGCCGCAGCCGAACGTGCCCTAAAGGCCGCCGAAAAAGCCGAAGCCGCCAAGGCTGAAGCGCAGAAGATCGCCGAACAGGCTGATCCCGAAGCAGATGTAGATGAAATCATGCGCAAGTACGACCGTGAGTCGAACACGCGCATATGGGAAGGCACTCCGAAGAAGATCGTCAGCGCGCTGATGGCCATCTTCTCGTTGTACTGTATCGGGATGACCCTGTTCAGCACCGAATTACCCGAGACGAAGCTCGCGCGTTTCCTGGCTTGCGTCATCATCATCGGTTACTTGCTGTATCCGGTGCGCAAGGGCAAGGTCCGCCCGAATCACATGCCGTGGTTCGACATCGTGATCATGGTCATCGGCGCGGCATGCTTCTTCTATTTCGCATTCAACGCGCTCGACATCATCAAGCTCTCCACACGAATCCAACCGATTCACGTGGTCGTCGGCGTACTTGGCATACTCGTGTTAATGGAGTTGTGCCGACGGTGCGTTGGCATCCCCATTCTGGTGGTTGTCACGTGCTTGCTCATTTACGCGCTTGTGAACCAATACGGTGTGGCAAACGACCTGTACCTGATGCTGCGTAACACCGTGTACAAGCTGTTCTACACGACAAGCGGCGTCATAGGCACCCCGATCAACGTCTGTTACAC
>JAFWJU010000031.1 GCA_017511465.1 Eggerthellaceae bacterium | reverse complement strand
CTGCGGCGAACGGTGGTATAATGCCTGTCAGCGGTTTTCCGCTGCAAGACGCCTTTTCATCGACGCGTGCTTGGTTTCTGGGAGGGGACGGGCATGTTGTCTTCTTGGAGAGGAAGCGCCGGCACACCTATACGGTATGTCGGCGCTTCTTACGTTATGGGCATGTCATTCCCGTCCTGCATTAGAATTGCTTGTAGGCGAACCGAGGGGGATTCATGGCGCATATCACCAGACCACAGCATAGGCCGCCACGCGATATGCATTGCCCGATGCTCCAAGTATCGGATGGGTGCACGCACGGGAAGTGCCGCTTCTGCGACATTTATACCGGCATACCGTTTCGTCCCTCGCCAATGAGCGAGATTGTCGAGGACATCGACGAGATCGCGCGCACGGCAACGGCGCTCACGAAGCGCATATACCTGACTGGCGGCAATCCCTTCGCGCTGCCCAACGAGCGCCTCGTGGAAATATTCGATGCCGTCGAAGAGCGCATTCCCACGGTCAACAGCTACGGCGGCTTCTGCCGCATCATGGATATCGCCCGCAAGACCGATGCCGAACTTGCCGGGCTGGCAGCGCGTGGTGTGAACGATTTGGCCTTCGGTGCCGAAAGCGGATGGGACGAGGTCCTGACGTTCATGGAAAAGGGTCAGACGGCAGCGGACCTTATCGAGCAGAGCGCCCGTTTGCACGAAGCGGGCATCGATTTCACGTTCTTCTACCTGGCAGGCCTTGCCGGGGCGGGCAAAGGCGAGCAAAACGCAATCATCTCAGCCGAAGTGTTCAGCAAGGCTGCACCGCGCACGATTCTCATCGTCACATTGACGCCGGCAGCCACGTGGCCGTTGGCCGAGGACATCGCCGCTGGTCGGTGGGAGCCCGCAACCGAAGTGGAGGCAGCGTGCGAAATCC
The DNA here is from genome assembly GCA_017511465.1 of Eggerthellaceae bacterium. Taxonomy (GTDB): domain Bacteria; phylum Actinomycetota; class Coriobacteriia; order Coriobacteriales; family Eggerthellaceae; genus UBA9715. The sequence continues at coordinate 10,906 of JAFWJU010000031.1, read as the reverse complement.
GCACGTTCATCGAGCATCTCGATTGCCCGTCGCGCATCGTCTGTTCGCACGACTCCGATGTCATCCGCTTCGACGGCTTGCTGCCGGGCGACAAGGAGAACATGCTCGCCCTCATGGACCATCGCATTCCCAAAATCAACGAACGGGCAGCCCGCATGATGCGCGAGATGATTCACAAGGCGACGTTCTAGCGCCTTTCAATCGATTGTTTTGCTGAACCGCTGCATTCGCCTAAAAGGCGTTTGATTCCGTTTTAGCCCCCGTCGGCGTACAGGCCCGAGAACATGGTGCCGTCTTTGTCGGAGAAATCGCCGCTCGAAGCAGACATGATGAAGTCATGGGAACTGCGTACGGCACCGGCAGACGACCCTATCTGCGTTCCGAACATGGTGATGACACCAGCACTGGTTTCGCATTTGATGTCGAGGGAGTTGCCCCAGATGCTTCCCTTGGCAACGTAGTCGATTTGCCCCACAGTCGGGAATTCGCCCGAACCCTCGAATTCGAATTCCTTCCCCTCGCAGGTACCTGCGAAGCGCGCGTCTTGCAGGTCGCCCACGTTCAGGATGCCGGCGATTTTGCCCTCGTTGCTCTTCAGCGAAAGCGTACCGCGCCTGTGCAGTTTGGGTGTGTCAACTGCGATGTCGTACAGTCCGTCGATCATGGTGGCCTCCTAGAATTTCCAGCTGTTCATGTAAGCGATCTGCTCTTCAGTCAGCTCGTCGATTTCGACGCCGAGCGTTTCGAGCTTCACGCTGGCCACGCCATCGTCGATTTCGGCAGGTACGTCGTACACTTTGTTGTCGAGCTCGGCCGCATGCTTGTACAGGTATTCGGCAGCGAGTGCCTGGTTGGCGAAGCTCATGTCCATGACAGATGCCGGATGGCCCTCGGCGCACGCCAAGTTGACCAGGCGACCCTGTGCCAGCAGCACGATCTTCCGCCCGTCTTCGAGCGTGTATTCCTCGACGAGCGGCTTCAGCTCGACTTTCGACACCGCGTGCTCTTCGAGCCATGTGATGTTGATCTCGGAATCGAAATGCCCCGAATTGCACAGGATGGCACCGTCCTTCATGTTCTCGAAGGCGGGTGCGTCGACCACCTTGCAATCGCCGGTGACGGTCACCCACACGTCGCAGTAACGAGCCGCTGCGGCGGCTTTCATCACGCGGTAGCCTTCCATATGGGCTTCAAGGGCTTTCAGCGGGTCGACCTCGCACACGATGACGTCCATGCCCATGCCCCTGGCGCGCAGCGCGAGGCCGCTTCCGCAGTGGCCATAGCCGGAGATGACGATGGTGCGGCCACACAGCAGGCGGTTCGTGGCGCGCACGATGCCGTCGAGGGTCGATTGGCCCGTGCCGTAGTGGTTGTCGAAGAAATGCTTCGTGTTGGCGTCGTTGATGTTGAAGACGGGGTATCCCAGCGCCCCTTCGGCAGCCATGGCGGCCAAGCGCACGACGCCAGTGGTCGTTTCCTCGGTGCCACCGATGACGCCTGCCAGCTTGTCGGTGTGGCGCGTGTGCAGCGCAGTGTCGAGGTCGGCCCCGTCATCCATGATAATCTGCGGGTTCGTGGCCACGACCGCGTCGATGTGGCGGTTGTAGGTCTCGGTGTCCTCGCCGGCGATGGCGTACACGTCAATGCCGAAATCGCGCACGAGTGAGGCGGCGGTGTCGTCTTGCGTCGAAAGCGGGTTCGAAGCGCAAAGCGCAACTTGTGCGCCCGATGCCACGAGCGCGCGCATGAGGTTGGCGGTTTCGGTTGTCACGTGCATGCAAGCGCCGATGCGCACGCCCTCGAGCGGCTTTTCCGCTTCGAAACGCTCGCGGATGCGCCTGAGCACCGGCATGTCGCGCTCGGCCCACTGGATGCGCGCCAAGCCCGCGTCTGCCAGATTAATGTCCTTGATTTCGTACGTCATGAGTACCTCCGTGTTTGCGAACAGCTGATTAACTGAAAGGGTATCACACCTCGGCGGCGGAGGTTAGCGGACTGCATTGTGGGCGGATGGTGGAGATATTATGCGTGAAATCGTGAAAATCACAACGTGAACAGCGGTTTTTATATTTGTAACGAAAAAGAGAGATGCACTTGCCAGGGAAGTGGCTATAATCCGCTTCGGCTCATATGACATGGGCTTTGTTGCGCCGAAAGCGCAACATCTGGGAAGGGAAGGGCCGGCACCCTGTAGTGAACGCCGGCAGCCGCGAGGGGGCGGCGCGTTAGAAGAAGGAAGCTGTGGTAGATCAGTTTTTTTCGCAGGTGTCGTTTGTCGACGTCTTCAACTTCAGCGTGTTTCTCATTTTCACAATCTGTTTCGCCTATCAGCTGTACTACGTGTTCAACGTTTTGACGACCAAACCGGTCGAGCTGACGGCGAAGAAGAACCACCGTTATGCCGTGCTCATCTCGGCGCGTAACGAGTCCGCCGTCATCGGCAACCTCATCCATTCCATCAAGGTGCAGAACTACCCGCAAGAGCTCATCGACATTTTCGTCGTGGCCGACAACTGCACTGACAACACGGCCGAAATCGCCGAGCAGGCGGGCGCCACGGTGTTCCGCCGTTTCAACGACGAACTCATCGGCAAGGGCTATGCGCTCGACTTCGCCATCAAGACGATTTTGGCGCGTTATGCCGACCGCGGCTACGAGGCGTACTTCGTGTTCGACGCCGACAACGTGCTCGACGTCAACTACTTCCGCGAGATGAACAAGACGTTCGACAACGGCGCCATGGCCTCCACGAGCTACCGCAACTCCAAGAACTACGATTCCAACTGGATTTCCGCTGGTTATGCCACGTGGTTCCTGCGCGAGGCCAAGTTCCTCAGCCAGGCGCGCCTGAACCTGAACACCAGCTGCGCCATCTCGGGCACGGGCTTTTTCATCAGCGCCGAGATCATCAACAAGGTCGGCGGCTGGAAGTGGCATCTGTTGACCGAGGACATCGAGTTCTCGACTGACAACATCATCCACGGCCTGCGCATCTCGTATTGCCCGACTGCCGTGCTCTACGACGAGCAGCCCATCACGTTCCGCGATTCGTGGAACCAGCGTTTCCGCTGGGCCAAGGGCTTCTACCAGGTGTTCGGCAAGTACGCTGGCGGCCTGGTGAAGGGCATCTTCACGCAGGAGAAGGGCCACAAGTTCGCGTGCTACGACATGCTGATGACGATTTCGCCGGCAATGCTTCTGACCATCATCTCGGTGGTGTTCAATGCCACGATCCTGATTCTGGGTCTGACGGGCGCCATGTCGACGGGCGTCATGATCGCGTCTTCGGCTTCGTCGCTTGCGTTCTGCCTGCTGAGCTATGTCGTGGTCATGTTCATGTTCGGCGTCTTGACCACGTTCGTGGAATGGGATTCCATCCGCTCCACCACGGGCAAGAAGATCCGCTACATGTTCACCTTCCCGTTGTTCATGTTGACCTACATCCCCATCGCCCTGGTTGCGCTGGTGAAGAAGGCCGAGTGGAAGCCCATCAAGCACTCCATTGTCATGTCTGCCGAGGACTTCGGCGAGGCCAACGCATCCGATGCGCTCGTTGTGGGCGCGAATAGCGAACGCTAAGCGACTTTGGTCGGAACACAAGCTGCTTAACTGCGGCATTCGGGGAGCCCGGCAGGACAACCTGCCGGGCTCTCGTTGTATTTTCGCGTGAAATGCGCTGCGCTTTTGCTGCTTGCCGTACGATATCGCGCGTCTACCATCTTGTTGTGGACGGCTTCAGGGATAAAGCATTGAAAGCGGCTCGGTTTGCAGGCGAAGTCGTAGCCGAGACGCTTTGGCCGACTCGCTGCGCGGTGTGTGACGCGTTGGGCTCCGTGTTGTGCGAACGGTGCGCCAAAGCCCTGAAGAATGTGGATTGGTGGCGCGCATGCCATCGGTGCGGGTCGCCGTTCGGCCGCGTGCAGTGTGACCTGTGCAATCCCGTGGCGCTTGACCGCATTGGCCGCGATGACCTTCCGTATGCAGGATGCGCAAGCGCCGTGTTGTTCGACGAGGCAGCTGGCAGGCTCGTGCGCGTGTTCAAGGACCAGGGCGAACAACGGCTGTCAGTCGTCATGGCGGACATGATGGCGAGGATGGTGCCACCTGACTGGCGCTTCGACGCTGTGGCGTTCGTGCCGGCAACGCTTGCGGCTGCGCGCTACCGCGGTTTCGATCACGCGCAGCTCGTCGCACGCGACGTGTCCAGCAGGCTCGACAGTGCGTGCATCGAGGCGCTTGCCCGCCCGAAGACCCGCGACCAGCGGGCTTTAACCGGAAGGCAGCGCATTGCCAACCTCGCTGGTCGCTTCCGCGCGCTGGATCGCCCGATGCCGAACCGCCTTTTGCTCGTCGATGACGTGTACACGACCGGTGCGACGTTATGTGCCGCTACTGACGCCTTGCTCGCAGCAGGCTGTTGCAAAGTGTATTGCCTGACGTTCGCCCGGGTGTAAGACAGGGGTATCAAGCACTTCTGGCTTTTCTGTCACAGCGCCGTGCACTTCCGTCTTTCCTGTCAGGCGGGATCGCGCACTTCCGTCATATCCGTCCATTTCCAAAATCTCGGTGACAGCTTTTCCAGAAGTGCATGGAAATCGGGCCTTCTGGTCGCACACTTCCGCACTTTCCATCCCGAAATCGCCGGAAAGCTGCGCACTTCCGCGCTTCCTGTCATCGAAAAAACCGGGATGGACGGTTTTCCCAGAAGTGCGTGACTAGCGAAAAGCACGCCCGGTGAAGTTAGTTGCGCTTGAAGCGACGGGTCACTTTTCCGACGAGGTCGGATACCAGGCTCATCTCGGGGATGCGGAATGCGTAGCACAGCCCGAATGTCACGACGAGTCCGATGCTCCCGCAAACGACAAGCTCGAAGAAGCCGCCGATCATGCCGTAGCCGAAATCGAAGAGGATGCTGAGCACGAAGGCGACGCCAGAGCCGATCACCGTGGCAATTGTGACGCGGATGGCCGTCCACAACACCGACTTCATGTCGAACGACCCGATCATGCGGTACAGCACGACCAGCAGGATGGCGCAACAGGCTGCGTAGTACACGAAGTCAGCGGCCGGAACGCCCGCCAGCCACAGGGTGTCCCATCGGCACAGAAGCGCGTACAGGATGCACTGGGGAATGACCATGACGCAGCTGACGACCGCAAAGCGGGTGAACTTCCTCAGCGATGCGAACACGTTGTACAAGAACATGAGCACCGCGTAGAACGGAAGGCAGAAAAGCCAGTAAGCGAGAATGCCTGCCACGTACCCGACGTCGCTCACGCCGAAAGCGCCTGCTTGGAACAGCTGCATGATGGGCGTCGACAGCATGATCATGAGGCCCGTCAACGGCACGATGAGCAAGAGGTTGCCGCTGAGGCCGCGGTTAACGAGCTCGCGCAGGCTGGGCAAATCCTCTTTGGCGGACGCTTCGCCCATTTCGGTGAACAGCGCGCGCGAAAGCGATACCGACACCACGCCATAGGGCAGCTGGAACCATGTCCATGCGTACAGCAATGTGGAAGGTCCGTTATCTCCGATTTGCAGCGAAAACGCGTTGCGGCACGAGAATGCCACGAGCGTGCCCACGATGTAGAGCATGGTGGGCAGGGCGATCTTCATGGCCTCGATGAGGGCGGGGTCCTTCAAGCGGATGAAGAAGCGGTACTTGAATCCGGATTTCAGCAGGGCGGGAATCTGCACGATGGCCTGCACGGCCACGCCGAGCGTCGTGCCCACGCCGAGCACGATGATGGCCAGCTCTTGGTTGACGCCCGAAAGCGGGATGTAGGCGATGAACGACACGATGACGCACACGTTGTTCAGGGCAGGTGCCACAGCGGGCAGGAAGTACACGCGGTTGGCGTTGAGCACGGCGGTCAGGATGCCGCTGATGCCGTAGAACACGATTTGGAACGCGAAGATGCGGAAGAACGCGACCGACAACGTGACGACTTCGTCGAATTCCCCCATGGTGAACGTCTGCGTGGCGATGAGCTGCGGTGCGAAAATGCTCGAAAGCAAGGTGAGCGTGCCGAGCACGACGATGGTCAGGTTCAACAAATTGCATGCGAACTCGTTGCCGCCGGAATCGCCCTTGTGCTCTTTTTCCAGCAGGTACACGGGGATGAACGCAGCGCCCAGCAAACCGCCGGCAACGAGGTCGAACACGACGTTGGGCATGTTGTTCGCCACTTGATAAGCGCTCGTGACCAGCGTGTTGCCCAACGCGAACGCCATGACCCACGTCCGCACGAGACCCGTCACGCGCGAGATGAGCGTGGCAGCTGACATCAACGCCGTCGATTTCGCAACCGACTCGTGCGTCTTCTGGTCAACCGCTTGCGTTTCGTCGCGCTGGTCCACGCCGTCCCTTCCGCTCCTGTGCCCCTTGGCACATCACCCGCGTATATAATGTATCAACCAGGCAAGCCAAGCGGGTGATTCACCTTAAATCCCGAAAAGGGCGGTGTGCTCATGAACGTGCTGATGGTTGCAAACAGGAAGAACGGCAAGACGCTCGACGCGATGTTCCAAATCGCGGCATATCTTGATGCGCAGGGCATCGCCCACGCCGAGGTGGACGTCGCCGATTTGCCCGACGCGGCATACCCGTATGCCCCGTTCGGCGACTCGTCGCTTCCCGATGGCCCGTTCGACTTGGTCATAACGCTGGGCGGCGACGGCACGCTGCTGCACGCCACGCGGTTGGCGTATGCGCAAGACGCGCCCGTTCTCGGCGTCAATTTCGGGCATTTGGGGTTTTTGACCAATTCGGCCGAAGACGGGTTGCTGCCGCTGATCGCCGATGCCCTGTCGGACGAGATCATCCGCGAGCAACGCGTGAACCTGCACGTGCGCGTGGCATGCGAGGGCGACGAGGAAGAGGGCATCGACGAGCCTCGTGATTTCTACGTGCTCAACGAGATCGCCATCGCGCGTGGCGCCATGGGGCACATCGTCGACTTCAGCTTCGACGTGTCGGGAGACCGCGTGGCAACCATGCGCGGCGACGGCGTCATCGTGGCGACGGCGACGGGTTCGACAGCCTATGCGCTTTCGGCGGGAGGCCCGCTTGTCGGTCCCAGCCACCGCGGCCTTATCGTCGTGCCCCTGGCGCCGCATACGCTGAACACGCGCGCCATCGTCACCGAGCACCACGACGTCGTCGAGGTGTCGTTCGCCGAAGGGTCGGCCAGCGCCCGCGAGGTGTCGCTGTTCGCCGATGGCGACGCGCTGGAATTCGCGCGTCCCATATCGTCTATCGTGGTGACGGCGGGAGACCGTCCCGTCACGTTGCTCACGCGCCGTCAGGAAAGCTTCTACAAGCAGGTGTCCCGCACGTTCTTCGACCCTTAGCGGTTTGCGATAGCCGCAGCCACGAACGCGTTGAACAGCGGATGGGGTTTGCCGGGCCGGCTCTTGAATTCGGGATGCGCTTGGCTGGCGACGAACCAGGGATGGTCGGGGAGCTCGATCATCTCGACGAGGCGCTCGTTGGGGGATAGCCCCGATATGACCATGCCCGCTTCAGCCAACTGCTCGCGGTAGGCGTTGTTCACCTCGTAGCGATGGCGATGGCGCTCGTAGATGAGGTCGGCGCCGTACGCCTCGCGCGCTTTCGTCCCCGCAACGACCTTGCACGGATAGGCGCCCAAGCGCATGGTGCCGCCCTTGTCCTCGACGTCTTCCTGTTCTGGCATCAGGTCGATGACGCATGGCGGCATGTCGTCCAGGTCCTCGTCGAGCGCCTTCTCGTCGGCGAACTCGGCCGAGGTCGCTTGGTCCAGGCCAATCACGTGACGGGCGAACTCGCAGACCGCCGCTTGCAGGCCGAGGCAGATGCCCAGGTAGGGAATGTTGTTCTCGCGGGCATATTGGGCGGCCAAGATCTTTCCTTCGAACGCGCGGTGGCCGAACCCGCCAGGCACCAGGATGCCGTCCATGTTCGCGAGCGTTTCGGCGACGTTCGACTCGTCAAGCGATTCGCCGTCGATCAGGTGCACGTTCGCATGCTTGCCGTTTGCGACGCCGGCATGCCCCAACGCCTCGATAACCGAAAGGTACGCATCGGGCAAGCTCGTGTACTTGCCGACGATGGCGATGTCCACCTCGCCAGCGCAATTGCGCGCAGCCTCGACGTAGTCGCCCATGGGCACGTGGTCGAGTTCGCATTCGGGCAGCTTCAAGCGCGTTAGCACCTTCTCGTCGAAACCCTGCTCGTGCAGGCTCAGCGGGACCTCGTAGATGCTCGGCGCGTCTACGCAGCTGAGCACAGAATCGACGTCGACATCGCAGAAGTGCGCTATCTTTGCGCGCACGGCATCGTTTATCTCGTGGTCGCTGCGGCACACGATGAAGTCGGGCTGTACGCCCATGCCGCGCATCTCCTTGACGGAATGCTGCGTCGGCTTGGTTTTCACCTCGTGAGCGGCCGATATGTAGGGCACCAGGCTCATGTGCACGAACACGACGTTCTCGGCGCCAAGCTCGTGGCGCAATTGGCGCACGGCCTCGATGAACGGCTGGCCTTCGATGTCGCCGATGGTACCGCCGATTTCCGAAATGACGATATGCGCGCCCGTCTGCGATGCCGCGCGCAAGATGCGCTCTTTGATGGCGTCGGTGACATGGGGAATCACCTGCACTGTGCCGCCGAGGAAATCGCCTCGGCGTTCGCGCATGACGAGCGATTGGTAAATCGAGCCTTGCGTGAAGTTCGACTCGCGTGAAAGGCTCTCGTCAATGAAACGCTCGTAGTGGCCCAAGTCCAAATCGCCTTCGTGGCCATCGTCGGTTACGAATACCTCGCCATGTTGGAAGGGGCTCATGGTGCCGGGATCCACGTTGAGATACGGGTCCATCTTCTGCATGGTCACCTTGTATCCGCGGGCTTTCAGCAGATGTCCAAGCGAAGCAGCCGTGATGCCCTTGCCGAGAGACGATACGACACCGCCAGTTACGAAGATGTGCTTTGCCATGGTTCCTCCTAGCCTTCTTCGCCCGCATGATTCTATTCCCGTATTACCTACAACCACTTGTTACTTCACGCAGATTTAACGCAACAGGCTGGGCTATAATCAAAGGGTTTTTCGAGCGAGAAAGAGGTCCGCCATGACGCGTCGCATCGGTTTCGATAATGACAAGTACATCGAGTTGCAAACGGCGCGCATTCGCGAACGCGTTGACGAGTTCGGGGGCAAGCTGTATCTCGAGTTCGGGGGCAAGCTGTTCGACGATTACCATGCATCGCGCGTGTTGCCCGGGTTCGAGCCCGATACCAAGCTGCGCATGCTGAAAAGCCTCGCCGAAGACATCGAGATCATCCTCGTCATCAACGCCAACCACATCGAGCATTCCAAGGTGCGCGGCGATTTGGGCATCACGTACGACGAGGACCTGCTGCGCCTGATGGACATCTTCCAAGGCCTTGGCTTTTACGTGGGCAGCGTGTGCTTCACCCAGTACCGCAACCAGCCGGCAGCTGATGCGTTCCGCCAGAGGCTTGCTGGCCTTGGCGTGAAGACCTACATGCATTATCCGATCGAAGGGTACCCGTACGACATCGACCACATCGTCAGCGACGAGGGCTATGGTGCAAACGACTTCATCGAGACCACGCGCCCGCTTGTCGTGGTGACGGCACCTGGCCCGGGGTCGGGCAAGATGGCCACATGCCTTTCGCAGCTGTATCAGGAGCACAAGCGCGGCGTGAATGCCGGTTATGCCAAATTCGAGACGTTCCCCATCTGGAACCTCCCGCTCGATCATCCGGTGAACATCGCCTACGAGGCTGCCACGATCGACCTTTCCGATGTCAACGCCATCGACCCCTTCCATCTGGAGGCTTACGGCGAGACGACGGTCAACTACAACCGCGATATCGAGATTTACCCCGTGCTGCGCGCCATGATGGAAAAGATCATGGGCGAAAGCCCCTACCAGTCGCCCACTGATATGGGCGTGAACATGGCCGGTCTCGCCATCTGCGACGATGAAGCCTGTCGCGATGCGGCTAACCGCGAAATCGTCCGCCGTTATTTCCAGACAGCCACGCAGGCGAAGCGCACGGGCATCGGGGAAGAGAACGTCGCCAAGGCCGAAATGCTCATGAAGAAGGCGGGCATCGGTCCCGATTACTCGCCCGCACGTGCGGCCGCGCTCGCGAAAGCCGAGCAGTCCGGCGGACCTGCAGGCGCCATGGAGCTCCCGGACGGGCGCGTCATCACGGGAAAGACCTCGACGCTTCTGGGCGCGGCATCATCGGTGCTGCTGAACGCGCTGAAGGCCCAGGCGGGTATTGACGACGACATGATGATCATCAGCGATGCGGCGCTCGAGCCCATCTGCAACTTGCGCACCGAGCACCTGGGGCATCAGAATCCGCGCCTGCACCCGCGCGAGATGCTCATCGCCCTTTCCACCTCATCGCTCACAAGCCCCATGGCCGCATATGCCATCAACGCTGCCAGCCAATTGCGCGGATGCGACGCGTATTTCTCGGTCATCATATCGACTGACGACGAGCAGCTGTACCGCAGCCTGGGCATAAACGTCTGCTGTGAACCGCGCTACGAGCAACATCGCTACTACCAGGGTTAAGCGACTACGGGCGTCAGAGCCTTCCTCGCAAGCGCGGGTTAACCGCTCCTCGTTCCAGCGAAGCAGCTGTGGAACTCGCCCGCTTCGCGGGCTCAAACAGTCCTCGCTCCCGCTTCGCTTGCACTTCGTCGCAGCCCGCGATAGCTCGTCAGGCCCCGACGCCCACAGTCAATCACGCTTTCTTCTTTTTTGATGCTGTGGTGTGGATGGGCGAATGACGTGCCGAATCCGCTATAATCTATGCGTTTCTTTCGGGTCTGTAGCTGCGGGGCGTTCGCGCCCTTAGTCCATGGCAGATGCGGTCGAAAGG
>JAFWJU010000030.1 GCA_017511465.1 Eggerthellaceae bacterium | reverse complement strand
TCGCTCGCGGCATGGGACGAGGCGGAACGCGACCTGTTTGTCGAAAGTGGTCCGCTTACGCAGGAACAAGAAGACGAGATACACTCGGCTCCCATCGAGGAAGCGGCGCGGATTTTCCATGAGAAGTACGGCGTGGGAGCCAGCGCCGATGCCGTGCTTGCTCATCTCGATGATCACCTGTTGCGTTTTTACGGGAAAGAATCAAACGCCATGCCCGGCGCTTGCGAATTCGTGCGGGCGGTTGCCGATGCCGGCATGCCATGCGTTGTCTTGTCGTCGAGTCCCCGTCGCTATCTCGAGGCGGGGCTGCGTCGAGCTGGGATCCTCGATTGCTTCGAGGACTTGGTCACGACCGACGAAGTCGGCGTGTCGAAACAGGATTTCAAAATCTACCAGCGCGCGTTGGAAATTCTCGGAACGAAACGAGATCAGACATGGGCCGTCGACGATGCGCCTTACGCCATCGCCGTCATGTCCGATTTCGGGTTAAGAACCATGGGCGTTGCCGCAGGATGCTCTAAAGAACGGAAGCAGCAGCTTGAAGAGCACGCCGATATCGTCGTCGATTGGCTGAGCGAGCTGATTGACAAATAACCAAAAGGGGACAGTCCCTATTTGGTTATTAACCAACGTCATGCTGTCGTATCCTCACCCCACGGTCGAATCCGAGAAGCTCGCGGAAATGCGTGCTGGTTTCTGCAAGGTAATCGGGTGAGCCGTCTAGCTCGATTGCACCGTCGTGCATGAGCACAATGCGATCGAAGCGTTCGATGTCCATCAGATGGTGCGTTATTACGATAAGCGTCTTGTCTGCGAACACGGAGAACAACGTGTCAAGCAGCAAACGCTCCGTTGCTGGGTCGACTGCCGAGAACGGCTCGTCGAGCAAAACGACATGACGCTGGGAAAGCAAGCCGCGGGCGATGGCTATGCGATGCGCCTCGCCGCCGGAGAACCCGATTCCCGTTTCGCCGATGTGCGTGTCAAGCCCGCTGCTGAGGGACGAGACTTCGTCTTCGAGTCCGACGTTGGCAAGGGCCTCGAGCATCTCGGCGTCTGATGCCTGCGGGTTGGCGATAGCGAGGTTCTCGCGCAGCGTGGCATCAAACAAGTAGGGCGTCTGGGGAATGTAGCAGACGCAGGTGGCGGCGTGGGGCATGCAAAGCCCTCCAACCGTTACATCGCCTTCTACGGGGTTGAGCGCGCCCCTCATTATGGCTGCAAGCGTTGTTTTGCCAGACCCGCTTTGACCGATGATTGCGACTTTCTGCCCCTGGGGGACGAATAGGTCAATGTGCGTGAGCGATGTTTTATCGGCAGTGGGATACCGGTACGAAACATCGGATAGTTCAACGGAATGCGAAACACGGCTTGGAGCTTCAGGGGGAACCGCCTCGCTTGAAATCGCCCCATATGACAAAACGTCGTCCAAATGTCCTATAGAGGAGAGATGGGTGGGCGCATCGGAAACGGCGCCGGGAAGGAGGATGAACATCTGCATGAGGGGAAACAGTCCCAAAGCGAATGCGGCGATGAAGTGCGAAGTAGGGGTATAACCTTGGAACGCCAACGCTGCCAGATACGTGATGGCAACCACGCCGAGGCCCAAGAAGAGCGCAGAGACTAGCTCGAACACGCG
>JAFWJU010000005.1 GCA_017511465.1 Eggerthellaceae bacterium | reverse complement strand
TCGGTTTTCTCGTCCGCTTTATCGCCCTTGCGCTTGGCTTGCGCCTCCAAGATGGCCGACAGCAGGTACTCGCCAGCAGCTTCGCCGCCGTGGCCTAGGTTGAAGATCATCTCGTTGCGAACGGTTTCTATCTTGTCGGCCCATTCCGCTTGGTTTGCCAGCATGTCCTGGACGGCCTGGCCGATGTTGGCGGCGTCGGCGGGGTCGAACGACGCGCCCACGCGGTTACGCAGCGTGATGTCGGTGGCCTCGGGGTAGATCTTCTCCCATTCGGGGTTTCCGATTCTAATCGGCGTGTCGACGAACACGGTGGGTTTCAGCGTGCTGAACGAGAACTCGCAGAACACGCTTGACCAGTCGGTGATCAAGATGTCCGACGTGAAGATGGTCGTGTTCGACGAGAAGTCGCGTTCGAAGTACAGCTCGTCCTCGGGCACGTCGGCGTAGCGCGCCAGAAGCGCCTCCCAGCGCGGGCGGTAGCGCTTGGTGTACTCGGGGTGGGGGCGCACGATGACCTTCCAGCCATGACCCATCAAGCCGCCCAGCAGGTTGTCGATGCACAGGTCAAGGATGTTGTCCTCTTGCCATGACGGCGCGACCAGCACGACGGGTCGTTCGTTGCGCGCCTTGCCTTGGGCCACCAGCTCCTCGTAGGCGGCGATGTTGCGGTCGAGCAGGTCGTAGCCTGTTTCGACGACGCGCTTCTTAGGCGTGTTGTAGTACCGTTCCATGGCCTCGTTCTCGACGATTTGGTGCGGGCCGACGCACATCAACGTGTCGTAATGCTCGTATTCGCCCTTTGTCGAGGTCATCTGCAGCGACGTCATGTGATGGAACATGTAGATGTATTCGATGTCCTTGCGCACGTAGCTGCGCTTGATGTAGAAGTTGTCCAGGTCGCCCAGCGTGGTGACCACGATATCGGCGTCCATCTTCATCATCAGCGTGATGGCGCGCTTCTCGCCGATGTAGTACGGGCGGATGCGCGGGTTGCCCTCCGCGATGCCGAAGATCTGGTCGTTGGGGTCGTTCGTGATGTAGTGGACGATGACGTCGGAATTCTCGAGCAGGTACTCGATGGCGCCGCGGAAGTACTTGTAGAAGCCGCTGCCCTCCGAATAGAACACGATGTGCTTGCCCACGACGGTGAAGAAGCGCTTGTAGTCGGCTTTCTCGCGCTTGGCCAGCGGGTCGCGCTGATACCACTTCTTCTTGCGCTCGGCGTCGAGCGATTCGAGCTCGTCAAGCTCGACGCGGCTGGCAGCCAAATCATCGTAGTCGATGTACTTCTTCGGCTTGATGATGACGTTGCAGATGGCCTGCACCGCGATGGCCGACAGGTTCGAGCAGATCCAGTAGAAGGCCATGCCCGCGGCCACGAAGATGCCCAGGAACAGCGACAGCGCGATGGACAGGCCGTTGGTCATGTTCTTCTCTGCCTTGGACTGCTCGCGCTGCAGCGGGTTGATGCGGTTTTGCGCGAAGCCCATGAGCACGGCCGAGAGGCCCGCGAGCACCGGCATGATCCACGACAGGCCGCCGTCCTCGATGGGAACGAGCCCCAAGAACTCCGTGCCCGGCGTGCCCGAGTCGGTGATGGAATGGATAACGTCGACCAGGCCGAACAGGATGACGATCTGGATGGCCAGCGGGATGAGCGACAAAAGCGGGTGGTAGCCCTGTTCCTTGTTCAGCTTGTTCTGCTCTTCGCCGATGGTCTCGCGGTCGCCAAAATGCTTGACTTTCAGGCGGTTGATGGCGGGCATGATCTGCACCATCTTGATGGAATTCCACTGCACCCACAGGGCCATCGGCATGAGGATGACCTTGGTGATCAACGTGAACAGAAGGATGGCGGCCCACCAATTGCCGGTGAGCTCGTAACAGGGCTGTACGATGAGTTGAAGGACACTTGCTATGGCTGCGAACATGGGCTCTCCGCGTTGGTTTATCCACTAGGCGCTCGTCATGCGCGCGCAATTAACGAATTCTAGCAGATAACGAATGAGTTTTGGGGACAGGCGCCATTACTCATAAATGTGGAACAGAGGGGTGACAGGGGGGACGATTCTGCTGTCACCCCGTGTTCCCCTTTGGCACCCCGCTTATTCCAATTCAATGGCGCATTCGCGCAGTTGCTCGATGATGTTGATGTTCTGCGGACAGGTGGCCTCGCATTTCCCGCACTTGATGCAGGCGCTGGCGAAATTGCCTTCTTCCACGGCTTTGCGGTAGTCGGCGCGCGCTTCGTCGATGAGGCCGCCGACGAGCTTCTTGTTCATGGCAGCGAACACGTCGGGAATGTGGATGTGGCGCGGGCAGCCTTCGATGCAGTAGCCGCACGCCGTGCACGGGATGTCGAGCGAATTGCCCAAAATCTCGCGTGCTTGGCGGATTACTTCCATCTCGTCGACGTCGAGCGGCTTGAAATCGCGCATGAATCCCACGTTGTCCTTGGCCTGCTCGATGTTGGACATACCCGACAAAACCGCGAGTATGCCGTCGAGCCCCGCGGCGAAGCGGATGGCCCACGATGCGTAGCTGGCGCCGGGGGCGGCCTTGTCCATCAGCGCGCGCACGCCCGGGTCGGGGTTGGCCAGCTTGCCGCCCTTGACGGGCTCCATCACGACGATGGGCTTGCCGTGCGACCGGGCCACCTCGTAGTTGGCGCGCGACGCGATGCGCTGGTTTTCCCAGTCGGCGTAGTTGATTTGCAGCTGCACCAAGTCGACGTCGGGGTGCTCGGTCAGCGTCTTGTCCAGCAGATCGGGGCCCGCATGAAACGAGAAGCCGATCTGGCGCACCGTGCCCTGGCGTTTCAGGTCGCGCAGGTAGTCCCACAGCCCCAGGTTCTCGTAGCTTTTGCACGAGCTGTTGTTGATGTTGTGCAACAGGTAATAGTCCAGGTAGTCCACACCCAGGTTGTGCATGCTGGTTTCTATCTGCTTGCGCGCCATGCCGCCCGTGGGGGCCGTCATGGTGTTCAGCTTCGTGGCGATGGTGAACGAATCGCGCGGATAGCGCTTGACCAGCGCCTTGCATGTGGCGGTTTCGGAACCCGGGTAAACGCGCGCCGTGTCGAAGTACGTGAACCCCGCGTCCATGAACAGGTCGACCATCTGCGAGAACTGCTTGACGTCGGTCCTCACCCCGCGCCGTGGCAGGCGCATCAGCCCGAACCCCAGCTTGCCGGTTTCTGCTGTTGCCATTTCGAGCTCCTTATTTCAGGACGTCGCCCATGCGCTCGAGCGCTTCTTTCACCTTGTGCGTGGGCAGCGCCAAGTTCATGCGGATATGGCACGGTCCGTGGAACATGCGGCCGTCTTGCACGGCGACGCCCACGTCCCACAGGCTGCGCTCAAGCTCGTCGATCGTGCGACCGTGCGTTTGGCACCATTGCGTGCAGTCGACGAAGATCATGTACGTGCCCTGCGGCCGGAAAGCCTCGAGGCCTTCCGTCGCGTCGATGAAGTCGCATGCAAGGCGCACGTTTTCGCCGAGCACCTGGTTCAGCCCGTCGACCCACGCAGAGCCCTCGTCGCTGTAGCCGCCGATGAGCGCATGCATCGACAGCACGTTCATGTCGTTGTAGTAGCTCGTGCGCCCTTGCGCGTACAGCCGCTCGCGCAGGCGGTCGTTGAAGGTGATGTCGTAGCTGCCGATAAGGCCCGCCAAGTTGAACGTCTTGGACGGCGCGTTCAGCGTGATGGACCGCATGCGCGCGTCTTCGCTGATCGTGTGGAACGAGATGTGCTCGTAGCCGGGCAGGATGATGTCCGACCAGATTTCGTCGACGACGACCACCACGTCGTGGGCGGCGAACAGCTCGGCGGCGCGCTCGAGTTCCCAACGTTCCCACACGCGCCCGCAGGGGTTGTACGGCGAGCACAGCACGGCCAGGCTGATGTGCTCTTGCTCGATGCGGCGCGCCATGTCCTCGAAGTCCATGCGCCACACGCCCTCATCGTCGCGCACGAGCGGGCTCAGTTCCAAGAACCGCCCGCAGCGCTCGATGGCGTGCGTGAAGCCGATGTAGGTGGGGCTGTTTACCAGCACCTTGTCACCAGGCGATGTGAAGGCCCCGCATGCAGATGCGAGCCCGCCCAGTACGCCGTTCTGGTAGCCGATGTGGTGCGGCTGTATGCCGGTGACGCCATGGCGGCGCTCGTGCCAGCCGATGATGGCCTTGAAGTACGCGTCAGATGGCCGGTAGTAGCCGAAAGCCGGGTGCTGCGCGCGCTCGATGATGGCTCGCGTCACGCTTGGCGCCGTGGGGAAGTTCATGTCGGCGACCCACATGGGAATGGCATCGTAGCCTTCCTTGGGCGCGCCTGGTGCGAACCCGCCCGGGGCTCCCAGCGATTCGACGGCCATGGCGTCTTTGCCGATACGGTCGAGCATCGTCTCGAAATCGAAGTCGTAGTGCATGGGCTGTTGCCTTTCCAACGATGACCTTGATGGCGGCATTATCCCACAGCCTTACATCGATACCGCACATTGTGCAATACTTATCCCGAATAAGAGAGGGTTGCGGTTTGAAGCGCGTGAACCGAAGAGAATCTAACCTGGGCATACTCCTTGCAACGTACCTGGTGGGCTTGCTCATCGGCGGCTTGTACGTGGGTATGGTGTCGCCGGCGCGCACGGTCATCCAGGCCGGGTTCGGCATCGACGACACCGTCGGCATTTGGATGATCAACATCTACACGCTGTTCTATGCGGCGCTCATTCCCGTCATCGGCAAGGTTGCTGACCGCCGCGGGCGCAAGCGCGTGTTCACGGTGTGCATGGGCGTCTTCTGCGTGGGCGCCATCATCTGCGGCCTGTCGCAGACTGTGGGCGGTTTCCCGCTGTTGCTCGTGGGCCGCGTCGCGCAGGCCGTGGGCGCGGGTGGCGTCATCCCCGTGGCCAATGCCGAGATAGGCACGTCGTTCCCGCCCGAGAAGCGCGGCATGGCGCTAGGCATCGCGGCAGCGGTCATGGGCGTTTCGAACGTGCTGGGCTCCGCTGTGGGCAGCGCCGTCATCGGGGCGTTCGGCGTGGACCGCTGGCCGGCCATGTTCTACCTGTGCATCCCGTTCTGCCTGGCCGTCATCGTGGCCGCCGTAACGCTGTTGCCCGACAGCGAGACCGATTCCGCGCGCGGCAAGATGGACGTTGCGGGTTCGGCGCTGTTCACGCTGTTCGTGCTGTTGTTGCTGCTGGGCGTGAAGGCGGCGGGCGAGGACGTGTCGCCGCTTGCGGTGCTCGCTCCCATTTTGGGTGCCGTCGTGTGCGTCGTGGCGTTCCGCTTCGTCGAGGCACGAGCCGAAGACCCCGTCTTCCATTTGGAGTACTTCCACAGCCGGCCCATCGTCATCACGATGATCGTGTCGTTTTTCATCGGGTGCTTCGTCATATCGCTCGTGCTCGTGCCCGAGCTGGCCGAATACGCCATGGGCGACCCGCTGGGCTCGGGCGGTTACTACATACTGGCCATCGGCATGACCAGCTTCATCACCACACCCATCGGAGGCAAGATCATCGACCGCACGGGACCCAAGCCCGTGCTGATCGCGGGTCTTGCCATATCGATCGTCGGATTGCTGTTCTTGGCGTTCGTTGCGCTCGCCGCGCCGAGCGTCGCAACGTTCGTGGCCGGCCTCGCCGTCGTCGGCGCCGGCATGGGCATGGCCATGGGCGCGCCGACCAACTACATGATCTTGGAGAACACGAGCAAGCAGGACAGCACGTCGGCCATCGCCACCATCACGTTGGTCCGGCAAATCGGCACGACGGTCGCGCCTGCGATCTTCGTGCATTTCATCGTGTCGATGCCGGGCTTGGCGGGCTACCAGGCCATGTTGCTGTGTGTGGCGGTGTTCAATACCCTGGCCTTGGTGACCATGCTGTTCTACCGCAGCCCCTCGCGATGACGCAGGCGGTTTACCGCGCAATCGAGAAGCAGTCGAAGCGGATGGCCTTGCCGGCAAGCGAATAGTCGGGCTTGCGGTCGGCGAGGTAGGGGCCCTTGGCGGGGCGCTTGACGATCACCTTGCGTGGTTGTGCGGCGAAGGCGGCATCCAACAGCGCCTGCTCGTCTTCGCATGGCTGTTCGAGGCGCTGCAGCAATTGCAGCTTCTTCTTGACGGC